>NZ_JAQTWM010000046.1:11567-27697 GCF_028689305.1 Rhodoferax sp. | reverse complement strand
CCTGGTGACAACGTGTCGATCACTGTGAAGCTGATTGCCCCGATCGCCATGGAAGAAGGCCTGCGCTTTGCTATCCGTGAAGGTGGCAAGACGGTTGGCGCTGGCGTCGTGGCTAAGATCATTGCTTGATTGAGAGGCTCGGGCTGTACAGGGTTGCCTGGTAGCCTTTGGTATTTTTGAATGTAGGGGCATAGCTCAATTGGCAGAGCGTCGGTCTCCAAAACCGAAGGTTGTAGGTTCGATTCCTACTGCCCCTGCCACCTGATTTGGCCAAGAGGTGGCATTCCAAGAAGCCCGCTGTGCAAACGGCGGGCTTGTGCGTCTGGAAGGCGCCAAAGTAATGGCTAGTTAACAAGCACAAGATCAACTGACAATGGCTACTACACAAGTTCAAACCGTCAATACCACAGCGGATAAAGCTAAGCTGGCTGCAGCTGCAGCCATGGTTGCTGTGTCGCTGGTTGGGTACTATGCCTTGGGCAAACAGGGGCCGTTATTCCAGTGGTTGGGTTTGTTGGTGGGTTTGGCTGTTGCGGTGGTCATTTTTTTCCTGTCTGAAACTGGCAAGGCTTTGATGGCCTTTGGTCAGGATGCGGTCCGGGAAATGAAAAAAGTAGTCTGGCCGGCACGCCGTGAAGCTATCCAGATGACGTTGTATGTGTTTGGATTTGTTTTTGTCATGGCATTGTTCTTGTGGCTGACAGACAAAACCCTTGAATGGGTTTTTTACGACCTGATTCTTGGATGGAAAAAATGATGAATGATGTTGTAGAAACCTCCACGCCAAGCATGCCGTCTGCAGCACAAACGCTGGCTACAGCAGCGTCAAATCCGGATTTGCGTTGGTACGTTGTGCACGCTTATTCCGGCATGGAAAAGGCTGTCGAGCGCAACATCATTGAAAGAATCAACCGCTCTGGAATGCAGTCCAAGTTCGGGCGCATTCTTGTTCCCATGGAAGAAGTGGTTGAGATCAAAAATGGTCAAAAGAAAACCACTGAGCGCAAATTCTTCCCGGGTTATGTGCTGGTTGAGATGGTCATGGATGACGACACTTGGCATTTGGTCAAACATACCAACAAGGTCACTGGTTTTGTAGGTGGCGGTAAAACCCGGCCCTCGCCAATTTCTGAGGCTGAGGTCATGAAAATCGTCAGTCAGATGCAGGAGGGGACTGATAAGCCTCGTCACAAGGTTGAATTTGTGGTGGGAGAGTTTGTGCGTGTCAAGGAAGGTCCATTTGCAGATTTCAATGGCTCTGTTGAAGAAGTCAACTATGACAAGAGCAAGGTGCGTGTGGCTGTGACTATTTTTGGTCGTTCCACGCCGGTTGAATTGGAGTTTTCTCAGGTTGAAAAAACCTGATGTGAGTTTGCGAAGGCAGCCTTGTGGGCTGTCTTTGGTTTGTTTTCTGTCTTGATGCTTTCCGGCTCGGTATCAAGGTTTTTAATGTGAGTCGTTAATGTCGGGGAGCTGGCGTATGCTGAAAGCAGACGTTGGCGTTTGTACCCGCTAGGAGTAAACCATGGCGAAAAAAATCGTCGGTTTTGTCAAACTGCAAGTTCCAGCAGGCAAAGCCAATCCATCCCCCCCGATTGGTCCAGCTTTGGGTCAGCGTGGCTTGAACATCATGGAGTTTTGCAAGGCGTTCAATGCCCAAACCCAAGGTGTTGAGCCGGGTCTGCCGCTGCCTGTGGTTATCACCGCTTTTGCTGACAAGAGCTTCACCTTTGTGATCAAGTCGCCACCATCATCGGTGCTGATCAAGAAGGCGATCAAGATTGACAAGGGGTCTGCTCGCGCCAACAAAGACAAGGTCGGCAAGATTACTCGTGCACAGCTTGAAGAAATTGCCAAGACCAAAATGAAAGACCTGACCGCTGCCGACATGGATGCTGCGGTTCGGACGATCGCTGGTTCAGCGCGCTCGATGGGCGTGAATGTGGAGGGCGTGTAAATGGCCAGCTTGACAAAAAAACAAAAGGCTTTGCAAGGCAAAGTTGACAGCAGCAAGTTATACGCTATTGGTGATGCGCTGGCTCTGGTGAAAGATTGTGCTAGCGCCAAGTTCGATGAGTCCATTGACGTGGCCGTTCAGCTTGGCATTGATGCCAAGAAATCTGATCAGGTGGTGCGTGGTGCCGTTGTTTTGCCTCACGGTACC
This sequence comes from Rhodoferax sp., assembly GCF_028689305.1. Classification (GTDB taxonomy): domain Bacteria; phylum Pseudomonadota; class Gammaproteobacteria; order Burkholderiales; family Burkholderiaceae_C; genus Rhodoferax. The sequence goes on along the minus strand of NZ_JAQTWM010000046.1, from coordinate 25,533 downwards.
GGCAAGACCAAGCGGGTCGCTGTGTTCGCACAGGGAGCCAAGGCAGAAGAAGCCAAGGCGGCAGGTGCTGACATTGTTGGGATGGACGACTTGGCTGCCATGGTCAAGGCTGGTGACATGCCTTTTGACGTGGTGATTGCTGCTCCCGATGCGATGCGCGTGGTGGGTACATTGGGTCAGATCCTTGGTCCGCGTGGCTTGATGCCTAACCCCAAGGTGGGCACTGTGACACCAGATGTCGCTACTGCTGTGCGTAACGCCAAGGCTGGTCAAGTGCAATTCCGTGTTGACAAGGCAGGGATTGTGCATTCCACCATTGGTCGCCGCTCATTTGATAACGACAAGCTGAAAGACAACCTGGCTGCTTTGGTGGACGCCTTGGCCAAGGCCAAACCGGCAACCAGCAAAGGTTTGTATTTGCGCAAGGTCGCGGTATCGAGCACCATGGGTGTTGGTGTTCGTGTTGATCTGCAATCGGTTGCTGCTTGATGTGAGAAATCTGGCGTTCTGAAAGGAGCGTCTGATGTGGTGGGCTGCAAGCGCTGAGAGGCGTGAGCAGGCCATCCAAGACCGTTGGTGTGCAGATCGTTTAACGGATGATGCGCTTAATGACCAAGCCAACGCAGATGGCGTACCCGCTGCTAAAGAATTGAAAAATTCCTGAACAGTTGGTCGCTGATATATGGCGTGTCCAGAGGTTGCGAAATGATCGTTGCCAAAAGACACATTTTGAAGGAGTAGACCTTGAGTTTAAATCGCAGTGAGAAAGAAGCGGTCATCAGTGATGTGACTGGCCTCGCCGCTAAAGCTCAAACGCTCGTGATGGCGGAATACCGGGGTATCACGGTTGCCGACATGACTCAATTGCGCTCGACAGCGCGCAGCAACGGTGTCAGCCTGAGTGTTTTGAAAAACACGCTGGCTCGCCGTGCTGTGGCTGGTAGCAGTTTTGAGATCGTGTCTGACCAGATGACTGGTCCGCTGATCTATGGCTTTTCTGAAGACGCTGTGGCTGCCGCAAAAGTGGTGGCTGAATTCGCCAAAACCAATGCCAAATTGGTGATTCGCGGTGGCGCCTACGGAGGTAAGGCCCTGGATGTCGAGGGTGTGAAGCAGTTGGCCAGCATTCCGTCCAAGGAAGTTCTGCTGGCTCAGTTGCTGGGCTTGATGCAGTCCCCCATCTCGCGCACTGCGCGCGTGTTGGCGGCTTTGGCGGAGCAAAAAGGCGGTGGCGCAGAAGCCCCGGCTGAGGCAGTTGCAGCTTGATCGCTCGCAGCAATTAGTAACCAATATTGTTAGGAAATCAAAATGGCATTCGATAAAGACGCATTTTTGACCGCGCTGGACAGCATGACGGTCATGGAACTCAACGACCTGGTGAAAGCCATCGAAGAGAAATTTGGCGTGAGTGCAGCCGCCATGGCCGCTCCTGCTGCTGCTGGCGGTGGTGCTGCTGCAGCTGCTGAAGAAAAGACTGAATTCAACGTGGTTCTGGTTGACGCAGGCGCCAACAAGGTATCGGTCATCAAGGCCGTGCGTGAAATCACTGGCTTGGGTCTGAAAGAAGCCAAGGACATGGTTGATGGCGCTCCGAAGAACGTCAAGGAAGGCGTGTCCAAAGCTGATGCCGACGCCGCTTTGAAGAAGCTGGTTGAGGCAGGCGCCAAGGCCGAACTCAAGTAATTGAAGTTAGTGCCAGGGCTGGAGTGCTTTTAAAGGCCTCCAGCCTTTGGTGTTTCTGAAGAACACACTGAAAAACGGCCAATAGACTTTTTTTCAGTGTCTTCTCATCCCGACAGAAGAAGATGCCTTGGTTCGGGTCGCATGCAAGGTGCGATCGTCCGCCATTGATTGGTAGCGGCCAATCGCCAAGAACTTAAGTCGTCCAGGACCCGCCAGGTTCCTCAGTTGCCCGGAGATTTCATGGCTTACTCATACACCGAACGCAAACGAATCCGTAAAAGTTTTGGCAGTCGCGACAGCGTACTGGAAATTCCGTACCTGCTGCAAATGCAAAAAGATGCCTACACCGCATTTCTTCAAGCCGATATAGCTCCCAAAAAACGATCGACCGAAGGTCTGCAGGCTGCGTTTGATGCCGCTTTCCCGATCGTTTCGCACAATGGTTTTGTCGAGATGAAGTACCTTGAGTACAACTTGGCGAAACCGGCTTTTGATGTTCGTGAATGCCAGACTCGTGGTCTGACTTATGCATCTGCTGTGCGTGCCAAGGTGCAATTGATCATCTATGACCGTGAATCCTCCACGACGCAAAACAAGGTGGTCAAGGAAGTCAAGGAGCAAGAGGTTTACATGGGTGAAGTCCCCCTGATGACCGAAAAAGGCTCTTTTGTGATCAATGGCACCGAACGTGTGATCGTGTCTCAGCTGCACCGCTCTCCGGGTGTCTTTTTTGAGCATGACAAGGGCAAGACGCACAGTTCAGGCAAGTTGCTGTTTTCGGCGCGGATCATCCCTTACCGCGGCTCGTGGCTTGACTTCGAATTTGACCCCAAAGATATTCTGTATTTCCGGGTTGACCGCCGCCGCAAGATGCCAGTCACCATTTTGCTCAAGGCAATTGGTCTCAATAACGAGTCCATCCTCGCCAACTTCTTCGTGAATGACAATTTCCGCTTGATGGACAGTGGTGCCCAAATGGAATTTGTGGCCGAGCGTCTGCGTGGTGAGATTGCGCGCTTCGATATCACCGACAAGAGCGGCAAGGTGGTTGTGGCCAAGGACAAGCGGATCACCGCTCGCCACACCCGCGAGATGGAGCAGTCCGGCACCACGCACGTGTCTGTTCCGGAAGACTTCCTGATCGGTCGTGTGGTCGCACGCAATGTGGTGGACGGCGATACCGGTGAAATCCTGGCCAAGGCCAATGAGGAGCTGACGGAAGTTTTGCTCAAAAAGCTGCGCAGTGCCGGTGTTCAGGACCTCGCTTGCATTTACACCAATGAATTGGATCAGGGCGCCTATATTTCGCAAACCCTGCGCACCGATGAAACGGCAGATGAGTTTGCAGCACGGGTGGCCATTTACCGCATGATGCGGCCTGGTGAGCCGCCGACCGAAGATGCTGTCCAGGCCCTGTTCCAGCGTCTCTTCTACAACCCGGACACCTACGACCTGTCGCGTGTGGGACGCATGAAATTCAATGCCAAGATGGGCCGCCCTGAGTCCACTGGCCCGATGGTGCTCACCAACGAAGACATTCTGGCTGTGGTCAAGATCCTGGTGGATCTCCGCAATGGCCACGGTGAGGTGGATGACATCGATCATTTGGGTAACCGCCGCGTGCGTTGTGTGGGTGAGTTGGCTGAAAACCAGTACCGCATGGGTTTGGCACGCATTGAAAAAGCCGTGAAAGAACGCCTGGGGCAGGCCGAGCAGGAACCCCTGATGCCGCATGACCTGATCAACAGCAAGCCAATTTCGGCAGCGTTGAAAGAGTTTTTTGGTGCATCCCAGCTGTCCCAGTTCATGGACCAGACCAATCCTCTGTCCGAGATCACGCACAAGCGCCGCGTCTCTGCCCTCGGCCCAGGTGGTTTGACCCGTGAACGCGCTGGCTTCGAAGTGCGTGACGTGCACGTGACCCACTATGGCCGCGTGTGCCCGATTGAAACGCCTGAAGGTCCGAACATCGGTCTGATCAACTCCCTGGCCCTGTATGCACGTTTGAATGAATACGGTTTTATTGAAACGCCGTATCGCCGTGTGGTGGATGGCAAGGTGACCATGGACATTGATTACCTGTCTGCCATCGAAGAAGGCAAATACGTCATCGCCCAGGCCAATGCGACGCTGGATAAGGACGGTCGTCTGACTGGTGACCTGATCTCCGCGCGTGAAGCGGGCGAGTCCATCCTGGTCGGCGCTGAGCGTGTCCAGTACATGGACGTGTCTCCTGCTCAGATCGTATCGGTGGCAGCATCGTTGGTGCCGTTCCTGGAACACGATGACGCCAACCGTGCGTTGATGGGCGCGAACATGTCGCGTCAGGCCGTGCCGGTGTTGCGTCCTGAAAAACCGATGGTGGGCACAGGCATTGAGCGCGTGGCTGCCATTGACTCGGGTACGGTGGTGACTGCCAGTCGCGGTGGTGTGGTGGACTATGTTGATGCTACCCGTGTCGTGGTTCGTGTCAACGACGCTGAAGCGCAAGCAGGTGAAGTTGGTGTAGACATCTACAACCTGATCAAGTACCAACGCTCCAACCAGAATACCAATATCCATCAGCGCCCGATTGTCAAAAAAGGTGACAAGCTGGCCAAGGGTGATGTGATTGCTGACGGTGCGTCCACTGATCTGGGTGAACTGGCGCTGGGTCAGAACATGTTGATTGGCTTCATGACCTGGAACGGTTACAACTTCGAAGACTCGATCTTGATCAGCGAACGTGTGGTGGCTGAAGACCGCTACACCTCGATTCACATCGAGGAACTGGTGGTCATGGCGCGTGACACCAAGCTCGGTGCCGAAGAAATCACACGCGATATTCCAAATCTGAGTGAACAGCAACTGAACCGGCTGGACGAGTCCGGCATCATTTATGTGGGTGCTGAAGTGCAGCCCGGAGATGTACTGGTGGGCAAGGTGACGCCGAAGGGTGAGACCACGTTGACGCCAGAAGAAAAACTGCTGCGCGCCATCTTTGGTGAAAAGGCCAGCGATGTGAAAGATACCTCGCTGCGAGTGGATCAAGGTTCTCAAGGTACTGTGATTGATGTGCAGGTGTTCACCCGGGAAGGGATCACCCGAGACCGTCGTGCACAGCAGATCATTGATGACGAACTCAAACGTTTCCGCCTTGATCTGAACGACCAGCTGCGCATCGTGGAAGCAGATGCGTTTGACCGTATCGAGAAGCTTCTGGTGGGCAAAGTGGCCAACGGGGGCCCGCAAAAATTGGCCAAAGGCACCAAGCTGGACAAGGCTTATCTTGCTTCGGTGGAAAAGTTCCATTGGTTTGACATCCGCCCGGCAGACGATGGCACATCGGCGCAGCTGGAAAGCATCAAGAACTCGCTGGAACAGACCCGTCACAGTTTCGATCTAGCGTTTGAAGAGAAACGCAAGAAACTGACACAGGGTGATGATTTGCCCGCAGGTGTGTTGAAAATGGTCAAGGTGTATGTAGCGGTCAAACGTCATCTGCAGCCGGGTGACAAGATGGCCGGCCGCCACGGTAACAAGGGTGTGGTTTCCAAAATCGTGCCGGTGGAAGATATGCCACATATGGCTGACGGAACGCCCTGCGACATCGTCCTGAACCCGCTGGGCGTGCCATCACGGATGAACGTTGGTCAGGTGCTGGAAGTGCATTTGGGTTGGGCTGGCAAGGGTATTGGCCAACGTATTGGCGACATGCTGCAAGCCGAATCCCGTGTCGCCGAGCTGCGCAAGTTCTTGGAAGATATCTACAACAGCACGGGCCGTAAGGAAGACCTGAGTGTTCTTAACGACGACCAGTTGTTGGAAATGGCGCACAACCTGACCACTGGCATGCCGTTTGCAACACCCGTGTTTGACGGTGCGACTGAAGACGAAATCCGGGCCATGCTCAAACTGGCCTTCCCGGATGATCTGGCCAAACTCAAGGGGTTGACGGAAACACGAACTCAAGCCTATCTCTATGATGGCCGGACCGGCGACCGTTTTGAACGCCCAACGACAGTGGGCTATATGCATTACCTCAAACTGCACCACTTGGTCGACGACAAAATGCATGCCCGTTCAACGGGTCCATACAGCCTGGTCACGCAACAGCCGTTGGGCGGTAAAGCCCAGTTTGGTGGTCAGCGTTTCGGTGAAATGGAGGTGTGGGCACTGGAAGCCTATGGTGCCGCCTATACCCTGCAGGAAATGCTCACGGTCAAGTCGGACGACGTACAGGGCCGAACCAAGGTGTATGAGAGCATCGTCAAGGGTGAGCACTCGATCGAAGCCGGCATGCCCGAGTCGTTCAACGTGCTGGTCAAGGAAATCCGCTCGCTGGGCTTGGATATTGAGCTGGAACGCTCGTAATTGATGAGAATAGAGGAATAACAGTCATGAAGTCTTTACTCGACCTGTTCAAGCAGTTCACGCCCGACGAACATTTTGATGCCATCAAGATCGGCATGGCGTCACCCGAAAAGATTCGTTCCTGGTCTTTTGGTGAAGTCAAAAAACCTGAAACCATCAACTACCGGACTTTCAAACCCGAGCGTGATGGCCTGTTTTGTGCCAAGATCTTTGGTCCCATCAAAGATTACGAATGTTTGTGCGGCAAGTACAAGCGCCTCAAGCATCGCGGCGTGATCTGCGAGAAGTGCGGCGTTGAAGTCACCCAGACCAAAGTGCGCCGCGAGCGCATGGGCCACATCGACCTGGCTGCACCTTGTGCGCATATCTGGTTCCTGAAGTCCCTGCCCAGCCGCTTGGGCCTGGTGCTGGACATGACGCTGCGCGATATCGAGCGCGTGCTGTACTTTGAAGCGTATGTGGTAACCGACCCCGGCATGACCCCGCTGAAGAAATTCAGCATCATGTCGGAAGACGACTTTGACGCCAAGTTCAAGGAATACGGCGACGAGTTCCAGGCCAAGATGGGTGCCGAAGGCGTCAAGGAATTGTTGCAGAACCTCGATATTGAAAGCGAAATCGAGAAGCTGCGCAATGACCCGAGTGGTTCCGAGCTCAAGATCAAGAAAAACACCAAGCGTCTGAAGCTGTTGGAAGCGTTCAAGAAATCCGGCATCAAGCCCGAGTGGATGGTGCTGGATGTGCTGCCAGTGCTGCCGCCGGACCTGCGTCCGCTGGTGCCGCTGGACGGTGGCCGTTTCGCCACCTCTGACCTGAACGACCTGTACCGCCGCGTCATCAACCGCAACAGCCGTCTGCGTCGTTTGCTGGAACTTAAAGCGCCCGAAATCATTGCACGCAATGAAAAACGCATGCTGCAGGAAGCGGTTGACAGCTTGCTGGACAACGGCCGTCGCGGCAAGGCCATGACCGGCGCCAACAAACGTGCCCTCAAGTCGCTGGCCGACATGATCAAGGGCAAGAGTGGTCGTTTCCGTCAGAACTTGCTGGGCAAGCGTGTGGACTACTCCGGTCGTTCCGTGATTGTGGTGGGGCCAACCCTCAAGCTGCACCAGTGCGGTCTGCCGAAATTGATGGCCTTGGAGTTGTTCAAGCCCTTCATCTTCGCGCGTCTGGAAGCCATGGGTATCGCCACCACCATCAAGGCTGCCAAGAAGGAAGTCGAATCTGGCACCCCGGTGGTGTGGGACATTCTGGAAGAGGTGATCAAAGAGCATCCCGTGATGCTGAACCGTGCACCAACGCTGCACCGTTTGGGTATCCAAGCCTTTGAACCGATCCTGATCGAAGGCAAGGCCATTCAACTGCACCCGCTGGTTTGCGCGGCGTTCAACGCCGACTTCGACGGTGACCAGATGGCTGTTCACGTGCCGCTGTCGGTGGAAGCCCAGATGGAAGCTCGCACCCTGATGCTGGCCTCCAATAACGTGCTGTTCCCCTCCAATGGTGAGCCTTCCATCGTACCGTCGCAGGACGTGGTGCTGGGCCTGTACTACACCACCCGCGACCGTATCAATGGCAAGGGTGAAGGTTTGATCTTTGCCGATGTGGCCGAAGTCCAGCGCGCCTTTGACGCGGGTGAGGTCGAAATGAGCTCACGCATCAACGTGCGTCTGACCGAGTACACCAAAAACAAGAAGACCGGTGAACTGGTGCCGACCACCAAGCTGTGGGAGACCACCGCTGGTCGCGCCCTGTTGTCCGAAATCCTGCCCAAGGGCCTGCCGTTCGAGTTCATCAACAAGGCCCTGAAGAAAAAGGAAATCTCCCGGTTGATCAACGCCTCGTTCCGCAAGTGTGGCTTGAAAGAAACGGTGGTGTTTGCCGACAAGCTGCTGCAATACGGTTTCCGACTGGCCACCCGTGCCGGTATCTCGATCTCGATCGAAGACATGCTGGTGCCGACCGAGAAACCCGGCATCATCGAGCGGGCCGAAAAAGAGGTCAAGGAAATTGCCCAGCAGTACACCTCAGGTCTGGTGACTGCCGGTGAACGTTATAACAAGGTGGTGGACATCTGGGGCAAGGCCGGCGACGAAGTGTCCAAGGTGATGATGGGCCAGCTCTCCAAAGAGACGGTCGTTGACCGCCATGGCAACCGGGTGCCGCAAGAGTCGTTCAATTCCATCTACATGATGGCCGACTCCGGCGCGCGTGGTTCTGCAGCGCAGATTCGTCAGGTGGCTGGTATGCGGGGTCTGATGGCCAAGCCAGACGGTTCCATCATCGAAACACCGATTACCGCCAACTTCCGTGAAGGCCTGAACGTGCTGGAGTACTTCATCTCCACCCACGGTGCCCGTAAGGGTTTGGCCGATACCGCGTTGAAAACCGCGAACTCGGGCTACCTGACCCGTCGTCTGGTTGACGTGACACAGGATCTGGTCGTGACCGAACAGGACTGCGGCACCCATGCCGGCTATTTGATGCGCGCCATCGTCGAAGGTGGTGAGGTGATCGAATCCCTGCGTGACCGCATTCTGGGCCGTACCGCGGCTGAAGACGTCCTGCATCCAGAAAACCAGTCGGTGCTGGCCACTGCCGGCACCATGCTGGACGAAGACCTGATTGAAGAGCTGGAGCTTGCCGGTGTCGACGAGGTCAAGGTGCGTACTGCGCTCACCTGCGAAACCCGCTTCGGTATTTGCGCCAAGTGTTATGGCCGGGATCTGGGCCGTGGCGGTCTGGTCAACGGCGGCGAAGCTGTGGGTGTGATTGCTGCCCAGTCGATTGGTGAGCCGGGTACCCAGCTCACCATGCGGACCTTCCACATCGGTGGTGCCGCTTCGCGTGCCGCCATCGCTTCCAGCGTGGAAGCCAAGTCCAACGGCAACATCGGCTTCAACGCCACAATGCGTTATGTGACCAATGGCAAGGGAGAGCTGGTGGTGATTTCCCGCTCTGGCGAGATCATCATCCATGACGAGCATGGTCGTGAGCGCGAACGTCACAAGGTGCCTTACGGCGCCGTGTTGACGGTCAAGGCCGACCAGACCATCAAGGCCGGTACCATCCTGGCCAACTGGGATCCGCTGACACGCCCCATCATCACCGAGTTTGCCGGTCAGGCCAAGTTCGAGAACGTGGAAGAGGGCTTGACGGTTGCCAAGCAGGTGGACGAAGTGACCGGCCTGTCGACGCTGGTGGTCATCGATCCGAAACGCCGCGGCTCTGCCAAGGTGGTTCGGCCCCAGGTCAAACTGGTGGATGCCTCTGGTAACGAAGTCAAGATTCCGGGCACTGACCACTCGGTGACCATCGGTTTCCCGATCGGTGCGCTGGTGCAGGTGCGTGATGGCCAGGACGTGGGCCCAGGCGAAGTGCTGGCCCGTATCCCGGTAGAAGGCCAGAAGACCCGCGACATCACTGGTGGTCTGCCGCGTGTGGCCGAGTTGTTCGAAGCCCGTTCTCCCAAAGACAAGGGTGTGCTGGCAGAAATGACCGGCACGATCTCGTTCGGCAAGGAGACCAAAGGCAAGATTCGCCTGCAGATCACGGACCCGGACGGCAAGGTCTGGGAAGAACTGGTGCCCAAGGAAAAAAATATCCTGGTGCACGAAGGCCAGATTGTCAACAAGGGCGAGACCGTGGTGGACGGTCCGGCCGATCCGCAGGACATCCTGCGCCTGCTGGGTGCTGAAGAGCTGGCCCGTTACATCGTGGATGAGGTGCAGGACGTTTACCGCTTGCAAGGTGTGAAGATCAACGACAAGCACATTGAAGTGATTGTTCGCCAGATGTTGCGCCGGGTGGTGGTGGAGAGCGCCGGTGATTCGAACTACATCGTCGGTGAGCAAGTCGAGCGCTCGGAAATGCTCAATACCAACGACGCGTTGCGCGCCGAAGGCAAGATTCCCGCCACCTACACCAACCTGCTGCTGGGTATCACCAAGGCATCGTTGTCCACTGACAGCTTCATCAGTGCCGCGTCCTTCCAGGAGACCACGCGTGTGTTGACTGAAGCGGCCATCATGGGCAAGCGCGACGAGCTGCGTGGCCTGAAGGAAAACGTGATCGTCGGCCGTCTGATCCCGGCTGGGACGGGTCTGGCTTACCACGAAGCTCGCAAGGTTCGCGAAAGCATGGATGACGCCGAGCGCCGCGCCATTGCCGAAGCCGAAGCAGCCGAACTGGCCGGTGAAAGCGAAGCGGAACAAGGCGAGGACGCTGCCGCCGAGTAAGTTTTAGCTATATAAAGTATAGCGCCTCATGTCCTGTTTATGCGGGCATGAGGCGTTTTTTATGTCAAAATTGCCATGACCGACGACCAACGGCCACCTTTGTGGCGTCAATTGCAGGCAGTCGCCCAAGTTCTTCAGGCCGTCAGCCGGGGGCAATCCGGGACCGCTGCGCTGGATGCGGTGGCGCCAGCCAGCCGCCCGGGTGTGCAGGCGTTGAGCTTTGATGTGCTGCGTTCGTTGGGGCAAGCCCAGGCTCTGTGCAAGTTGCTTGCACCACGCACGCCACCACCGATGGTGGATGCGTTGTTGTGCACCGCGCTGGCGCTGTTATGGCGGCCCGATGCGGCGCGCTACGACGCCTTCACGCTGGTGAACCAGGCGGTGGAGTGTGCCAAGAAAACTCCAGCCATCAAGCCTCAGGCCGCGTTTGTCAATGCCTGCCTGCGGCGGTTCCTGCGTGAGCGCGAGGCACTGCTGGCGCGCACTCAGCATGACCCGGTGGCGCGCTGGAATCACCCGGCCTGGTGGATTGAACAGCTTCAGGCCGATTGGCCCAAGCAGTGGCAAGCCATTCTGGCCGCGGCTGACCAGCATGCGCCAATGGTGTTGCGTGTGAATGTCCGCCTGACCACCCAGGCCCAGTACCTGGTGGCGCTGCGTGAGGCCGGCATTGCCGCCACGCCCGTCGGGTCTGCGGGTGTGGTGCTGGCATCAGCCTGCCCGGTGCAGCAGTTGCCCGGTTTTGCCGATGGCTGGGTGTCGGTGCAGGACAGTGCCGCCCAACTGGCTGCTCCTTTGTTACTCGCTGGCTTGCCGACCAGCCCAAGACTGAGGGTGTTGGATGCCTGTGCTGCCCCCGGGGGGAAAACCGCACACTTGCTGGAGCTGGCCGATGCAGCCGTGACGGCGCTCGATGTCGATGCCAAGCGTTGCCAGCGTATCCATCAAACCCTGGGGCGCCTCGGGCTCAAGGCCGAGGTCATTGCGGCGGACGCGGCGCAAGTGTCGTCCTGGTGGAACGGTGAACTCCTTGACGCCATCCTGCTGGATGCACCATGTTCGGCCTCCGGCATCGTGCGGCGCCATCCGGATATCCGCTGGTTGCGCCGCCGGACCGACATTGCCCAATTGGCGGCCATCCAGGCCCGGTTGCTGGCACAGCTGTGGCCGCTGCTCAAACCCGGTGGTCGTCTGCTTTATTGCACCTGTTCGGTGTTTCGGGCCGAGGGTGAGCAACAGATCAAGGCGTTTCTTGCCAGCAACACCCAGGCGGCTTTATTGCCATCACCCGGGCATTTGTTGGCCGGCATGGGTGCGCAAGGCACGCTCGCGCCCGACAATCTGATCGGTGACCACGATGGCTTTTATTACGCGTTGCTCGAAAAAACTGGCGCTTAGCAACTGGCGTTGCTGGCTGCTGGTGGTCGCCATGGTGTTGGCGCAGGGACTGGTGCGCCCGGCTTGGGCTACCGAAGCGCCCGACGTCAGCCGCACACCCGTGCTGAAGCTCGAGCGTACGGATGACGCCCTCTGGCTGACTGCACAGTTCCGGTTTGAGCTGCCGGTTGTGGTTGAAGACGCCTTGCTCAAAGGTATTCCAATTTATTTTGTGGCGCAGGCTGAGTTGCTGCGTGAGCGCTGGTATTGGACCAATCGCAAGGTTGCCTCGGTCCAGCGTCGGATGCGGCTGGCCTATCACCCCTTGACGCAACGTTGGCGGCTCAATATCGGGTCAGGTGACATGACCGAGGCCACCCAGGGGCTGACACTGAACCTCAATTTCGACACCCTGACGGATGCCATGGCTGCTGTACGGCGCTTTTCCCGCTGGAAGATCGCCGAGGCGGCGGACCTGGAACCCGGCGCCCAGCACATCGTCGAGTTCCGCTTTGCGCTGGATACATCACAACTGCCCAGGCCGCTGCAGATTGGCACTTTGGGCCAGTCCGACTGGCAGATCGCCCTCACGGCTTCCCAGGTGCTGGGTGTGGAGCGGGGCAAGTGAGCAGCCCTGGCAAGACGGCCGCCGTGACGGCGCAGCCGACATCGCGCGCCCTGCGCTGGACCATCGGGCTGGGTCTGACCGCCATGGTGGCCGTTGGGTTGGTGTTGTTGTTCCTGCTGACTCAGGCCACCACCAACCGCGAGCTCTACGAGCGCAACTACGCCAACCTGTTTGCGGTCAATGTGGTGGTGGCGGCCCTGCTGCTGTTGGTGATCTGCTGGATTGCCTATCGGCTTTTCAAACGGCTGCGGCAACGAAAATTTGGCAGTCGCCTGCTGGTCAAGTTGGCGGCCGTGTTCGCGCTGGCCGGCTTTGCCCCTGGCATGCTCATCTATGTGGTGTCTTACCAGTTCGTCTCGCGCTCCATCGAAAGCTGGTTTGATGTCAAGGTTGAGGGCGCGCTGGAGGCCGGACTGAACCTGGGCCGGACCACGTTGGAGGCCTTGTCAACGGATTGGCTGGGCAAAACCCGCTCCGCTGCCGCTTTGCTGGCAGACACCTCAGATGCCAGCGCCGCCTTGCCGCTGGAGCGGGCCCGCGACGCGATGGGTGCCGATGACCTGATGTTGCTGGGTGCCTCCGGGCGTCTGGTGGCCGCAGTCGGGCAATCACGTTTCCAGCTTACCCCGGATCTGCCGTCGCCACAGCAATTCCGTGCCGCCCGCACGCAACGCACCATCAGTTGGATTGAAGGGTTGGAGGACAGTGTGGCTGGCGAACCGTCTGTGGCGCGAATCAAGGTGCTGGCGCTGGTCAACAGCGCCGGGCTGGGAGCCTTCGGTGAGTCGCGTTACCTGCTGGCGGTCAAGGTGCTGCCGTCTTCACTGGTGGCCAATGCGCTGGCTGTGACTCAAGCCAACCGCGAATACCAGGAGCGTGCCCTGGCCCGGGAAGGCTTGCGTCGCATGTACATCGGAACCCTGACTCTGAGTCTGTTCATGGCCGTGTTTGGCGCCGTTCTGCTGGCTGTGGTGCTGGGCAACCAGATTGCCAGGCCGCTGCTGCTGCTGGCCGATGGCGTGCGTGAAGTGGCCGCAGGTGACTTTACCCCCAAAGCCACACTGCGTGGCAAGGATGAACTTGACGGTTTGACACGCTCTTTCGCAGACATGACCCAGCAGCTTCTGGAGGCCAGGCAGGCGGTGCAGATCAGCATGGAACAGGTCAACGCGGCGCGTGCCAACCTGCAGACCATTCTGGACAATCTCACAGCGGGTGTTATGGTGCTCGGGGCCGACGGCACGATTGCGTCATCCAATCCCGGGGCAACGCGCATTCTCAAATTGCCTCTGGCTGCTTATGAGGGCAAACGCCTGGCCGAGATTGACGGTTTGCAGTCGTTTGGCGAGGGTGTTCAGCAGCAATTTGAAATCTTTCTGGCACATGGGCATGAGCGCAGCATGGACCACTGGCAGCAGTCCTTTGCGCTGGGCAAGATCGGTGAGGCCTCGGTGGGGCATCCCGCCAATGATGTCATCACTTTGATTGCCCGTGGCGCCGAGCTCCCTGGTAACCAGCATCTGCTGGTGTTCGACGATATTTCGGAAATTGTTTCAGCCCAGCGGGCCCAGGCCTGGGGCGAAGTGGCACGGCGGCTGGCCCACGAAATCAAGAACCCGCTGACACCGATCCAGCTCTCGGCCGAGCGACTGGAGATGAAACTCACGCCCAAGGTGGCGGCTCC
>NZ_JAQTWM010000046.1:0-11467 GCF_028689305.1 Rhodoferax sp. | reverse complement strand
CCCAGCGGGCCCAGGCCTGGGGCGAAGTGGCACGGCGGCTGGCCCACGAAATCAAGAACCCGCTGACACCGATCCAGCTCTCGGCCGAGCGACTGGAGATGAAACTCACGCCCAAGGTGGCGGCTCCAGAGCAGGCGCTGTTGAAAAAATCGGTGAAAACCATTGTTGACCAGGTGGATGCCATGAAGCGACTGGTCAACGAATTTCGAGACTACGCCCGGTTGCCCGCAGCAGAACTCAAACCCGTGGACCTCAACGCACTGGTGCAGGATGTGCTGAATCTGTATGCCCATGACACTGCCCAGGCCCGCATCGTGTCCGAACTCGACCCGGCTTGCCCTTGCGTGCTGGGTGATGCCGAGCAGTTGCGCCAGGTGCTGCACAATCTGTTGCAAAATGCGCAAGACGCCACCGTGAGCGCCGGACGTGCCGATGAGCAGCACCCGGTGATCCTGAAAACACAATGGCTGCCTGCTTCACAGCGGGTACGCATGAGTGTGCTGGACTGTGGAACAGGTTTCCCGGATCACATCCTCAAACGTGCGTTTGAACCCTATGTCACCACCAAGGACAAAGGCACCGGCCTGGGCCTGGCGGTGGTCAAGAAAATTGCAGACGAACATGGCACGCGTGTGGACATTGCCAATCGTCTGGTGGACGGGCAACCGGCCGGCGCACAAGTGTCGTTATCATTCAACGTAGACCGCGCGGCGATCACACAGTCAGTCTAGGCATTCAAAGCGCGGACAACTCCAAGGGACCAAGGCGATATGGCGAACATTTTGGTGGTGGATGACGAACTCGGCATTCGTGATCTGTTGTGTGAAATCCTCAATGACGAAGGTCACACGGTTGAGGTTGCCGAAAACGCGGCGCAGGCGCGCGCTGCGCGCCTGCGTGAGCGTCCCGACCTGGTGTTGCTTGACATCTGGATGCCAGATACCGACGGTGTGACCCTGCTCAAGGAGTGGTCAGCCACCGGCGTCCTCACCATGCCGGTCATCATGATGAGTGGTCATGCCACCATTGACACAGCGGTTGAAGCCACCCGTATTGGCGCCCTGGCTTTTCTGGAAAAACCCATCACCATGCAAAAGCTGCTCAAGGCCGTGGAGCAGGGGTTGACACGGGGGTCCTTGCGCAAGCTGGCAGCACCGCCTCTGGGGGGCGTGTTGCCGCATGCTGATCACGCCACGCATACGGGCGATGTGCCCGACCATATTGTTGCCGTGCCAGCTGACAACGGACCGCATGCCAACCAGAGTTTCATGTTGGACAAACCCTTGCGTGAAGGCCGGGATGAGTATGAGAAGGCTTATTTCGAGTTTCATCTGGCCAAGGAAAATGGCTCCATGACACGTGTGGCTGAAAAAACCGGGTTGGAGCGCACGCATCTGTACCGCAAGCTCAAACAGTTGGGTGTTGATTTGTCGCGTGGCAAGCGGAATTGAAAAACCGGTGATGGGAGCGAGAATCCTGGTGATAGGCTGCTATACTATGCGGCTTAGGCCCGGTAGCTCAGTCGGTAGAGCAGAGGATTGAAAATCCTTGTGTCGGTGGTTCGATTCCGCCCCAGGCCACCAAGCTAGCAAAGGAAAGCCCGCTATCAAAAATGGTGGGCTTTTTCTTTGAAGCGGGTTCAGACAATTGGCAGACGGCTTTTGACCTGTTGACAGGCTGAATGACAGCTGCCAAATGAATCAGTTAACAAATTTGTTCCTCGATAGCTCAGTTGGTAGAGCGCCGGACTGTTAATCCGTAGGTCCCTGGTTCGAGCCCAGGTCGAGGAGCCAAGGTTCTGATGCCGTGGAGTGGTAGTTCAGTTGGTCAGAATACCGGCCTGTCACGCCGGGGGTCGCGGGTTCGAGCCCCGTCCACTCCGCCAGGATGATCAATGCGGGAATAGCTCAGTTGGTAGAGCGCAACCTTGCCAAGGTTGAGGTCGAGAGTTCGAGACTCTTTTCCCGCTCCAGATGGCCCATTTGGCTCAGTGGCAGAGCACTCCCTTGGTAAGGGAGAGGTCCCGGGTCCGATTCCCGGAATGGGCACCAAATCCGATGATCTGTATGATTGATCAAGAGGAAATTCACCATGATCCGGTTTGTACTTGTCTTCCTGGCTGTTCTGGTGGTGCTGTTTACCGCGGAATTGACGCACCCTGTCCAAAACGCCATTGTCCTGCCCTGGACCAGTCTGCTGGCAACAACCAGTGCCGCGGTGGTCAGCCTGTTTGACAGCTCGGTCATGTCATACGGCAAGGTATTGCAGCATGCCAATACCGGGATGGGTGTGTCCATCGAGGCCGGCTGCAACGGTATTGAGGCCAGTCTGATCCTGATCGCGGCTGTGCTGGCCTACCCGGCCTCTTGGTTCATGCGTCTGCTCGGCATCATCTTGGGTTTTCTGGCGATCCAGATCGTGAATGTCTTGCGTGTGGTCACCCTGTTTTATCTGGTGGAATACAGCACGACCATGTTCGAATTCGCCCATCTGTATTTGTGGCAAGCCCTGATCATGCTGGATGTGCTGGTGGTCTGGCTGCTGTGGGTGCGGCAGGTTGCGCGCCGGGAAGCCCGTGCAGAGGTGGTCCATGCGCCAGCCCAGTAGTGTGATTGGTGGCTTTTTTGCCCGTGCGCTGCTGTATTTGATTCCTGCCCTGACCTTATGGTACTGGGCGCGCCACTATGTGGTGATGCCCGTGGCCTGGCTGGCAGAGACCTTCATGCGTTTCTTCTTTCCAGGGTGGGTCTCGGGCAGCGAGCTGGTGGGCATCACCCAGACCTTGATCACCCGGCTGGCCGTGCCGCATGCCTCAGGCCGACTGACCGATCTGACCCCCGAGGTCAGCGTACTGACTTTCTGCTACGGCCTGCCCTTGTTATTGGCCTTGTTTCTGGCAGCCCGTGCCAAAGGTCTGTGGTGGAAGATGCCGGTGTGTGCCATTGGCCTGCTGCCTTTTCAGGCATGGGGGGTGTGTTTCGCCTGGCTGGTCCAGGTTGCCGTGCAATCCGGGCCCTATACCCGAACCACCACCTACTTCACCGAATGGGATACCAACCTGATTGGACTGGGTTACCAGCTGGGCTTTCTGCTCTGGCCCACCCTGGTTCCCATGTTGATGTGGCTGTACCTGGAAAGAGGATTCGTGATCACCGTCGCGGTGGAGGGGTCCCTGGAAGGCTCGCTGCCGAAGTAAAACCCGTGCCCGTTGTGGTGGTACTGGCTGACCCTGATGCGTTGCCGGTCATTCGGCGTGGTGCGGCGCGGCCACGCCCTGGACTTCAACCAGACAGTCATAAAACGTCGGGCCATGGCCCAGGTCGGTGAGCCGCTGGCTGGTGAGCTGATTGACATTGGTGCCATCCATGCCCAGTTTGCGCCACCAGATCCCCAGGCCATGGACCACCCCGGGGCGGGCGCGGTGGCTGATATGGACGCGGCAGTGGTGCTCGCCACGCGCATTGAACACCCGCACCGTGGCGCCGTCCGGCAGTTGGCGTGCAGCGGCATCCTGCGGGTGCATCTCCAGCAGCGGTTCACCCTCGATGTCACGCAGGCTTTTGACGTTGACAAAACTCGAATTCAAAAAATTGCGCGCAGGTGGCGAAATCATCGCCAGCGGGTAAAGGCTGGTGCTGCCCGCGGCCTCATGGTTGGGCACGTAGTCGGGCAGGCCGTCCAGCCCGCGATCAGCCAGGCGCTGACTGAAAAACTCGCAGCGCCCCGAGGGCGTGGGGAACCCCCCCTGCGCAAATGGCGCCTCTGGTGTGACCAGTGTGGCAAAACCTTGCGCCAGCAGGGTGTCGAAATCCACCGCATCCCCATAAGCCATGCGGCACAGAGCCTCGTCGTCGTCGGCAAAACAGGGGTCGTCAAAACCCATCTGGGCCGCCAGTTCCCGAAAAATCTGTGTGTTGGGCTTGGTTTGCCCCAGCGGCGTGACCGCCGGGCGGTTCAACAGCACATCGGTGTGGCCATAGCTGCTGTGCACGTCCCAGTGCTCCAGTTGGGTGGTGGCCGGCAGGATGTAATCGGCATAGTCGGCAGTGTCGGTCTGAAAGTGCTCCAGCACCACGGTGAACAGGTCTTCGCGGGCAAAACCCTGCACCACCTTGCCCGACTCGGGCGCCACCGCCACCGGGTTGCTGTTGTAAACCATCAGCGCTTCGATGGCCGGGCCAAATTCGGCGCTGGCCGGGCGCAGCAGATCGTTGCCAATGGTGCTCATGTTGATGCTGCGTGGTGTACGCCCGGCCAGCAGGTCGGGGCGCTGCAGCGCATGGCGCTGCACTGGGAACGCGCCCGAGCTTGACAGCAGCATGCCCCCGGCACGCTGGCGCCAGGCGCCAGTCAGTGCCGGCAGGCTGGCAATCAGGCGTACGGCGTTGCCGCCGCCATGCACCCGCTGCAGGCCATAGTTCATGCGGATGGCTGAAGGCTCACCCGAGGCCACGCAAGCGCCATAGTCGCGCGCCAGGGCACGGATTTGCGCCGCTTCGATACCGCAGACCTGCGCGGCCCGCTCCGGACTCCACGACAGCGCCCGCTCGCGCAGCTGTTCCCAGCCCAGGGTGTGGCGTGTCAGGTAGTCATGGTCGAGCCAGTCGTTGCGGATCAGCTCATGCATCAGTGCCAGCGCCAGCGCCCCATCGGTGCCGGGCAGCAGGGCAAGGTGTTCGTGGCACTTGTCGGCGGTCTCGCTTCTGCGCGGGTCAATGCAGATCAGCTTGGCGCCCTGACGCTTGGCCTGGTTGGCATAACGCCAGAAGTGCAGGTTGCTGGCAATCGAATTGCTGCCCCAGATCAGGATCAGTTTGGCTTCGGCAAAAAACTCCAGGCGCATGCCCAGCTTGCCGCCCAGTGTCTGCACCAGCGCCTCACCGCCAGCGGCGGCGCAGATGGTGCGCTCCAGCTGTGAAGCCCCCAGCTTGTGAAAGAACCGCGCCGCGATGCTTTCGCCCTGCACCAAGCCCATGGTGCCGGCATAACTGTAGGGCAGGATGGCCTGCGGGTCGCGTGTGGCAATGGCTTGCAGCCGTGCGGCAATGTCGCTCAGGGCCGCACGCCAGCTCACCGGCTCAAACTGCCCGCTCCCTTTGGGGCCGACACGTTTCAAGGGCTGCAGAATGCGCTCGGGGTGGTAGCTGCGCTCGGCGTAGCGTGACACCTTGGTGCACAGCGCGCCGTCGGTATGGGGGTGCGCCGGATTGCCCTGCACCCGCACGGCCACACCGTTGTCCACGGTGGTCAACAAGGAACAGGTGTCCGGGCAATCATGCGGGCAGGCGCCCACAATTTGCTGGGTGGTGGTGGCGTCAGGGCGAGGCTTGCAGTGGGGCATGGTGGGTTTTCAAACGGCTGAAAATGATTCGGCAAGCATATCCCGCTTTGAGAAACCACTGCCGCGACTCCAGCGGGGTTATCGCCTTGGCTTCATAATGCTTGGCTACCAGCCACTACCTTGCCTGCGCCATTGTTATGAAATTGATCGAAGCCATCGCCCAGCAAAGTCCCACGATCGCCGCCCTGCGCCGTGACATCCATGCCCACCCCGAGCTGTGTTTTCAGGAGGTGCGTACCGCCGACGTGGTGGCGGCCAAGCTGACCGAATGGGGCATTCCCGTACATCGCGGACTGGGCACCACCGGGGTGGTGGGGATCGTCAAACAGGGCCAATCCAGCCGGGCGATTGGTTTGCGCGCCGACATGGACGCGCTGCCGATGCAAGAGGCCAACACCTTCGCCCACGCCAGCCAGACGGCTGGCAAGATGCACGCCTGCGGTCACGATGGCCACACCGCCATGCTGCTGGCAGCCGCCCAGTATCTCAGCACCCACCGGCACTTTGACGGCACGGTCTACCTGATTTTTCAGCCGGCCGAAGAGGGCGGCGGCGGCGCCCGCGAGATGATCAAGGACGGCCTGTTTGAACAGTTTCCGATGGACGCCGTGTTTGGCCTGCACAACTGGCCGGGCGCCGAAGTCGGCAAGTTTGCCGCCAGCGCCGGGCCGGTGATGGCTTCGAGCAATGAATTCAAGATCACCATCCACGGCAAGGGCGGGCATGCCGCCTTGCCGCACAACGCGCTCGACCCGGTACCGGTGGCCTGCCAGCTGGTGCAGGGCTTCCAGACCATCATCAGCCGCAACAAAAAACCGATCGACGCCGGCGTGATCTCGGTCACCATGATCCACACCGGCGAAGCCACCAATGTGATTCCCAACAGCTGCGAGCTGCAAGGCACGGTGCGTACCTTCTCGCTGGAGGTGCTCGATTTGATCGAACAGCGCATGCAAGCGATGACCGAGCAGCTCTGCGCGGCCTTCGACATGCGGGCTGACTTTGAGTTCAAGCGCAATTACCCGCCCACCATCAACAGCGCGCGCGAGGCCGAGTTCTGCCGCCGGGTGATGGCCAGCATCGTGGGTGAAAGCGGTGTGCAGGTGCAGGAGCCCACCATGGGCGCGGAGGACTTCTCCTTCATGCTGCAGGCCAAGCCGGGCTGTTACGCCTTCATCTCCAATGGCGATGGCGCGCACCGCGAGATCGGCCATGGCGGCGGGCCATGCATGCTGCATAACCCCAGTTACGACTTCAACGACGCCCTGTTGCCGCTGGGCGCCACCTACTGGGTGCGGCTGGCTGAGCAGTGGTTGTCCCCTGAAATCGTCTGAATGCTATCGATTAAATAGCTTAAGGCGCTTTGTTTATCCGGGCTAGAGGGTGATTTTGCTTGCAAACCTGCGTGCGGCCATTTCCAGCAGGCCGTCAAACACTAGGTTGTCCACCAGCTCGACCGACAGCGACATGCTGGGTGCCATCTTCCAACCGGCGCCGCCGGCCATCATGCAGTGGGGCTCGGCGCCGCAGCGCTGGCGCACATGCTGCACCATGCGCTCCACCGCGCCGGCAATCGCGTAGGTGCCGCCGCTGGTCAGCGCGTCACTGGTGTTGGTGGGAAATTCGCACACATTGCCGGTGGGCACATGCAGCCCGGCGGTGCCCGACTCCAGTGCCCGCAGCATGATGCCGTGGCCGGGCAGGATCAGCCCGCCCAGAAAGCGGCCACTGGCGTCGATGGCGTCCACCGTCACGGCGGTGCCCACCATCACCACCACCATGGGTCGCGCCGGCCCCTGGGACAGGCCACGGTGCCAGGCGCCGATCATCGCCACCCAGCGGTCCGCGCCCAGGCGGGCCGGGTAGTCGTAGCCGTTGACCACACCGGCTTCGCTCGGGCTGGCCACCACCCATTGGGGGTGGACATCCCACAGCTCCATCTGTTCTTCCACCCGGCGCTTGACGGCATCTCCTGCTACCACACAACCCAGCATGTACTGGGGTGACGGCAGGCCGGCCCAGTCACCCTCGGCGAGTTTCTCGATGTTTTCCAGGAACTCCACCCCATGCGCCAGCACGGCCGCGTCGCGGTGGGGTGCCGCATGCAACGCCCACTTCAGGCGCGTGTTTCCAACGTCGATGGCCAGGAAAGTCATGGCGGCATTATCGGCACATTCGGCGCCCTGTAACAAAATGTGTCAGCCCTGTCGCCACGGCAGGCCGTTGAAGCGCCAGCCGCCGCGCCGGTTGCGGTGGGCCTGTTCGTCGGGGTCACCTTCAAACCCTTGCAGAATGTTGTAGGCCTGCAGCCCCAGCTCGGTGGCGCGTTTGGCTGCTGCCACCGAGCGCACACCACTGCGGCACAGCAGCAGCACCTTTTTGCCGGCGGGCACCGCAGCTTTCAGCGCGGTGTCAAAGTCCGGGTTCATGGCCATGCCGGGCCACTGTTTCCAGGCCACCGGCACGGCGCCCGGAACAAAACCGACCCATTCACGTTCGGCATCGGTACGCACGTCCACCAGCACCGCCTCGCCGGCCTGCCACCATTGCAGCGCCAGTGCACCGGTGATATCGCCGGCGTAGCCGTCGGCATGGCGCTCCACCAAGGTGTGGGCCAGCGGGGTGTCGTGCCGCAGGCCGGAATGCAGGTTGGCCGGCACCGCCTCGTCCATACGCTTGGGGCGTGGCAGCTTGAGCGCGTCCATGAGGGTGATGAACTCGGCCAGGGTCTTGCCAGCCACGCGTGCGTTGCCGGCTTTTTCCTGGCCGATGGTGGAGTGGGTCCGGCCCTGGTAGTCATGGCCGGGCCAGACCGTGGTGTCGTCGGGCAGCCTGAACAGCACCTCGGTCAGGCTGTGGTACATGGCGCTGGCGCTGCCCGACTGGAAGTCGGTGCGGCCGCAGCCGTTGATCAGCAGGGTGTCGCCGGTGAACACATGCTGGCGCCAGACAAAACTCATGCTGCCGGCGGTATGTCCTGGGGTGTGCAGGGCGCGAATCTGCTCGGCGCCGAAATTCAGCACGTCGCCGTCGTTGAGCTGCACGGCGGCGGTGCTGATGCCGCAGCCCGCTGGCGCCACGGTTTGGGCGCCGGCCAGTTCAGCCAGCTGCCCGGCGCTGGTGATGTGGTCGGCGTGGGCATGGGTTTCCAGCGCCCACAGCAGTTTCAGCCCATATTCGCGCAGCACCTGCAGGTCGCGCTCGATCTGGGTGTCCACCGGGTCGATGATCAGGGCGTCACGGCTGTCCGGATCAAACAACACATAGGTGTAGGTGGCGGTGGCGGTGTCAAAAAGCTGGATCGGGTTCATGGCTCGGGTGGTGGTGTAAGGCCAAGGGCAGGGGCGATAACCGGCGGTGCCGGATACCTGGGCGCGAATATAGCGTGAAAGCCGATCTCCGGGGGCGGGGCCGCCTGATCGACGGCTGGCCGCGAAAGCGGCTAAGATTGACGTTTACGTCAACGTCAAGTCAGCTGGTTTTGTTCTGATCAACGCTGGCTACAACCATTATTCCAGGAGACTTCCATGTCCGATTTGTCCGCTGATGCCAAAGCACTGGCCGAGTACCGTCCGGTGAACAAAGTGCGTTTTGTCACCGCCGCCAGCCTGTTTGACGGCCATGACGCCGCCATCAACATCATGCGCCGGATTTTGCAAAGCATGGGCGCCGAGGTGATCCACCTGGGCCACAACCGCAGTGTGGACGAGGTGGTCACTGCCGCCCTGCAGGAAGACGCGCAGGGCATTGCCATCAGCTCCTACCAGGGCGGGCATGTGGAGTATTTCAAGTACATGGTCGATCTGCTCAAGGCCCGCGGCGGCGCCCACATCCAGGTGTTTGGCGGCGGCGGTGGTGTGATCGTGCCCAGCGAAATTGCCGAGCTGCAAGCCTATGGCGTGGCGCGCATCTACAGCCCGGAAGACGGCCAGCGCATGGGGCTGGCGGGCATGATTGGTGAGATGGTCCAGCGCTGTGACCAGGACATCACCGGCTATGCCCCTGCCACCATCGACGCCATCCAGGGCCATTCCGAGATGAGCTGGCGCGCGCTGGCGCAACTCATCACGGCGCTCGAGCAAGCCAGCGAAAACCCCAATACTGCAGCATCTTTTGATGCTCTAGCCCAGACGTTGCGGGCGCAGGCTGCTACAAAAAAGATACCTGTGGTGGGCATCACCGGCACTGGCGGCGCCGGCAAATCCAGCCTGACCGACGAGCTGATCCGCCGCCTGCGGCTGGATCAAGGTGATGCCCTGCGCGTGGCGGTGGTCAGCATTGACCCCTCAAGGCGCAAGAGCGGCGGCGCCCTGCTGGGTGACCGCATCCGCATGAACGCCATTGGGTCGTGGCAAAACGGGCCGCGTGTCTTCATGCGCAGCCTGGCCACGCGCGACTTCGGCAGCGAGATCAGCGCTGCCCTGCCTGATGTGATTGCCGCCTGCAAGGTCGCCGGGTTTGACTTGATTGTGGTCGAGACCTCGGGCATTGGCCAGGGCGACGCCGCCATCGTGCCGCTGGTGGACGTGCCCATGTATGTGATGACGCCCGAATTCGGCGCGGCCAGCCAGCTCGAAAAAATCGACATGCTCGATTTTGCCGAGTTTGTCGCCATCAACAAGTTTGACCGCAAGGGCGCATCCGATGCCCTGCGTGATGTCGCCAAACAAGTCCAGCGCAACCGCGAGGCCTTTGGCGTGCCGCCGGAGCAGATGCCGGTGTTTGGCACCATGGCCGCACGCTTCAACGACGATGGTGTGACCGCCCTGTACCAGGCCCTCAAACCCCGGCTGGCAGAGCTGGGCCTGCCGGTGACGCCGGGCCGCCTGCCCCAGGTGACGGTGCGCCACAGCACCAACCAAACCCCGGTGCTGCCCGCAGCGCGCAGCCGCTACCTGGCCGAGATCAGTGATACCGTGCGTGGCTACAAGGCCCGCGCTCGCCAGCAGGCCAGATTAGCGCGTGAAATCCAGCAACTCACCGAGTCCGCCCGCATGCTGCTGGCCGCTGACCCCGGCAAAGACGGCAGCGCCAAGCCCGGCGCCTACGGCACGGTGCTCAAGCTGGCCGAAGAGCGCCGCGAGCAGCAAGACCCGGCCGCCGCCAAGCTGCTGGCCCAGTGGCCCGCCATGCAACAGGCCTATGCGGGTGACATGTACGTCGTCAAAATCCGCGACAAGGAAATCTGCACCCAGCTCACCACCCAAACGCTGTCGGGCACCACCATCCGCAAGGTCTGCTTGCCGCAATATGAAGATCACGGCGAAATTTTGAAATGGCTGATGCTTGACAACGTGCCTGGCAGCTACCCCTACACCGCCGGCACCTTTGCCTTCAAGCGTGAAAACGAAGACCCCACCCGCATGTTCGCCGGCGAAGGTGACCCGTTCAGAACCAACAAACGCTTCAAGCTGCTCAGCTCCGGCATGCCCGCCAAGCGGCTAAGCACCGCGTTTGACTCGGTCACCCTCTATGGCAACGACCCCGATCCGCGCCCCGACATCTACGGCAAGGTAGGCAACTCGGGCGTTTCGATTGCCACCATTGACGACCTGAAAGTGCTCTACGACGGCTTTGACTTGTGCAGTCCCACCACCAGCGTCAGCATGACCATCAATGGGCCCGCGCCCAGCATTCTGGCCATGTTCATGAACGCCGCCATCGACCAGAACCTGGAAAAATTTGCCCAGGACAATGGCCGTGAACCCACCGACACCGAGGCGCAAAAAATCCGTGAATGGGTGCTTTCCAATGTGCGTGGCACGGTACAGGCCGACATCCTGAAAGAAGATCAGGGCCAGAACACCTGCCTGTTTTCCACCGAGTTTTCCTTGAAGGTGATGGGCGACATCGCCAGCTACTTTGTGCACCACAACGTGCGCAACTTCTACAGTGTGAGTATCAGCGGCTACCACATTGCTGAAGCCGGTGCCAACCCGATCAGCCAACTGGCCTTCACGCTGAGCAACGGTTTCACCTTTGTCGAAGCCTATCTGGCGCGCGGCATGCACATTGACGACTTTGCGCCGAATCTCTCCTTCTTCTTCAGCAACGGCATGGACCCGGAGTACACCGTTATGGGCCGCGTGGCCCGGCGCATCTGGGCCGTGGCGATGAAAGAAAAAT
>NZ_JAQTWM010000045.1 GCF_028689305.1 Rhodoferax sp. | reverse complement strand
CCGTTCCGGCCAGCAGGGGCCTGGCCTCGCGCTGCAGGCGTTGCAACTGGGTCTGGATGCCCTCGAACGCCTCACGGTCAATCACCGGGCCGACATCGGTGGCCAGGTCTGCCGGGTCACCGGCGACCAGTTCCTGGGCCGCGCCGCACACCATTTCGATCACCTTGTCGGCAATGTCTTCGTGCACACACAGCAGGCGCAGCGCCGAGCAGCGCTGCCCGGCGCTTCTAAACGCGGACTGCATCACCGCGTCGCAGACCTGCTCGGGCAGCGCGGTGCTGTCCACCAGCATGGCGTTGATGCCGCCGGTCTCGGCAATCAGCGGAACAATCGGGCCGTCTTTGGCGGCCAGCGCCCGGTTGATGTGCTTGGCGACCGCCGTCGAGCCGGTGAACACCACACCGGCCACGCCGTTTGCTGCCACCAGCGCGGCGCCAACGGTTTCGCCGGGGCCGTGCAGCAGCTGCAACGCGTCCCCAAACACACCGGCGGCGTGCAGCAGTTTGACGGCTTCCAGCGCCACGCCAGGGGTTTGCTCGGCCGGTTTGGCCAGCACGGTGTTACCGGTGGCCAGGGCCGCAGCCACCTGGCCCAGAAAGATGGCCAGCGGAAAGTTCCACGGGCTGATGCAGACCCAGGGGCCGCGCCCGCTCAGGCGCAGCTCGTTGCTCTCGCCGGTGATGCCTAGCACGGTGTTGCCCTCCAGGCCGGGCAGGGTGTGCGGCTGCATGATGGCCTCGGCCTGCCAGGCGTAGTAGCGCAAGAAGTCGATGGCTTCGCGCACTTCACCCACGGCATCGTTCCAGGTCTTGAAGGCTTCCTTGACCAGCAGGGCGCTGAACTTTGGCAGCTCGGCTTGCAAGGCATCGGCGGCACGGCGCAGGATGGCAGCACGTTCAGTCACCGGCAATTTGCTCCATTTTTGATAGCTACTCAGGCTTGTTTTGACCGGGCTAGAGGCCAATTTGGCATCAAACTCTGGCACAGAAGGCACCTGCACGCTGGCGTAAGCGGCCAGCAGCGGGTCACGCATCGAAGGCACGGTCAGGTCCAACCCGCAGCTGTTGGCGCGCTGAAAGCCGAACAGGTCCGGCGGCAGCGGCAGTGAGGGCTGCGGCTCCAGCCGTAGCGGCGACACCAGCAGTTCGCTGATCGGCACGGTCTCATCGGCCAGCTGGTGCACAAAGGAGGAATTGGCGCCGTTTTCCAGCAGGCGGCGCACCAAGTAGGCCAGCAAGTCTTTGTGGGCGCCCACTGGGGCATAAACGCGGCAGGCCACCAGCGGGTTTTTCAGCACCTGGGCGTACACCCCTTCACCCATGCCATGCAGGCGCTGCAGCTCAAAGGCCGAGGCGGTTTTGGCCGCCATCTGCAGGATGGCGGCCACGGTGGCGGCGTTGTGGGTGGCAAATTGCGGGTAGATGGC
Source organism: Rhodoferax sp. (assembly GCF_028689305.1). Classification (GTDB taxonomy): domain Bacteria; phylum Pseudomonadota; class Gammaproteobacteria; order Burkholderiales; family Burkholderiaceae_C; genus Rhodoferax. Next base: position 27,010 of record NZ_JAQTWM010000045.1, on the reverse strand, counting down.
ATCGGGCGCGGCCAACAGGGCGCGGGCACAGACCAGGTAGGAGATGTCGGTGTGATGCTTGTGGGTGAACACCGGGTAATGCGGCAGGCCCAGCTCTTGCGCGCGTTTGATTTCGGCGTCCCAGTAGGCGCCCTTGACCAGGCGGCACATCAGGCGCAGCTGGTATTGGCGCGCCAGCGCAATCACATGGGTCACCAGCTCCAGCGCATTGGTCTGGTAGGCCTGCAGGGCCATGCCGAAGCCGCGCCACTGCGGGCAGTGCTGCGCCACCTGGGCGGCCAGCGCCTCGAACACGGCCAGGGACAGTTCCAGCCGGTCCACCTCTTCGGCGTCGATGGTCAGGTTGATGTTGGCGCGCGCAGCCTGCTGGCACAGGCCCCAGACACGGGGCACCAGCTCGGCCATGACACGTTCAATCTGCGCCGCCTCGTAACGTGGGTGGAGCGCGCTGAGTTTGATGGAGATGCCATCATTTTGCTCGCATGCCCGCGTATTATTTGCCTCAAATGCTATTGATTCAATAGCATTTCGGTAGCTATGCAGATGCACCTGGGCGTCGGCGTCGGTGCGTGCGCCCTCACCCAGCATGTCGTAGCTGTAGCGCAATTGGGGTAACCGGGCTTTGGCGGCGGTGGCCTCGGCCAGGCCTTCGGCCATGGTCTGGCCGAGCACAAACTGCCGCCCCAGCAACTGCACGGCGCGCAGCGTGGCGGCCACCACGGTGCGGGCACCCAGCTTGGTCACCAAGCCGGGCTCGGCCGCGCCTTGGGCGGGGGACGGCAGAAAGTGTTTGGACAGGGCAATCGCGGTGCTGGACAGGCGTGACAGCACCTTGTCGCTGCTGCCCTCAAAGTCGGCGCGGCCCAGCTGATCCGCCGTCAGGGCGATGGCGGTTTCGGCATCGGGCACCCGCAGCAGGGCTTCGGCCAGGCGCATCAGGGCCAGGCCTTCGGCGCTGGAAATGGGGTATTCCTTGAGCAGGCTTTCCATCGCCCAGAATGGTGGCGGGTTGTCGCGCACGGCCTGTACCCAAGGGGCGGCCACCCGGGCGCTTTCGGCCCAGTCCAGCGCCTGGGCCAGCGCCGCCAGCCGCTGGGAAACGATGTGCCCTTCCGGGCGGTAGGGAATGGGCAAACGTTGATTTAGCAGCATGGACAACTCCAATTTCAAAGAATTACGCTATGGTGTCTGGTTTTTTGATGACTTTTTTACTATTTTTATCAATTTCTATAGATGATTATTCAAAATCAATGCTTCCCATTTTGTAACTTGCCGCACAATCCCGAGGGCGGTTGCAACGGACGCTTTCATCTGTCCTTGTTTGATATGGGGCGGTTGGCGCCTGCGTTTGTCAGCACCCCCTCTGACAGTCGCTTCATTCACCCTTTACCGAGTTCTCTTCCATGTCCCTTGATCGTATTGATCTGAAAATTCTTGACCAACTGCAGCGCGATGGCCGCATCAGCAATCTGAAACTGGCCGAGGCGGTGGCCTTGTCGCCGACCGCTGTGCTGGCTCGGGTGCAACGCCTGACCAAGGACGGTGTCATCGTCGGTTACGAGGCCCGGCTGGACCCCATCAAACTGGGCGCCGGTCTGATGGTGTTTGTGGAGGTGCTGCTGGACAAAACCACACCCAATGTTTTTGATGCTTTCAAGGCGGCAGTGCAGGTGCGCCCTGAAATCATGGAGTGCCACATGGTGGCCGGCGGGTTTGACTATCTGCTCAAAACCCGCATGGCCGACATGAGTGCCTACCGCGAGTTTGCCGGAACCGTGCTGTGGCAGCTGCCCGGTGTGCGTGAAACCCGCACCTACGCGGTGATGGAAGAAGTCAAGAACACCACGCAGTTGCCACTGCGAAGATTCTGAACCCACCATCTGCTTCAGTTCACCTGTGGGAGACTTCTCCCAATGCTTGGGCTAGCTCAGCCTACGGACCAGGTCTTCTTCAAACCGATGCAGGAATTTCTCCTGAACTTCTGTTTGCACATATGCTGGGTCAATGCGACGCAGACGATCCATCGCTGTTGCCGCGCTCAGACCACCGTCACGAATCAGCCAGGCGGCCAGCACCAGGCCTGTACGTCCCAAGCCCGCATGGCAATGAACGGCCAGTACCTCACCAGCTTGTATGAGGCGTTGCATCCGCACCAGCAACAATTGCATCTGGCCGGTCGACGGTGCTTCCCGGTCAAAAATGGGCAAGTGGGTATTTCCCAGTCCGTGTCGCTGCAAGGCTTGCAGATCCAGATCTTTTTCAGTCAGCGTGATCAGATGGGTGATGCCCGCCTTGGTCAGCAACTCCAGGTCATAGTCGATCGGCGCCACCACACCGGGTTTCGGGCAACCTGCCAGCATACCGGGAACGATCCAGCGAAACCCGCTGGGCCCCTGGCGCCCGGACAGGATGACCTGCCCCACAGATGCGGCCAATTCCACCCCTTGTGCCAGTGTCGGAGGCAATGAGACCGGTCGACGCGTGGGGATGGGTGCTTCACCCACATCAACCATGCCAGGTGTTGCCACTTCGGGTGATGGTGGCACCACGTCAACATGTGTTTCGAAAGGTTCGCCCAGCGGACTATTGGCAGACGCAGCCTCGTCTTCCTTGGCCGCCTCTTGCACCGCTGCCACTGCAGCGGCAGGCAGGGGAGACGGCACTGAGACTTCAGGATCCAGGTCGTCAGGGAGTGCATCCGGTGATGGCAGACTCAAACTGCCACTGCGGATGAATTGCTCCACCCACTCATTGGCCGGGTGTGAAAAAAACTGCTCTGCAGTCTGATGGGCCAAGATGCGCCCACCACCCAGCAAACCAATGGTATTTGCCAGATACCTGGCTTGCTGTTGGTTATGCAATGTCACCAATAGCTTCACCGGTTTGCCAAGAAGTTTCAGCCAGTCAAGCAGTTCGGTGGCCTCACGTGAAGTCAGCCCATAAGTGGGCTCATCGATCATCAGCATGGCAGGGTTCGCTACGACCTTGGCCACAATGCGGATGCGACGCTGCTGAACCAAGGGCAAATTGATCAGTGGCTCATCCAACAAAGGGACCAAATCACTGGTAAAAAAACACTCGAGATAGTCCTTGGCCCAAGTCTGCCATTGCGTACCACTTCGGCGCTCCGGCTCGCGAACGCCTGCCGACGGCGTTTTGCCCGCAGACTGCCTGTCGTCTTCCGGACTACCGCGACGCTCAAACAGAAAGGCTTGTTCACGTAGCACATCCAGCACGGTCCGCGCCCTACTGCTGACATGTTGTGCCACCAGACGAGGCCGCCACTCACCTTGAAGCGGTCGCCCTCTCAGCGTGCACTCCCCCCAGCGGCGATAATTGCGAACGCTCTCCAGTCGACCGGCCAGACTATTCAGCAAGCTGGATTTGCCTGCTTTCACCGGCCCCATCAAGACATCAATGCCTGTCTGAGGCAGATCCAGATTGCAATCGGTCAGGACCACCCGCTTACCAAAGGCCAGACCATAACCTTGCAAATGAAGAACAGGATGTTTCAACGGTGATGACAGTAATAGCCCCGTGTGACATTTGACCGACAGATGAACACGCGGGATACGGGTTAAACAGCTGCCTCCAGATTGGGCATTGCAATACGCGCCTTGGTCAGCGCCATCCCCAGATTGGCCGACTTGCGACACACAAAAACCGCCACATAGTCAGGGTATTGCTTGCCACGCAAGAACACGTGGATCAGGTTGTCACTGTTCACGATGATTTCCTGAAAGTAATGATGGTCACTTTCCGCCAGTCCACGCGACTTGTTAAACATCTTTTCAATCGCCGTGACGTTGCTACCCGCAAACAGATCTCCTGTCGCAGCAGCCACCATGTCGATGATTTCGCGGGGATGGGAATCCACCGTCTTGATGGCCAGCAACATGCCTGAATTGATGTCAACGTAACCGGCGGCCAAGCACTCCGGGATGGCCGAGGAAGCCAGCGCCAATTGTTGATCGAGATTTGCCATGGTTTGTTCTCCTTAAGGTGCAGTGAATGTGATCCTTGGCCACTGGCACCCCTGAAGATGGCCACCTGCTGTATGTTGGCTGATTTTTTGGTTACTCGGACAGACTTTACAGGAAGTTACCAATTCGTGCAGGATTGAATTGAAGAGTAGTCAACCCAATCGGCTTGACCCCCAGTCCTGTACTGTCGCCAAACCAGTCCCACACGAATTAATGGAAGTAATTGCGTCCGCCAAAGATGGCGGTACCCACGCGCACCATGGTGCTGCCGGCATCAATGGCAGCCTCCAGATCGGCACTCATACCCATGGACAGGGTATCCATCACAAGTCCTCGGGCATTCAGGGCATCGAATAGAGCCTTAACCCGGTTGAATATTGCACATGATGCTTCGAAATCAGGAGCAGGTTCCGGGATGCTCATGATGCCTCGCAAACGCAGATTCGGCAGAGTTGCTACTTGTTGCGCCAAAGTCAGTGCGTCCTCGGGTGGCACCCCAGATTTGCTGGCACCGCCGTCCATGTTGACCTGGATACACACCTGCAACGCTGGCAATCCGGGTGGACGCTGCTCGCTCAGGCGCTGGGCAATTTTCAGACGGTCCACCGTGTGGACCCAGTCAAAATGCTGGGCCACCAAGCGCGTCTTGTTGCTCTGGATCGGACCGATGCAGTGCCAGGTCAGCGGCAGATGGGACAGGGCGGAGATTTTTTGCACCGCCTCCTGGATGTAATTCTCGCCAAACGCCGTCTGTCCGGCAGCAAAGGCTTCCTGCACGGCCTCAGCGCCAAAGGTCTTGGAAACGGCCAGCAGGGTCACGGCATCTTCGCTGCGGCCCGCCGCCTGGCAAGCCGCCCTGATGCGTGCCCGCACAGCACTGAGGTGATTCTGAATCGTGGTCATAATTGCGCGAGCGTAACAAACAAACATTGGAGTTTGAGTGGACATCACCCAGTTGCTGGCCTTCAGCGTGAAAAACAAGGCATCCGACTTGCATCTGTCGGCCGGCTTGCCGCCGATGATCCGGGTCCACGGCGACGTGCGGCGCATCAACGTCGAAGCGCTGGACCACAAGCAGGTCCATGCCATGGTGTATGACATCATGAACGACGCGCAGCGCAAGCATTTTGAAGAGTTTCTGGAGATTGACTTTTCGTTTGAGATCGACGGACTGGCACGCTTTCGGGTCAACGCCTTCAACCAGCATCGCGGCGCAGGCGCGGTGTTTCGGACCATTCCGAGCAAGATTTTGACGCTGGAACAGCTCAACTGCCCGAAGATTTTTGCCGAGCTGGCGCTCAAGCCACGTGGCCTGGTGCTGGTGACCGGCCCCACTGGCTCGGGTAAATCGACCACCCTGGCGGCCATGGTGAACTACCTCAACGAGACCGAATATGGCCACATCCTGACGGTGGAGGACCCGATTGAGTTTGTTCACGACTCCAAGAAGTGCCTGGTCAACCAGCGCGAGGTCGGGCCACACACCCAGACCTTTGCCGCCGCCTTGCGTTCGGCCCTGCGTGAAGACCCGGACGCCATCCTGGTGGGCGAAATGCGCGACCTGGAAACCATTCGCCTGGCCATGACCGCCGCCGAAACCGGCCACCTGGTGTTTGGCACGCTGCACACCTCCAGCGCCGCCAAGACGATTGACCGGATCATTGACGTGTTCCCGGCTGATGAAAAGGAGATGGTGCGCGCCATGCTGTCGGAGTCGTTGCAGGCCGTCATCTCGCAAACCCTGTGCAAGACCAAGGACGGCCAGGGCCGCGTCGCCGCCCACGAGATCATGCTGGGCACCAGCGCCATCCGCAACCTGATCCGCGAGGCCAAGGTGGCGCAGATGTATTCCAGCATCCAGACCGGCAACAGCGTGGGCATGCAGACCCTGGACCAGAACCTGACCGACCTGGTGCGGCGCAACATCATCAGCCCGGCCGAAGCACGCTCCAAGGCCAAGATTCCCGAGAACTTTCCCGGATAAACGCCATGGAACGCGATCAAGCCACCTCATTCATCACCGACCTGCTCAAACTGCTGATTGGCCGCGGCGGCAGCGACCTGTTCATCACCGCCGACTTTCCACCGGCCATCAAAGTTGACGGCAAAGTCACCAAGGTGTCGCCGCAGCCGCTCAACAGTGCTCACACGATTGCACTGGCACGCTCGATCATGAGCGACAAACAAGTGGCCGAGTTCGAACGCACCAAGGAGTGCAACTTTGCCATTGCCCCGCCCGGCCTGGGACGCTTTCGGGTCAACACGTTCATGCAGCAAGGCAAGGTTGGCATGGTGCTGCGGACCATTCCGAGTGCCTTGCCCACCATTGACGGGTTGAAGCTGCCGCCGGTACTCAAGGACATCGTCACGGCCAAGCGTGGCTTGTGCATCATCGTGGGGGCCACCGGGTCAGGCAAATCAACCACACTGGCGGCCCTGGTGGACTGGCGCAACGAAATGACGTTTGGCCACATCATCACCATTGAGGACCCGATCGAGTTCGTCCACGCGCACAAAAACTGCGTGGTCACGCAGCGTGAAGTCGGCATCGACACCGACAGCTGGGGCGCGGCCCTGAAAAACACCTTGCGCCAGGCGCCCGACGTGATCCTGATGGGTGAAGTCCGTGACCGCGAAACCATGGAACTTGCCGTGGCGTTTGCCGAAACCGGCCACCTGTGCCTAGCCACACTGCACGCCAACAGTGCTAACCAGGCGCTGGACCGGATCATCAACTTCTTCCCCGAAGAACGCCGGGACCAGCTGCTGATGGACCTGTCGCTCAATCTCAAGGCCATGGTGTCGCAGCGGCTGATCCCGCGGCAGGACGGCAAGGGACGGGTCGCAGCGGTAGAGATCATGATCAATTCACCCTTGATCTCCGATCTGATCTTCAAGGGGGAAGTCGCGGAGATCAAGGAAGTCATGAAGAAAAGCCGCAATCTGGGCATGCAAACCTTTGACCAAGCGCTGTTTGACGCCTATGAGGCCAGTCTGATCACGTACGAAGATGCCTTGCGCAACGCCGACTCGGTCAATGATTTGCGGCTGCAGATCAAACTCAACAGTGAACGGGGCAAACGCCAGGATCTGGCCGCCGGCACTGAAAATCTCACCATTGTCTAACCCATCCAGAGAACAAAGCGCATGAGCAACAAGACTTACGATCCCACCCCAGCCCAACACGTCGCCTTTCTGGGCCTGGGGGTGATGGGTTACCCCATGGCGGGCCATCTGGCGCGGGCCGGTCATCAGGTCACGGTCTACAACCGGACTGCGGCCAAGGCCACGGCCTGGTGCGCCGAATACGGCAGCGATGCCAAAGGGGCGCTGCGTCAGGCGCCAACCCCACGCGAGGCCGTGCAGGGGGCAACGCTGGTGTTTTGCTGCGTAGGCAACGATGACGACCTGCGCAGTGTCACCCTGGGGCCCGACGGCGCCTTTGCCGGCATGCGGGCCGGCGCCGTGTTTGTGGATCACACCACGGCTTCGGCCAATGTGGCGCGCGAACTGTATGCCACGGCCCAGACGCTTGGACTGAGTTTTGTGGATGCCCCCGTGTCCGGCGGGCAGGCCGGGGCGCAAAACGGTGTCCTCACAGTCATGTGCGGCGGCGACCAAGCCGCGTTTGATGCGGCGCAGCCCGTGGCCATGGCGTTTTCCAAAGCCGTGACCTACCTGGGCCGCAGCGGCGCCGGACAGCTGGCCAAGATGGTGAATCAGATCTGCATCGCCGGACTGGTGCAGGGGCTGGCCGAAGCCATTGCCTTTGGCGAGAAGGCCGGTCTCGACATGAATCTGGTGCTCGATGTGATTGGCAAGGGCGCAGCACAAAGCTGGCAGATGGACAACCGTGGCAAAACCATGGTGGCGGACAAATTCGACTTTGGCTTTGCCGTGGACTGGATGCGCAAGGACCTGGGGCTGGTGCTGGATGAAGCCAAGCGCAATGGTGCCCGCCTGCCGGCCACCGCATTGATTGACCAGTTTTACGCCGATGTGCAACAGATGGGCGGTCGCCGCTGGGACACCTCCAGCCTGATCAAGCGGCTGCGCTGAGCCACGCCGCTGTCCATTCAGGCGCGCTCAGGGTTTGGTCTGTTTGGACTCGGGCGCGGGCTGCGGCAACAGGTTGCGCAGTTCGTCTTCACTGATGTATTCAAACACCCGCACCACTTTTTGCACCCCGCCGGTGCTGCGGGTGATGTCGGTCGCACGATCAGCTTCGCGCTGGGTCACGCGGCCCATCAGATAGGTGATACCGCGCTCGGTAACCACCTTGAAGGCATTGGCATAGAGGTCCTTGGCATCCACCAGGCCGGCCTTGACCTTGCCGGTCACCAGCGAATCGGAGGAACGCTGTGTCAGCGTGGCGTTGCCCAGCACCGCCAGCTCGTTGATCACGGCCTGGACGTTGTCCACCCGCGAAACGATCTGCTCCACCAGTTGTTTGTCCTGCAAACTGGGGACTTCACCCGTCAGTAACACCCGCCGGTTGTAGCTGTTGACGTTGACATGCCCGCGATCACCCAGGTTGTCGCGAATGCGGCTGGCTGAACGCAGCTCAATACCTTCGTCCTCCAGCTGGGCGCCCGACGTTCGGCGGTCAGTCGCAACCAGGCCACCCACCACGGCCCCGCCCAGCACCACCGGTGCACAGGCCGTCAGGGCGCCACCCAGGCAGGTCACCAGAGTCAGCGAGATCAGGAATCGTTGGGTCATGTGTTTCATAAGGGGCTTTCAGGATCTCCGAGTAACAAGTCGTCGACAGCGTCACACAGGCAATGCAGGGCGAGAATGTGAACCTCCTGGACCCGTGCGGTGCGTTCATGCGGCACACAGATATGCACATCCGTGTCGCGCAGCGCGCGGGTCATCTTGCCGCCACCACGACCACTCAGACCGATCACAATCATGTCGCGCTCGTGGGCTGCCTCAATGGCCGCCAGCACATTGGCGGAATTGCCACTGGTGGAAATGGCCACCAGCACGTCCCCGGCCTGCCCAAGCGCCCGCACCTGGCGGGCGAAAACCGCGCTGAAATCGTAGTCATTGCCAATCGCGGTGAGGATGGAGCTGTCGGTCGTCAGGGCAATGGCCGCCAGGCCCGGCCGCTCACGCTCATAACGCCCGACAAATTCGGCAGCAAAATGCTGGGCATCGCCGGCCGAACCGCCATTGCCGCAAGCCAGCACTTTGCCACCACCCGTGACGCAAGTCAGCACAGCCTGCACCGCATCGGCAATCGGCTTGCTCAAAAGAGGTGCCGCCTGGTATTTCAGGTCAGCGCTGTCAATAAAGTGTTGTTGGATACGTTGCTCAAGCATGGGCGCGATGATACCCGTGCCAGTCCAGGCCGAAACGCCTGGGGGTTTCTGGGTAGGCACTTTTCACAAAGAGTTACCGGTACGGCAGCCACGCAGGTGGCTAGACTAGCCGGCGTCAAAAGCGCCCGGCAACCACTCTATAGCGCCAGCCTCCACGGCCACCACATCAAAACGACAGGGTGGCATCGTCGCCAGCCGCATCAGATAGTGGCGTGCGGCAAACACGATGCGCCGCTGCTTGACGCCACCCACACTGGCGGCAGCGCCACCATGGCTGGCCGACTGGCGCTGGCGGACTTCGATAAACACACAGGTGCCATCCGGCGCGCGCATGATCAGATCAATCTCACCACCGCCACGCCCTGGCGTTCGATAATTGCGCTCAAGCAGCTTCAGACCGGCATGCTGCAAATGTTGCAGCGCCAGCGCTTCACCGGCGTCACCGGACTGCTTGGTGGTACGCGGCCGAGGCTGCCTTTTTGTTGGAAGAAAACCCATAGATGACACCCCACGCTCCCAGTCTTGCCGCCAGTTTTTCAACCGCTCTGCGGGCCGCCCATGAGGCCGCAGCCAGCCAGAATTATCCGCCTGCTGCACTGTATGTGGTGGCCACGCCGATCGGCAACCTGGCAGACATCACGCTGCGTGCCTTGCACGTGCTGCAGCTTGCCGATGTGGTGGCTTGTGAGGACACACGCCACACCCAGGCCCTGTTGCGGGCCTATGGCATTGACAAGACCACAGCGCAGCTGCTGGCCGTGCACCAGCATAACGAGGTCCAGGCGGTGCAGGCCGTGCTGGAGCGCCTGCACCAGGGACAGCGCGTGGCCTACGTCAGTGACGCCGGCACCCCCGCCATCAGCGACCCGGGCACGCGCCTGGTAGCCGGCGTCCGGCAGGCCGGCCGGCCGGTGGTCCCGCTGCCTGGCGCCAGCAGTGTGACCACCCTGCTGAGTGTGGCCGGCATGGCCGCCGAGGCACAACAGCATGGTGCCTTTGTTTTTGCCGGCTTTTTGCCCACCAAGGCCACCGAACGCAGCGCGACGGTACACGCCCTGGCCAGCGAAACACGCGCGATCGTCTTGCTGGAAGCGCCACACCGCATCGAAGCGATGGCGTCGGCGTTGGCCGTGCTGGGCCAGCGCCAGCTGACCGTCGGACGGGAACTGACCAAACAATTTGAGGAAATCAGCACCATCAGCGCCGCTGATTTTCCGCACTGGCTGAAACAGGATACCAACCGTACCCGGGGTGAGTTTGTACTGGTGCTGCACCCGGTGGCAGCGCTGGCTGGCGCGGCGCCAGAGCCGCGTGTACTCAAGTTGCTGTTGGCTGAGCTGCCACTCAAGACCGCCGTCAAGCTGGCGGCCGAGATCACTGGTGAATCCCGCAACGCGCTGTATGACCTGGCGTTGTCACTCAGAGCCGACGCGTAAGGTGTCTTAACGCGACGGAACGCGTGTGTACAGGGGCATGACCTTGGGCAGGTTGGCCTGAATGTCGGCAATACGCGTGGTGCCAGACGGGTGCGTCGACAACCATTGGGGCGGCGCGCCCTTGCTGGCTGCGGCCATTTTTTGCCACAACGAAACACCGGCGCGCGGATCATAGCCAGCACGTGCGGCCAGTTCCATACCCACCAGGTCAGCTTCTGATTCATCACTGCGGCTGAACTGCAAGGTCAACAGCTGGGCACCGTAGTTGGTGACGGTTTGACCCACCTGCCCCAGGCCCAAGGCCTGACTGAGCAAACTCGCCCCGATGCCGGTGGCGGCGTTTTTACCCATGCGCTCACGCGCGTGTTCACGCAGGGCGTGGGCCACCTCGTGCCCCATCACAGTCGCGACTTCATCATCAGTGAGTCTGAGCTGCTCCAGAATGCCGTTGTAAAACGCAATCTTGCCGCCGGGCATACAAAACGCATTGATCTGCTTGCTGCCCAGCAGATTCACCTCCCATCGCCAGTTGGCAGCCCTAGGGTTCCAGCCCAAAGCATGCGGAATGATTTTTTGCGCGATGGCGCGCAGGCGTCGGACTTGAGGATGGTCCTTGCCTCCCAGTGCATTTTTGGCAGCCGCCTGCTGCAGCATCTGCCCATATTGCTGCGCCGCGGACTTTTCAATCGTCTCGGCAGGCACCAATTTGGTAAACACCGAATTACCACCCACATCAACACCTTCGCGCGCACCAGCCACCAGCACGCCGGCGCCAGGCAAGGTAAGCCACAGGGCGGCTCCCTGGAGCAGGACGCGTCGCTGGGAACACAAATAGCAGCTGTGCTGGCTCGTCATGGTTGACATCAATTCATCGGGTTAGGTTGGAACAGAGTTTAGTGTGGGTAGTCCAGACTGGACTGGCCAGCTTCCCAATTGCGGATGAACGGGGGAGAATTCAAGGTCTGCAGTTCTTGTATTTGCCATGGACAAAGGCAAGGGAAGTTAGCGAATGAAGAAGCCGCTGATCATTGATTCCATCGACGCTTGTGTAGACCACATTCTTGAAACCATTCCCGGAACACTTGTCCTGGGCATTCCACTGGGTGTGGGCAAACCCAATCCGCTGGTCAACACGCTTTACCGGCGTATCAAGGCCAATCCAGCGCGCAAACTGCGCATCATCACCGCCTTGTCGCTGGAAAAGCCCGTCGGACACAGCCCCCTGGAAAGGAATTTTCTCCAGCCCCTAGTAGAACGCGTTTTTGGCGACTATGTGGACATGGACTACGTGAAGGATGTCCGGGCCGGGCACCTGCCACCCAATATCGAGGTGCAGGAATTTTTCATGAAAACCGGTGACTACCTGGGCAACGCGCCAGCACAGCGGGGCTACATCTCCACCAACTACACCTTTGCGGCTCGTGACATGGCCGTGCAGGGTATCAATGTGGTGGCGCAGGCTGTGGGAGTCAAAGGCAACGAGGACAATTTGCGCCTGAGTCTCTCCAGCAACCCCGACATCACCGAAGAGGTGATTGAACGTGTGCGTTGCGCCGGACAGCCTGCCATGATGATTGGTGTCATCAATCGCAAAATGCCTTTCATGCCCAATGGGGCAGAAGTCAGCCCGGACTTTTTCGACATCGTGGTCACAGACCCGGCTGGTACGCATGACATCTTTTCCCCACCCAACAACAAGGTCAGCGCCATCGACTACGCCATTGGTCTGCATGCCTCCAGCCTGGTGGCCGATGGGGGCACCCTGCAAATTGGCATCGGTTCGCTAGGTGACGCCATCGGGCAGTCACTGATTGTTCGTGACCGCCACAGCGCAGAGTACCGGCACATTCTCGAGTCCCTGTGCCCTGAAGGTCTGGCGGGACGTGAGCTGGGTCGCTTTGACAGTGGGCTCTACGGTTGCTCGGAGATGTTTGTCAACGCCTTCCTGCGGCTGATCGAGGCCGGCATCATTCGCCGCGAGGTGTTTGACGACGCCGTCCTGCAACAACTGCTCAACAGTGGACACATCAGTGGTGAAAGTGTGACGCCCGAAACCTTGCAGGCCTTGCTGGATGCAGGACGAATTCACTCGCCACTCACACAGGCCGATGTCACCTTCCTGCAGCGCTTCGGCATTTTGCGGCCAGAAGTGACCTTTGATGGCCGCCATCTGACGTTTGAAGACAAGTGCTGTGGCAGCGATTTGTCCGATGCAAGCTGCTTTGAATGTGTCAGCAGCCATATGCTCGGGACACGATTGGCCCACGGTATCTTCATGACCGGCGGATTTTTTCTGGGGCCACGGGATTTTTATGAACGCCTGCGCACCATGCCGCCACAAGAATTGGCCAAGATTGACATGACGCGAATTGACTTCATCAACCAGCTTTACGGCAATGATGCACTCAAGCGTGCGCAGCGGCGCAAGGCTCGCTTCATGAACACCACCATGGTGGTGACGCTGCTGGGCGCCGCCGCCAGTGATGCACTGGAGTCTGGCCAGGTCGTCAGCGGCGTGGGTGGACAGTACAACTTCGTGGCCATGTCTCACGCACTTGCCGATGCCAGACTGATCATGATGCTGCGCGCCACTCACGACAACAAAGATGGCCTCAAAAGCAGCATCGTCTGGAACTACGGCCATGTCACCATCCCCAGGCATCTGCGTGACGTGGTGATCACCGAGTACGGCATTGCCGAGCTGCGTGGTCAATCTGATGGCGAAGTGGTCAAGCGGCTGATTGCCGTGGCGGACTCACGCTTTCAACCTGCACTGGTCAAACAGGCCAAGGCACACGGCAAACTGGAGGCCGATTACGAGGTGCCCGAATGTTATCGGCACAATCTGCCCAACGTGCTGGCGGCCAAACTGAAACCCTGGGCACAGGCTGGACTGCTGCCCGATTTCCCGTTTGGGACCGATCTGACCGACGACGAATTACACATGGTGCGGGCCATGAAAAAGATGAAACACGCCAGCCAGCATCCAGCGGAATTGCTGAACATGACCATCAAGAGCCTGTGGGAAGGCAAAGAAGCACCGCCAGCCTATCTGGAAAGGCTTGGCCTGACAGAGGCTCACAGCTTCAGGGACCGGGTCATGCGCCGCCTGTTTGCCGGCAACCTTTGATCACCGCCGCGGCACAGTGCCCGCTCTACGGCGGGTCACTCTATTCACCCTATTTGATGCAGACAGATCTGACCATTTTCAAATCGGTCAGACCCATCATGACTTTTTCCATGCCGTCCATTTTCAGGGTGCGCATGCCCCCTTCGACCGCGGCAGCAAAAATGTCGGCGACGCGGGCACGCTCCTGGATCAATCGTTTGATGCCATCATCGGCAATCAGCAATTCGTGCAGACCCACGCGCCCCTTGTAGCCGGTTTGGTTGCATTTGTCACACCCCTTGTGCCGGTAAAACTTGAGTTGCCCATTTTCGGCATATTGCTGCTTCCAGCCCGCCATCAGTTTGGCCAATTCACCCGCGTAATCCGACGTCCATGCTGCGGAATGGCGTAGTTCTTCCGCATATTCCACAGCAAACAAACGCAGTTCTTCATCATCGGGCACATAGGCTTCCTTGCAGACGCAGAGCTTTTTGGCCAGACGCTGGGCCAGGATGCCCAGCAGGGCATCGGCAAAATTGAAAGGGTCCATGCCCATATCCAGCAAACGGGTAATGGATTCGGGTGCCGAGTTGGTATGCAGGGTAGAGAAGACCAGGTGCCCGGTCAACGACGCCTCCACCCCCATGGCCACCGTTTCGTGATCCCGCGACTCACCGACCATGATGATGTCGGGGTCAGCCCGCAAAAAGGCGCGCATCACCAGCGCAAAATCAATGCCGGCTTTCTTGTTGATCTGAACCTGGCGTAAGCCTTTCTGGGTGATTTCGACCGGGTCTTCCGCGGTCCAGATCTTGGTGTCAGGTGTGTTCAGGTGCTTCAGGATCGAATGCAGGGTGGTGGTCTTGCCTGAGCCGGTAGGACCACACACGTAAAACAGACCATAAGGTTTTTCGATGGTCTGAAGCACCCGGGCCATGTTGTGTGCGGTCAAGCCCAGCTTGTCCATCGGGATCGGCTCACCTGCCTGCAGGATCCGCATGACCACGTCTTCAACGCCCCCGGCAGACGGGATGGTCGCCACCCGCAACTCAATGTCTACCGGACCATATTTCTTGAATTTAATCTTGCCGTCCTGCGGCTTGCGGCGTTCGGAGATGTCAAGGTCACACATGATTTTCAGACGCGTCACCATCGCTTGGCGAAAGTGGGCCGGTACTTCGATGTAGGGTTGCAGCGAGCCGTCGACGCGAAATCGGATCCCGGTTTTTAGCTTGCCTGGCATCGGCTCAATATGGATGTCCGAAGCACCTTGGTGGTAAGCATCGAGGATCACCTTGTTGACAAATTTGACAAGCTCGTTGTCAGCCGCGGCTGACTCCAGGGAATCGTCATTGCTGCCATCATCCATCGGCGAACTGTCCATGTCGGCCAGCATTTCATCAATGCTGCCGCCAGTCGCCTCCGCACCAAAAATTTGCCCCAGGGTGTCATGAAACTCCGCCTGCGTGGTCACCCGGTAGGCAAACTTGCTGATTCGTGGAAAAACCTGCTGCACAATTCGGGAGCTGCGGACCGCTTCAGGGTCCAGGCACATGATGACCAGCCCGGCAGGGGATTCCTCCAACGGGATCCAGCCCTGCTCTTCCAGAAATTCCCGCTTCAAGGCGCCGTGCAGCGCTTCTGAGCGGATCCGCCCCTCTATCAAGGGTTCATAGGGCACCCCAAAAAACTTGGCCAACGAAGGGCCGATCTGGGCTGGACGGACCTGGTAGTGTGACCGCAGCACGTGCTCCACCGTTTGCCCCTGCGTGCGTGCTTCCTGCAGACAGTGCTGCAACTCCGCGGCGGTCATGACACCATCCGACACCAGCCCGTCATACTTGGTGACCATCCGGCTGACGCTTTCCTCGGCCTCATGAATACGATGCCGAATCGCCGTCGCCAGCGTTTTGCACAGCTGCGAGACCCCTTCCACCTCCAGCTCACCAAATGGTTCGTTGTTCTTGTTGTTGATGACCTGTAAAACACCATAGAGTGTCTTGCCATCCAGAATGGGGGCGACCATCATCTGTCGGGTACGGTAACCGGAGCGCTTGTCCACCTCCTTCAAAAAGGTGAGCGAGGGGTGGATTTTCCGCAACGCCTCATCGTCATACACATCGGGCAGATTCACCAGCATGTGGCTCATCGCCACATACCCGGCAATACTCTGCGGCGTGATGGGTAACTTGAGGTCACGACTGCTGTTGAGACCCGTCTTGATTTTGGAGATGATGGCGGAATGGTCTTCGTTCACCACATACAAGGTCAGCCGATCCGCGTTGAACAGCTTGCAGATGTCCTGGCTGGCCTCCAGCATGATTTGCTCGATGTTGTCGGTTTCGTGAATACGGGCTGTGACATGCTGCAATTGTTTGTAAAACAATGCCTCGAAGGTCATACCCCCGTGCGACGTGCCATGTAGTTTGATACCCGTGGTCATGCTTACTTGCTCTCAAAGTTGGTTGTGCCATCCCAGTCGGGGTCCGCTGCTTGTTCGCGCCTTGATTTGATCCGGTCAGCATACAGCGGGTAGAGTGGCTTGTCAGGAGCCATGATCATCAATTCAGCAATAAGTGTTTCGGCACGTGTGCCATCTTGGGCACGGTAACCGTTCAAAAACTGCTGCCACAACGCCAGCTCTTGAGCCAATTCAGTCGTCAACTCAAGGGCCAAGGGGGTATAGATGGTAATGGCTTGTGCCTTGCCCTTGACACGAACGCGGTCCAACTCCTGCCAGACAAAGTCGCCCGCCAACTGTCGAGTGGTTTCGCCGGCCACGATGCTGACCCCATAGACCTTGGACAAGCCTTCCAGCCGTGAAGCCAGATTGACGGCGTCACCAATCACGGTGTAGCTACGGCGAATGTCCGAGCCCATGTCGCCCACATACATCTGCCCGGTATTGATGCCAATCCCGACACTGATGGTCAGGTCTTCAGGAAGAGTGACCCCAGGCAACTGTCCCTGATTGATGCGCTCCAGTACCCACGCCATTTGCAACGCTGCTTTAACCGCCAGTTGGGCGTGCGCCGGCGACTCTACTGGAGCCCCCCAGAACGCCATGACGCAGTCTCCCATGTACTTGTCCACCGTCCCCCGATGGGAGCCAATCAGACGGGTGAGCTCGTTGAACACACTGTTGAGCAATTGTTGCAGTTGTTGTGGCGACAGTTGCTCGGACATCCGGGTAAAACCGCGCATGTCGCAAAACATCACCGTGAGCTCGTCACTCTTTGCCCGCATCGTGTAGTGATCCGGGTCTTTCACCATTTCCAGAACCAGTTCCGGCGGCACATAGGTGCCAAACAGTTGAACAAGTTCCCGCCTGGAACGACTGGCCACCAGATAACCATAGCCGATATTCAAAAAGGCAATCGCCAACACCAGAAAGAGGCTGGGCACCAGAGGCATCAGCATCTGGTGTGCCTGGTACAACCATTGGTTGAATCCAAGCAATGCCAACATCACCATCAGGCTGACTGCCATCGCCGTAGGTGCACGCAAGGTCGGCAGGGTCAGCATCAAGGTCATCCCCAGCAACAGCAACAAAGCCAGCTCATACGTCACACGATGATGGGGTTGGATCAAGAACCGCCGGTCGAGCAAATTGGCCAACGCATTGGCCTGCACCTCGATGCCCGGGTAGACCGCGCCCACCGGAGTGGGACGCACATCCCCGCTGCCGGGCGCCGTGGTTCCCAGCAGCACCAGCTTGCCTTTGAGTTGGTCCACAGGCAGACGCCCTGCCAATACGTCGCTGGCGGAGATGTACCGAAACGTCCCCCCGCTGGCGCCGCCACGGCCGCTAAAAACCACATTCACAGCAGTACGTTCATCAACCGGAATACTGAATGTCTGGTCTTGATGCTGGATCACGATGCTTTTCCAACTGCCAGAGCTCGTCGCCGGATCAGGCCCGGGCAGCACACTAGCGCCACCAAGAAGCCGTCTGAACATCGCCAGCGACAACGACTCGTAATAATTCTCGCCATGTCTGGCAAGCAGAGGCAACGCACGAACAACGCCGTCAGCCTCGGTAATGGAATTAAAAAAGCCAGCCTGCGGGGCTGCTTGCGCCAACCGCCGGATGTTGGCACCGTAACCGTCCCAATCCGTGGCTGCCAGCTGCCGACCGGCAAGCGTTTGGGCGGTCAGTACTGGCGCCGGCAAAACACCACTGGCATGACCCAGGCGATCACTGGTGAAGTAGTACCCCAGGACGATCGGTCGGTCTCGCAGCGCATCAGCAAAACGGCCGTCATGGTCGAGCAAGGGGGAGATTTTGTCGAGTTGACGGATAAATTCGGTATCGTGGCGCAATGCCTGTTGCGCCAGCAAACCCAACTGCTTCAGGCCGGAACTGTCATCCGGCTCGGCAAAAACCACGTCCAAACCCAGCAAAGCAATCTGATAGCGATCAAACAGCGTGTCCACCAAATCCGCCATCTTGTGCCGGCCCCAGGGCCAGCGTCCCAACTCTGTCAGGCTCTTTTCATCAATGTCCACGATCACGATACGCTGATCCAGCGTATCGGACAGAGAAGCACGCATTCGCGCATCGTAAACAATGGCCTCCAGCCGCTGGAAAACCCCGACTGGCAAGACCTGAATGCCATGCAACACGGCCAATAACAATGGCACCAGCGAAAGTCCGATGCGCTGCCAATGTTGCCTCAGGAAGCGCATGAGATGTCCGTCAACTCATCACATCAACTTGCCACTGCGACCAGAATCAAAGTTGCAGAAACTGCATGCGTGTCCCGGCCAACACGATCTGGTCTCCATTTTGTAAAACAGCAGGCGTGGAACCCACCGGCTGACCATTCAGGGTGGGAGCGTCGGCGCCCTCCACCTGATGAACCACAAAATGGTGCTGGCGGCGGGTGATGGCAGCCACGGCCACGCCCGGCTTCCCAATGGTGGTCACCACCTTGACCAGGGGCATTTCCCGACCGGCTGCCGCACCGGAGAGCACCTTGATCGCCCCTCGGACCTCAGCCAATGGCGCACTCGGCGCAGCCACAGCGGGCCGGGTCTTGATCACCATGGTTTTCTCAAAGTCATCACCAGGAGGATGACTTTCATATTTGATCTTGAATTTACCGACCTCAAGGACATCGCCATGGGCCAAAAGCTGTTTTTTGACCGCTTTGCCATTCACAAAAGTGCCGTTGGTGCTGCCCAGATCCTCCACATACACTTGACCATCCACCATACTGAGCACGGCATGCTCTCCGCTCACGGCCAGATTTTCAATGACAACATCGTTATAAGGACGCCTGCCCAAGGTGGTGCGCGCCTTGGTCAGTTCGACTTCCTTGATGACGACACCATCAATCAGAACCGCAATTTTTGGCATGACCTCCTCCTCTTCCTCGTACAAAATTCAAGCTTGAGCACCATGAGACCCCTCAGGGGCTTTGCGTTTGCCAAACCACCTGGACATCAGTCCTGGCCTTTCAGGTGCCACCGCAGCCTGAACCAGCAAAACGGCAATGTTATCCCTTCCGCCGCAAGCATTGGCCCGGGCAACCAGCCCCTGCGCGGTTTGTGGCATTGACGCCCCACTAGACAGGATTTGTGCCATCTCGGCATCACTGAGCATATCTGTGAGGCCATCGGAGCACAACAGATACAGGTCACCATCCTCAACCAGATCGGCCTGGATGTCGATCTGCACCACGTCTTCAACACCCAAGGCACGTGTCAACAAATTTCTCCCCGGCGCCACAGCCGCCTGTTCGGAAGTCAGCAGGCCCGCATCCACCTGTTCCTGCAACATGGAGTGGTCCTTGGTCAACTGGGCCAATTGCCCCTTGCGCCAACGATAACAACGGGAGTCACCAATATGCCCCAGCACCAGATGCGCGGCCCGGAAAACAGCCACCACCAGCGTGGTTCCCATGCCGGCGTATTGCTGATTAGAGACTGCAGCATTCAAAATCTCGACATTGACCTGATTGACACAGCGCTCCATGGCTTGTGCAATGTGTTCAATGCCAACCTGTTGCGTCTGTGCAGCGCACCAACGCGCCAGTTCTGACTTGACAAAAGCAGTCGCCATGCCACTGGCCACTTCTCCTGCGTTGTAACCACCCATCCCATCAGCCAAGACGGCAATCCCATTGGCCTGGTCAAACGTCAGCGAATCCTCGTTGTTGGTGCGTACCAAGCCGGTATCCGTCAAGGCATGAAAACTGTAGTGCATGATGTGATTGTGAACGCCTCTGCCAGCAAAATCGCGAAACGGCACTTAGAAAGGATAACCTTGACTGCGTCGTTTCAGCGAAGTCCCCAACAACAGCACAAACAAGGCGCCCAACAGTCCCAGGCCGTAGTGCCATACCGATGTCTGCGGCAGCCAGTCCCGCACCGCCGGATCACCATGCGCCATGGTCAAAGCGATCCAGCCCAGCAACATGCCACCCAAACTGACAATCAAGGGGAATCGATCCATCAGCTTCAAAACCATCTGACTGCCACCAACGATCAACGGAATACTGACCATCAGCCCGAATATCACCAACGGCATTTGGTGCTGTTCACCCGCGCCCGTGGCAGCACCGGCGATGGCGATTACATTGTCCAGACTCATGACAAGATCAGCCAATATCACCGTCTTGACGGCAGTCCAGAGCCGGTCACTGGACTCCAGAGTGGCATGAGCCTCTTCATGTGGCACCAGCAATTTGATGCCAATCCAAAGCAGCAGAGCCCCTCCCATCAGTTTCAAATACGGCACCTGCAACAGGGTCAGCGCAAAAGCAATAAGAACGATGCGCAGCACAATCGCCCCAGCCGTCCCCCACACAATGCCTTTGAGGCGTTGCCCCGCCGGCAACTGGCGACAGGCCAGGGCGATGACCACGGCGTTGTCGCCGCCCAGCAGGATGTCGATCAGAACAATCTGACCCACTGCCAACCAAAAATGAGTTGTCAAAAAATCTTCCACGCTGAACCTTCACCCACACAAGCGCCATCAACAACAAAGCCGGATTGTCCCGCAGAACATCCGGCTTTTCAGGACCCGCTGCGCCAGCACAACGAGGAACGACAAGCTGTGATTACAGCATGGCTTTGAGCAGTTTGGCCATTTCCGACGGATTGCGCGTGACCTTGAAGCCGCACTCTTCCATCACTGCTAATTTGGCTTCAGCCGTGTCAGCACCGCCAGAGATCAAGGCGCCAGCATGGCCCATGCGCTTGCCGGCGGGGGCGGTCACCCCAGCGATAAAGCCAACAATCGGTTTTTTCATGTTGAGCTTGCACCAGCGGGCAGCTTCAGCTTCATCGGGGCCGCCGATTTCGCCGATCATGATGACAGCATCGGTATCAGGGTCCTCATTGAACATGCGCATCACATCAATGTGCTTCAAGCCATTGATGGGGTCGCCACCAATACCAACCGCACTGGACTGGCCCAGACCGATTTCGGTCAATTGCGCCACCGCTTCGTAAGTCAGCGTGCCGGAGCGGCTGACCACACCAATGCGGCCCTTGCGGTGAATGTGACCGGGCATGATGCCGATCTTGATTTCATCGGGGGTGATCAGGCCGGGGCAATTGGGCCCGAGCAACAAGGTTTTCTTGCCGCCTGCGGCTTCCTTGGCCTTCATCTTGTTGCGCACTTCCAGCATGTCACGCACCGGGATGCCTTCGGTGATGCAGATGGCCAAATCCAGGTCGGCTTCAACGGCTTCCCAGATGGCGGCGGCAGCGCCTGCCGGTGGCACATAGATCACGCTGACCGTGGCACCGGTTTCAGAAGCGGCTTCCTTGACCGAGGCGTAGATCGGAATGTCAAAAATCTTTTCGCCCGCCTTCTTGGGGTTCACACCCGCGACGAAGCAGTTTTTGCCATTGGCGTATTCCTGGCACTTTTCGGTATGGAACTGACCCGTTTTACCGGTGATGCCCTGAGTGATGACCTTGGTGTCTTTGTTGATGAGGATGGACATGACTTCTCCTTATGCAGCCGCGTTGACCGCAGCAACCACTTTTTGAGCCGCTTCGGCCATGGTGTCGGCGCTGATGATCGGTAAACCGGATTCGGCGAGCATTTTCTTGCCCAGCTCTTCGTTGGTGCCCTTCATGCGCACCACCAGCGGCACCGACAGGTTCACCGCCTTGCAGGCAGTGATGACCCCGGTGGCAATGGTGTCGCACTTCATGATGCCGCCAAAGATGTTGACCAAAATGGCCTTGACCTTGTCGTTCTTGAGCATGATCTTGAAGGCTTCAGTGACCTTCTCGGGAGTAGCCCCGCCGCCCACATCCAGGAAGTTGGCAGGTTCAGCGCCAAACAGCTTGATGGTGTCCATGGTGGCCATGGCCAAACCGGCACCGTTGACCAGGCAGCCAATGTTGCCGTCCAGGCTGATGTAGGCCAGATCAAATTTGGAAGCTTCAACTTCAGCCGGATCTTCTTCGTCCAGATCGCGGAAGGCCACGATTTCAGGGTGGCGGAACAGCGCGTTGGCATCAAAGTTGAATTTGGCGTCCAGCGCAATCAGGTTGTTCTTGCTGTCGCGGTTGAGCGGGTTGATTTCTACCAATGACGCATCGGTGTCCATGTAGCACTTGAACAGCTTCTGGAAGATGTCGACGGCCTGGGCGGTCGACTCGGCAGGCAGGCCGATGCCGTTGGCGATCTTGCGGGCTTGTTCTTCACCCAGACCGGTCAGCGGATCAATGAACTCAGTGACGATTTTTTCAGGGGACGAATGGGCCACTTCCTCGATGTCCATGCCACCTTCGCTGGAGGCGATAAAGGCCACTTTCTGGGTGGCGCGGTCCGTCACCACCGACACGTAGTACTCTTTCTGAATGTCGGCACCGTCTTCAATATAGAGGCGACGCACCTTCTGGCCTTCGGGGCCGGTTTGGTGGGTCTTGAGCTGCATGCCCAGAATTTCACCGGCCAGGCGTTTGACATCCTCAATGGTCTTGGCCACTTTCACGCCGCCGCCCTTGCCGCGTCCCCCTGCATGGATCTGGGCCTTGACAACCCAGACCGGGCCACCCAGTTTTTGGGCGGCTTCGACCGCCTCTTGAACGGTGAATGCAGCAATGCCACGCGGCACTGGCACACCAAATTGACGCAAGATGTCCTTGCCTTGGTACTCGTGAATCTTCATGAGCTCTCTCTCAGGAATGGATAGTTGGATGGTCTCTGTGTCCAGGCAGGCTGGTTCAGCGGCCCCGTGCGGATGCAATCCGGGACTGTATCATGGTGCACCGCATCAATCTTGACCGAGCCTTACAGCAGGGCCAATTTTTTAAAAGCCAATTCACCATGCAAAAAATATTCATCGACGGCGAAGCCGGCACCACCGGTTTGCAAATTCGTGAGCGCCTGCAAACCGTTGCCGGCATCGAGGTGGTCAGCATTGCGCCGGAACAACGCAAAAATGCCAGCGCCAAACGTGCGCTGATGGCCCAGGTCGATCTGGTGGTCCTTTGTCTGCATGATGAGTCAGCTATTGAATCAGTAGCAATCATCGATGATTTGACGCGGGCTAATGGCCAAAATGGCCCCAAAGTGATCGATGCCTCCACCGCCCACCGCACTGCCCCCGGTTGGATTTACGGTTTTGCCGAACTGGCACCGGGACAGCGTGAAGCCATCCAGAGCGCCCGGCGGGTGGCCAACCCCGGCTGTTACGCCACTGGCGCCATCGCCCTGATCCGCCCATTGGTCGACGCGGGACTGATCCCACGGGATTTCCCCTTGTGCCTGCCTTCGGTGAGCGGCTACTCAGGCGGCGGACGGACCATGATCGAAGCCTATGAACAGGGCCAGGCCCCAGCCTTTGAACTGTATGGCCTGGGACTCAAGCACAAACATATCCCCGAGATCATGACCCATACCGGCCTCACCCGCCGCCCGCTGTTTGTGCCCGCGGTCGGCGATTTCAAGCAGGGCATGCTGGTGCAAGTTCCCCTGCACCTGGACATGTTGCCCGGCCGGCCTACCGTGGCCGATCTGCAGGCTGCACTGGCGCAACACTACGCCGGCAGCGACTGGGTCACTGTGCGCGAAGCCACTCCCGACAACAAACTCGATGCCGTGGCATTGGCTGGCAGCGACGGCATGGAACTGCGCGTGTTTGGCAACCGCAACGCCGGAGATGGTTTCCAGCACGCCGTGCTGGTGGCGCGACTGGACAACCTTGGCAAAGGCGCCAGCGGCGCCGCCGTACAAAACTTGAAACTGATGCTGGGTGTATGAGCCCTGCGGCGACTCTTGACGACCGTTAGCCTGCGTCAAAGGCCGTCAGCATCCAGCTCGTCGGCGACTCCCGCCACCACACGCCGGATCACGTCGCCGCTGAAACCGCGCGACGCCAGAAAACGCACCTGGCGGGCGCGTTCCCTGGGCTCAGTGACCGCTGTACCAAACTTTTTGCACCAGACTTCGTGCGCACGCGCCAGCTCGGTGGCCCGCAGGTCAGCCACGGCGACGGCTACCGTCTCGGGGTTCAGCCCCTTGGCCTGCAACTCCTGCTGGATGCGTTGCGCCCCCAGTCTGCCGG
This sequence comes from Rhodoferax sp., assembly GCF_028689305.1. GTDB lineage: Bacteria > Pseudomonadota > Gammaproteobacteria > Burkholderiales > Burkholderiaceae_C > Rhodoferax. The sequence continues at coordinate 2,617 of NZ_JAQTWM010000045.1, read as the reverse complement.
CCCGCCGGTTCACCACCGACTCGAGTACCCGCTGCTCACTGATGAACCCCTTGGCCTGAAGCTCGTCCAGCGCCCGGGCCAGACTGCCTGGCTCTTCTTCAAATGATCGCAGCTTGCGCTCCAGCTCCAGCCTCGAATGTTCGCGGCTGCTGAGCAGGCGCAAGGCCCGGCCTTTGAGGGAGGGGGTGTCAAAAGCCATGAGGAGGGGACACTTTCCGTCAACAACCAACGTTGGTGGTGAAACGAATGATTGCTATAAATTTAATAGCTTCCAATCATTCATTTATCCGGGCTAGGCCCCTTTTTTGCCTGACGATTTAGTCACCGTCGCGGCATCCTCGGTGGTGGCCAGCAAGGGAATGCCCAACGAAGCCCGCACCTTGTTTTCGATCTCGCGGGCCAAATCGGGGTTTTCTTTCAGGAATTCGCGGGCGTTGTCGCGGCCCTGGCCGATTTTTTCACCGTTGTAGGCATACCAGGCACCGGACTTGTCCAGGATGTTGGCATTCACGCCCATGTCGATGATTTCGCCTTCGCGGCTGATGCCCTGGCCGAACATGATGTCGAACTCGGCCGTCTTGAACGGGGGCGACACCTTGTTTTTCACCACCTTGACCTTGGTCTCATTGCCAATCGACTCCTCGCCTTTCTTGATGGTGCCGGTGCGGCGGATGTCCAGCCGTACCGAGGCGTAAAACTTCAGCGCATTGCCACCGGTGGTGGTCTCGGGGCTGCCAAACATCACACCAATCTTCATGCGGATCTGGTTGATGAAGATCACCATGCAGTTGGTTTTCTTGATGTGGGCGGTGAGCTTGCGCAGCGCCTGGCTCATCAGACGGGCTTGCAGGCCGGGCAGGCTGTCGCCCATTTCACCTTCGAGTTCCGCCTTGGGAGTCAGTGCCGCCACCGAGTCCACCACGATCAGGTCAACCGCGCCAGAGCGCACCAGGCTGTCGACAATTTCCAGCGCCTGCTCACCGGTGTCGGGCTGGCTGATCAGCAGGTCTTGCAGGTTGACCCCGAGGTTTTGCGCGTACTGGATGTCCAGCGCGTGCTCGGCATCGACAAACGCGCATTGGCCGCCGGTTTTTTGCATTTCGGCAATCACCTGCAGCGTCAGCGTGGTTTTACCAGAGGATTCCGGGCCGTAGATCTCCACCACGCGGCCACGCGGCAGGCCGCCCACGCCCAACGCAATGTCCAGCCCGAGCGAGCCGGTGGACACCACCTGGATGTCTTCGATCACCTCGCCCTCACCCAGGCGCATGATGGTGCCTTTGCCAAACTGTTTTTCGATCTGGGCCAATGCCGCTTGCAAAGCTTTGGCTTTTTCGGCATTGACGGGGGTCGGGGCTTTTACGGGTGCATCCATGGTTCTCTCCTGAAATTGCGTCACTGTGGCTTTGTCGCACCCTCTGGTTTTAACAACAGGCTGGATGCTTGAACAGTAGTTTATGCCAGACTTGCAATGGATGAACAGATTTTTTAGTCAATTTGATTTACTATTTAACCATGATCAACAACACACCGGATACCGGCTGGCGCCAGGCCCATCTGGGCCACTGGCTGACACAGGCGCTCCAGCGTTTTGATGCCCGCGTGCTGGCACTGATGGCGACCAATGACCGAGTGCCATTGGCTTTGAGCCATCTGGCTGCACGTGGCCACCTCACGGCGTCACACATCCACATCACCCGACATTTGGCGCTGGACGGTTCGCGCCTGACCGAACTGGCCCAACGCGCCAGCATCAGCAAACAGGCCATGGGCAAGCTGGTGGACCAATGCGAGGCCTGGGGGCTGGTGCAGCGCCAGAGCGATCCTCACGATGCCCGGGCGCGCCGGGTGGTGTTCACTGCCACCGGCCGGGCGTGGCTGCAAGCCTTTGAAGAAGCCGTGACCCAGGCCGAGGCGGAGTTGCGCGCCGCCATTGGCGCAGAGGTGGCCACCGTGATCGCCATCGGGCTGGAGGCCTACGCGGCCTAAAATGATCTGAAACAAATGCCATCCAGGCAACCGCAACCCCAACCGGCCACCCAGGCCAATCTGAGGAGACTGCCATGCGAATTTTGATAGCCGAGGATGATCAGGTCCTGGCCGACGGGCTGCTGCGCACCCTGCGCAGTTCGGGCGCTGCAGTGGATCATGTGGCCAGCGGCACCGAGGCCGACGCCGCGTTGATGACCAACACCGAGTTTGACCTGCTGATCCTGGACCTGGGGCTGCCCAAGATGCATGGACTGGAGGTGCTGAAAAAGCTACGGGCCCGGGGCTCCTCCCTGCCGGTGCTGATCCTCACCGCCGCTGACAGCGTGGAAGAGCGCGTCAAGGGTCTGGACTTCGGGGCCGACGACTACATGGCCAAACCTTTCAGCCTGCAGGAACTTGAAGCCCGGGTACGCGCATTGAGCCGCCGCGGCATGGGGGCAGCCAGCAGCACCATCAAACACGGGCCGCTGGTGTATGACCAAAGTGGCCGCGTCGCCACCATCGATGGCGCCATGGTGGAGTTGTCGGCCCGTGAACTGGGCTTGCTCGAAGTATTGCTACAGCGTGCCGGGCGTCTGGTCAGCAAGGACCAACTGGTCGAGCGCCTGTGTGAATGGGGTGAAGA
>NZ_JAQTWM010000044.1 GCF_028689305.1 Rhodoferax sp. | reverse complement strand
TGTTGCAGTGGGCTCAGGGCAAAGATCCCGACGCAGCAGCTGAGTCGGTGTTCCGATTGCTGGATCTGGTCGGAGGTCGCGGCAACAATGCCAGCGAAAAGGAGATTGAAAAAGCCTTCGGAGATGCTATCAAGCAGGCTGGCCAGAGTTATGCAGGCGGCGCCCAGGCTTTTGAACACGAAGTTCTGGGTGCCCTGGACCGCAAACGCTACAACGCGGTACAGGCGGCCATTCAGCAAGTGATCAACGGCCCGAACAATAGTGGCATTGAGGCCGTGATCCGAACCGGCTCGTCAGGCTTGCGCCATATGGAGATCGCTGGCGCCGGTTCAGCGACCGGATACCGTCCACTGTTCTCTGACGACGACATTTCTTTTGTCGGCAACAAGGCCGTCCAGGCCGCCGAAGAGCTCAACAGCCTGCTCAGGGCACAGGGCTTGGCCAGACTGAAAGTCAAGGCATTCGACCTGGCGGAACTGCGTCAGTTGCGCAGCATTGACTTGACCGTACTGAACCTGATGGACCCCGAGAAGTTCCTGGGTGAGGTGGGCATGGCTGGCATTGGCACCGAGATGGTGAAAAAAGGCGCCGTGGTAGCGCAGCGTAGCGGGACATCGCTGGTCATGACGGCGCAACCCTTGAGTGCTTTTGTAGAAGCCAAGAAAAGCCACATGCTGACTGAACTGCTGGATGACAAGGCCTACCAGGAGGCCGCCAAAAAATTTGGCGCCCTGACCATGGTCGGCAGCGCCGAGCGTCAGATCAATGGTGTCCACAACGGCTGGGACAAGCTCACCGATTCGGACAAGGTGAAATATGTTTTGCGCCAACGCCAGGCCTTGTTCACCTCGGGTGCTTTACAACAAGTCGGCAGCTATGGGCAGAGCAACTCATTGGCTGAAATCGAGTGGTTGAAAAAGCTCAAGGCCGATGGCGTCGTTGCTGGCAGTGATCTGGCCGTGCTGAGCAACATGCGGCAGGAAAACATCAAACTGGCGTTCCAGGAAATCCCCTACAAGCTCAACCCGATTCTGGAAGCTGCCGAGCGCAACGGAACACCTTTGCTCAATGACATGCGTGTGCGCAAGATCATGGATGAGCTCACCACCGGTTTTGCCGTCATGCGCGACGGGCAATTGGCCATGTCAGCCGAAGAAGTCCTGGCCCGCCTCAAAGACGTTGCCGGTGACAGCAAGGACTTGTACTCCGTGCTCTACACCGCCTTCCAGCGTGGCGAAGATCTGGTTCAGGAAATGCATAACTGGGTAGCCCTGGGCGGCACCCGGGAGTCCTTCCTGATCATGCTGGAGCGCCTGCCTGACCGCATGGCCCGTGCCCGCGCTGCCGCCCTGCGCAAGACCCGCATGCAAGGCAAGGTCGAAGAAGGCAGTCTGGCCGCCATCGAAAAAATGCTCAGTACACCTGAGGGTGACGGTTTTTTCCTGCGGCTGGCCAAGAGTCCGACGGCCCGCCGGGTCGTGGTTGGCGCCATGGCGGTGACCGGTGGCGCCGTGGTACTCAACAACATGTACAACGCCTGGGAGCGCGGCACTGCCAAGGAAGACCTGAGCGACGCCGCGTACACCATGATTGACTTCATTCCCGGCGGCATGAGTGTCAAACGCGGCGCAACAGAAGGCATTGACCCGCAGACGGTGATGCTGTTTGCCAAAGACGCGCTGTACCTGACGCCGGCCTGGCCACTGGCCTTGACAGGCGACGTGCTCAAGACAACCGTCGATGTGGGTGCCGCCGTCATGATCAGCCACACCCAGGCGCAACATGAAGGGCTGGAAGACCTGCTGCTGTACAACGGGAAGTTTGACGAAACCAGCAGTCCACCCCGATTGACCGGGCTGTCGCTACCCGATGGCACAGCCTTTGAGCGCGATGGCATCGGCCGTTTTCTCTTCAACACCAAAGCCGTGCTTGTCCATCATCCGGTGAAAGGACTGGACCAGCGCATCAACGACCTGTCCGCCGTGGCCAACAAGGTGCTGGATCAACTGTATGTCGTCAATGATCCGGTGATCGACCAGTTGCGCCGTGCCTCCGAAATCCAGCTGGCCGACATCTACCGGCACGAGTCCTGGAAAGAACTGGAAACGGGCAACCCCTTTGCGGCCGCCGCGCTTGGCCTGATCGGCTGGTATGGCGGTTTTGATGTGGTTTGCCGCAACAGTCCGGAAAAATGGTGCAAGGTCTATACCCACTTGGCCAAAGAAAGCGTCGACAAACGCCGTGATTTCTTGATTGGCAATGCGATGGTGCCGCGCCTGATTGCCCTGGCAGAAGAAAAGCGGGGAAAACTCAGCGCCAGTTCCACCATACCGCCCAAACTGGATGCAATTCAGGTACAGCTTGAAACCATTCGCGGATCGGCGCTGGGGCTCAAACTCAGTGGCAAGGTCAAGGAACTGGCCGACATTGAGGCGGCCAAACAAAGTGACACCCAGGCGCGTGAATTGCAGCGCGGCGACTATTGGCTCACCGCCTTCAAAGCCTACCAGGCCATCGCCAGCGCCACGGACACCACCGTTGGCAGTGCCCGTATCAAGGCGATTGTGGAGCAGCAGACCGGTTTTCCGCGTGCTCAGATTCTGCAATTTCCCTGGCGCGGTGACTGGAAGGAAGACCACAAGGCCGCCGCACGCTCCAGGCAGGGCCACGCCCGGGAGATTGCGCGTGTCAGGCGCGACATCACCAAAATCAAGGGGAAGGTGCCCGATGTCAATGACAACATCGACCGCCAGGCCTTTGACATTCTGGGCAGCGTGGCCTTTGTCGCCCAGGCCGGGCTTGACGCCATTGAACAAGCAGACCACGCCGAAGGATCGGCTTTCTTTGTAGATTACGCCGCAGCCCTTGAAAGAGTCAAACTGCTGTATGGGCAAAGCGCGGAGTTTCAACGGCAGCTGGACACGGGCGCGCAATTGCTGGTGGGACAAACGCCACTGATCCTTGGCCAGAGTGCGTCCGTTTCCTTGCGTCTGAATGATCCGACCTTACAGAAACTCGGAACAGACCGGAACCTCAAACTCAACTGGCTGGCCATTCCAGGCGGCACCTTCCGCCCCAACAACACCGACTATCAGCTCAACTTCACGACGTACCGGCCAGAGCCAGTGAACCTGATGGTCCGGGTTGAGCGCCTGTCACAGGAAGCCAGCGGTGGCCCCAAGGGGGCGGTCGGCACCCTGTCGGTGTCCGTTCCCGTGCAGGTGCCCGCCGGTTTCCTGCAGCTGGCCCTGTCTGCCACAACGGTGCGCCCTGGCGAGAAACTCGCCGCCGAAGCCCTCATCCCTGAAGCGTATTGGGGTGGCGAGCATGACTTCAGCTACCAGTGGAGCTGCAACAACTGCCAGGCCAACCAGACGGATCAGGCCAAAAACGTGGTCACCGCACCGGCCTCGGGCAGTGCCACCATCAAAGTGACCTTGCTGGTGCGTGCTGCCAATGGGCAACTGATCCGGCTGGGGGAAACCAGTGCCAGCATCACCGTCGCCGCCAGTACCTTGCAGCTCGTCATTCAAGGGCCCAATCTTGCCGAAGTCGCCAGCCCGATCAGCTTGCGCGCCAGCATTTTGGGGCTCAAGGAGGCTGAGCGTAGCGGACTGCGCCTGCTCTGGCGTGATGAGACCAACCAGCGCAGTCTGGGCCAGGGCGAGAGCATCAGTTTCAGCACCACCAGCGAGGGCTACCATGTGCTGCGGGCCGAGGTTCAGCGCCAAGTCGGCTCGCAGTGGGTCAGCGCAGGCTCGGCGCAACACCGTGTGCAGGTCAAAGCCAAGCCGGATACACCGAAAAAGCCCGATGTTCCCGTGACCGGCCAGGACCCGGCAGACGGTACCACAAGCACTTCCGCTGCGGGGTCCACACCGACCAAGACCGCACCGAGTTGCAGCTACGACTACACCGAATGGGGTGAATGCAGTCGTGCCACCAAGAAGCAGACACGCAGTGTCGTCGCGACCAAACCTGCGGCTTGTGTCGAACGCGGCAAGCCTGAACTGGAACGCGGCTGCACCCCACCACCCAGTGAAGAAGACAAGAAAAACGCCTATCTGAATTGCCTCTGCCGTTGCTCCAGCGGCTGGGCTGGGCACATCGGCGTCTGGTACGACCCGGAACAGAAAACCGTGCCCGAATGCAAGAGTTCAGGCCCGTGCATCGGCGGTATCGGGGCCTGGGGCTGCTCGCGGCGGCACTTCTTCAACTCGTCGAGTGAATGCGCCAAGGGTTGCTGGGAAGGAGCGTATGGCAAAGACACTTACGACGCAGAAAAAGCCAACAAACTTGCCAAGGACGAAAACAAGAAATACAAACAGCCGCTGGCAGTCAAGATCAAGGCGTCCAAAAACCCCGCCGATTTTGGCGACATCGTGGAACTCACTGCCGACACCAGCGAGGGCAGCGGCGGCTACAAATGGAACTGGGGTGGTTGTGCCCAGGACCCCAAGGACGGCAGCGCCAAAGTGGTCAATACCCGTTCATGCCAGGCCTGCCAGGCCTCGGTCACCGTCACGGATGCCGACGGGGACACGGCCTCTGACAACCTGACGATTCAATGTACCGCACTCAAAGTGAAGTTGACTCAGGAAAAGCCCAAGGAAAACCGTGTTCCCGTGGGCAGCAACGTGAGCTTCCTGGCCGAGGTCATGTCGGGTGATAAAGCCGCCGCCGGCAGCTTTTCCTACCTGTGGGAGCACAACCCCGACGCCTCGTTTGGCGGGCTCAAAAATCCGACTTTTGAAACCAAAGGCGGTGCACAGTCGCGCAATTCAGCCACCTTTGGCAAACTTGGCACCATTCCGGTGTGGGTTACGGTTCTCAAAGAAACCGATGGCCGAAAAATGACCGTGGGTGAGTCTGAGCAGATCATGATGGAGGTGGTCAAGCCCCAGCTGACCCTCACCGCAGCGCCCAAAGAAGCGCTGGTCGGCCAAGAGATCAAGCTCACGGTGCAGGAGCAACCCAAGATGAGCGACGACATGTTGTCCTTCTGGTGGGAGATCGCTGGCGAAACCAACAATGCGGGCCCGGTCCCCAATGTGCCCAACAGTCGGCAATATTCCTTCAAGCCCAAATCGGATAAGCCCACCACGGTCACCGTTCACGCCAAGGCCAAGGACGGGGGGGACGAGCTGGGTGTTGAAAAAATCACCATTCTGGCGGCCAAACCCGTCATCAATGTCACCGGGCCCAAGATCGCCGGCCCGGCACCCATGGTCTGGAAAGAAGGGGTGGGGCTGGTCCCGGTCGGCCAGCAGATCGCAGAAGGCCAGCGGGTCGAGTTTTCGGTGTCAGTGACGCCCGATCTGAAACAAGAGCTCCGTTACCAGTGGACGATAGCGCCCGATGGCTGCGTCCTGACGGCGCCGGCCTCACGCGAAACCGGTGTCACTTGCTCCAAGACGGGCAGCTACACGGTGACGGCGGCGGTCAAGAACAGCGAAGGTGCCGATCTGGGTTCTGGCAGCGCCTCTTTGAGCGTGACCGTGTCACAGTCTGACATCACTAAAGGCAAACAAAAAGATGAGGCCAGCAAGAAGCTGGAGCAGGCACGCGCCCTTTGGGGGCAAAACAAGATTGATGAGGCCTTGAGCATTCTTGATGCAGTCGCGGCGACCGACAAAGACCTGGCCGCGCCGGTCATCAACCAGTTTGGACAAGGTCTCAAGAAGATCGGGGCCGACGCCCTGAAACAAAAAGACCAGGCCACCGCCGTCAAACGTCTGGAACAAGCGGTGCGGTTGCTGCCGTCTGATCAGGAGGCCAAACAGAAACTCCAGGAGGCCAAGCAACTGGGTGACCAACAAACCCAGGCGATGCAGTTCCTGGCCACCAGTCAAGCCAATCTGGCCAAAGGTATTCCCGCGGACGGCAGCGGGCTATCTGCCCTGACGGCAGACCTGATCAAACGACAGACCCTGTTTGCCCCAACCGACCCACGGCGTGCACAGTTTGCTGCGCTGACCAATTCGGTTCAGCAAAAACAAAAGGAAGTGCAGCAGAAGGCAGCAGCCTGTGAAGCCAAATGGACAGAGGGTAAGGTGCTTTTCGACGCCAAAAAACTGCCCGAGGCACTGGCGCGTTTCAAGGAAAACCTGGCTTGCGCACCCGGTCAACGCGAGCGCGAAACCTATGTGGCTCAACTGGAGCAAACCATCAAACAACAGCAGGCCCGGCAAACCGAAGCCCAACGCCTGCGCACCGAAGGCGAGGCCCTGCAACAACAAAAACGCCTTGCCGAGGCGATCGCCAAATACCGTGCCAGCCTGCAGCTGCTGCCCGACCCCAAACTGGAGCAACACATCCAAACGCTGGAGCGCCAGCTCCAAACCGAGCAGCAAGCCAAGACCCAGGCCCAGCAATTACGCGCCGAGGGTGAGGCCCTGCAACGTCAGAACCAACTCGCTGGGGCCATCATCAAATACCGCGACAGCCTGCGGCTTCTGCCAGACCCCAAACTGGAGCAACACATCCAGACGCTGGAACGCCAGCTCCAAACCGAGCAGCACCACAAGACCCAGGCCCAGCAATTACGCGCCGAGGGTGAGGCCCTGCAACGTCAGAACCAGCTCGCTGGGGCCATCACCAAATACCGCGACAGCCTGCGGTTGCTGCCAGACCCCAAACTGGAGCAACACATCCAGACGCTGGAACGCCAGCTCCAAACCGAGCAACAAGCCAAGACCCGTGCCCAGCAATTGCGCGCTGAGGGTGAGGCCCTGCAACGCCAGAACCAGCTCGCTGGGGCCATCGCCAAATACCGTGAGAGTCTGATGCTTGTCTCTGACCCAGCCTTGCAGAGCCACATCCAGATGCTGGAACGCACACTGCAAACCCAGGTCACCCCGGTGCAGCCGCCCAGGCCAACCCCAGTGCCGGTTGACCCGGGGGGGCGTTCCTACACCTCCATCGAACCGTCATTGCCCGTTCAACCGTCAGCACCCAAAGTGCTCTACGACAACGGCAATATCTCAGGGGTCTACAACCTGCCAACCCGGCCCACCACCTTCAATCTGAGCCGTCCGGCCACGATCACCAGCATCGTCAACTACCACTGGAACAACGCACGCGGCAGTGCCCGCACTGGCACGATCTCGCTGCGTGATGCCTCCGGCCATGTCTACGGCCCCTGGCCCACGACCGGCACCCCGGGGCAAGGTGGCGTGCCCAATGCCTACTGGACCGCCCGGCCCAATCTCCAGCTCCCTGCCGGCAATTACACCGTGGTGGATTCCGACCCCGCCAGCTGGGCGCAAAACAGTGGCTCCAGCGGCGCAGGACACACTCGCATTGAAGGGTATTGACCGGTACGCACCCGACTCAGGCACGGTCCCAAGAGGGTGACTCGACTACTCCAGCCGCAAACCGCTGTGCACGTCAAACCAGTTGTTGTGCCGGCCACTGACCGAGAGACCGACGTGTTCCCCCATCACCACCGACGTGCTCGGTGGGGTGCGTACCGTGATCAGGCCAGCGGCGGTTTTCACCACCACATAGGTATCGGCTCCGGTCGGCTCCACCAGAATCACCTCACCGCGCCAGGCGGCGTCCGGGTCCAGGTGAATGTGCTCGGGACGTTGGCCCAGCGTGACCGCACCAGTGGCCGGGCACGGCAGCTGCAATGCGCCGCCTTCAAAGGAAAATACGGCCTCATCCCGCGTTCCGCTTGCCTGGCCAGCTATGAAATTCATAGTAGGCGAACCAATGAACCCGGCCACATAACTGTTTGCCGGGCGGCGATAGATGTCGTCCGGCGTGCCGATTTGCTGCAGGATGCCGTCTTTCATGACCGCAATGCGGCTGCCCAGGGTCATGGCCTCGATCTGGTCATGCGTCACGTACACGGTGGTGATGCCCGACAACAGGTGCAAACGCTTGATCTCGGCGCGCATCTCCACCCGCAACTTGGCGTCCAGATTGGAGAGCGGCTCGTCAAACAAAAACAGCTGCGGGTCACGCGCCAGGGCCCGCCCCATGGCCACACGCTGACGCTGCCCGCCCGAAAGCTGCGCCGGACGGCGGTCCAGCAGGTGTTCGATCTGCAGCATGGCGGCCACTTCCTTGATGCGTTTTTGGCGCACCTCCAGCGGCACCTTGCGCATTTCCAGCGCAAAGCCGATGTTGTCGGCCACGCTCATGGTGGGGTACAGCGCGTAACTCTGGAACACCATGGCAATGTCGCGCTGGGCCGGTGCGACACCGATGACGTTTTTGCCAGCGATCCTGAGTTCACCCTCGGTGGGGTCCTCCAGACCGGCAATGATGTTGAGCAGGGTGGACTTGCCGCAACCCGAGGGACCAACGAGGATCAGAAACTCGCCCGGGGCCACCTCAACGTCGATTTTCTTGAGGACCTCCACGGCCCGGTCGCCCTTGCCATAGACCTTGCGGATGCCCGCGATGTGAAGTGAAGCTGCCATGTGTTTATCCTTTGACCGCACCGGCAGTCAGACCTTTGACGAAATACTGACCCGCCAGCACATACACCAGCATGGTGGGTAGTCCGGCGATGATGGCCGCAGCCATGTCCACGTTGTAATTCTTGACGCTGCTGGTGGTGTTGGCCATGTTGTTCAAGCCCACCGTGATCGGCTTGCTGTCGGCACCGCTGAAGGCCACACCAAACAGGAAGTCGTTCCAGATGTTGGTGAACTGCCAGATCAGCGTGACCATCAAAATAGGCGTGGACATCGGCACCACGATGCGCACAAAAATACGCCAAAACCCGGCCCCATCCATGCGCGCAGCGTTGACCAGCTCACGCGGGATGGCGGTGTAGTAATTCCGAAAAAACAGCGTGGTGCCAGCCATGCCGGCCAGGCAGTGCACCAGCACCAGCCCGGCAATCGAGCTGGACAGGCCCAGAAACCCCAACACCTGGCTCATCGGCAGCAGCACCACCTGGAATGGCATGAACACGCCAAACAACAGGAAACCAAACAACACATCGCTGCCGCGGAACTTCCACATCGACAGCACATAACCGTTGACCGCGCCCCAAGCCGTGGAGATCAGTACCGCCGGCACCGCCATGGCCACCGAATTCCAGAAATACGGTTGCAACCCACGGCAGTCCACGCCGGTACAGGCGCTCGACCAGGCCAGCCGCCAGGACTCAAAATTCAGTGCCTGCGGCAGGCTCAGCAGGTTGCCGGCACGCAACTCGTCCGCCGCCTTGAACGAGGTAACCAACATCACATACAGCGGCGCCAGGAAGAAGAAAGCCGCAACCAGCAGCACACCATACACCACCACCCGACCCAGTTGTTTTGCGTTCATGGCTTACCTTTCGTGCGGTTTGGAGCGCAGCTCGCTGTACAGGTAGGGCACCACAATCGCCGCCACCGTGGCCAGCATCATGGTGGCACTGGCCGCCCCCAGACCAATCTGGCCGCGGGTGAAACTCATGGTGAACATGAAGGTGGCCGGCACATCCGAGGCAAAACCGGGGCCACCGGCAGTGAGTGCCATCACCAGGTCGAACGCCTTGATCGAAAGATGAGACAACACCAGAATGGTGGAGAACACCACCGGGCGCAGAATCGGCAGGATGATGCGCCAATAAATGCGTGGCAGCGAGGCGCCATCGATCTGCGCCGCCTTGATGATGCTGTCGTCAATGCCCCGCAGGCCGGCCAGAAACAAGGCCATGGCAAAGCCGGCGGACTGCCAGATGCCCGCAATCACCACGCAGTAGATGGCTGTGTCGCTCTGCACCAGCCAGTCAAAACTGAAGCGGCTCCAGCCCAGGTCGTGCATCAGCTTTTCCAGCCCCAGGCTGGGATTCAAAATCCACTTCCAGGCGGTACCCGTCACGATGAACGACAAGGCCATGGGATACAGATAAATGGTACGCAGCACCCCTTCGGCGCGTACTTTCTGGTCCAGGAAAATCGCCAGCACCATGCCCAGCAACATGGAGCCGCCAACGTACAACACGCTGAAAATGCCCAGATTCCTGAGCGCCACATACCAGCGGTCCATGTCCCACAGGTTGGCGTATTGCGCCAACCCGACAAACTCATCGTAGTTGGGCAACATGCGCGAGTTGGTCATGGACAACACGCCATTCCAGATCATCAGCCCGTAGATGAAGGCAAAACCAAGCACAAAACCCGGCGCCAGCACCAATTTGGGCAACACGTTTTCAAATGATTTCATGGCGTCTCCAGCCACACCTGAGACAACAAAAAGCCCCACCCGCATCCGCGGATGGGGAAACACGCTCGCGCCGCGTTTACTTGGTGGCAGCCGCCTTGGCGATGTTTTTCACACCATCAGCCACCGAGATCTTGTCGTCATTCCAGAACTGGCTGACGGCGTCCTTGATGGCGCCCTCTGCCGCGGGTTTGACCGCCATGCCGTGGGCAATGGAGGGCAGCAGGCCGCCGCTCTTGGAGGTCGCCACGAAGTCCTTGGTCGAGAGTTTGGCGCAATCGTCAAACTTGGCCATGCTCATGTTCAGGCGTACTGGAATCGAACCTTTGTTCAGGTTGAAGACCTCCTGGAACTCCGGCCCCATGATCGCAGCAGCCAGGTCGGCCTGGGCTTTCTGCGCCGCCGCGTCCTTGAGCTTGAACATGGCAAATGAGTCCACATTGAAGGTATAGGCGTTGGCCGTGCCAGGCGCCGCAGCACAGATGTAGTCCTTGCCCGGCACCTTGCCAGCCGCAGTGAACTCACCCTTGGCCCAGTCACCCATGAACTGGAACGCGGCTTTTTCCTGGATCACCATCGCAGTAGCCAGATTCCAGTCCCGTCCGGGCGCTGCCGCATCGGTATAACCCTTGATCTTGCGGAAGGTTTCCAGCGACTTGGTCATGGTCGGGCTGGTCAGGGCCTTTTGGTCCAGCTTGACCAGGGCGTCCTGGTAGAACTTGGCGCCACCGACCCCCAGCACCACCGATTCAAAGGTGGTGAAGTCCTGCCAGTTCTGGCCACCATGGGCCACCGGGATCAGGCCGGCCTTTTTGACTTTTTCGGCCGCAGCAAAAAACTCGTCCCAGGTCTTGGGGGCGCCAGCCACACCTGCTTTTTTCAACACAGCGGCATTGGCCCACATCCAGTTGACACGGTGCACATTCACCGGCGCCGCCACATAATTGCCCTTGTACTTCATCACATCAGCCACCACGGCGGGCAGCAGACTGTCCCACTTCTCGGCCTTGGCGGTGGCATCCAGATTGGCCAGCACACCTTCCGAAGCCCATTCCTGAATGCCAGGCCCCTTGATCTGGGCCGCAGCGGGCGGATTGCCGGCCACCACACGGCTCTTGAGCACGGTCATGGCGTTGTCACCGCCACCACCAGCCACCGCAAAGTCCTTCCAGGTGTGCCCCTTGCCTTGCATGATCTTCTTCAACTCACCCACCGACTTGGCTTCACCGCCCGACGTCCACCAGTGCAGCACCTCCACCTCACCAGCCACGGCGGCAGAGCCGGCCATCACCAGGGCCACAGCGGTGGCCAGCTTGGAAATTTTCAACATGTGATCTCCTGTTTGTCTGCGCCGTTAGCCCCGATGAGCCAAGCGGTGCGGGTTGATTCGGGCAGACACCATGTCGCTCGAATTAATTAATTGTTAATTAATTCACACCACACCGCAAGTGGGTATTTACCCTAGGCCGCCCGCAAGCCAGCAGCCTGACTGGCCGCTCACTACACTCCCAGTCATGAGCATCACATTTCATGATTACGCCCACGTGCCGTTTCCGGTCTGGCGCGAGATGTGGCTGGACTATGTGGGGGCCACCGCATCCAGCCTGTCGGAAGAAGTGCATCAACATACCTATGCGCGGATCAGGCAGGCACAAGGGGCGTTACACGGCCTGGTGGCCTGCACGGACCGCCCCGTCGGATTTGCCCATTACTACTTTCATCCATCCAGTTATTGCCTGGCTGATGCCTGCACCCTGGAAGACTTGTATGTTTCACCACAGGCAAGAGGCCAGGGGATCGGCCGCGCGCTGATCGAAGCCGTCGCAGCACATGCCAGGGCGGCCAACGCACCAGCGCTGCACTGGAAAACCCGCTCGACCAACACCACTGCCCAAGCCCTGTACAACCGTCTCGCGGTACGGACGGAATTTTTGTCCTATCGGAAAGCGCTGTAAGCGCTGGTCGGCAACCCTTCAGGCCACCAACGCCAATGCACCAAAGTCACCAACCCGCTCACCCAGGCCGGCGCTGACGATCTCGCAGCCGTCGGTCAAGGGTGCCAGCTTGCCGCGCACCGCAGCGCGCAGGCGCGGCAGCAGGTAGTCCCGGTGGTGCCAGTAAACGCTGCCACCCACGCTGATGCGCTGCAAGTCCAGCGTGGCGATCAGGCTGTAAAGCATCCGCCCCATCACCCGGCATACCTCATCAATAATGGCCTCAGCCCGTGTATCTCCTGCATAAGCCGCTTCAAAAAGCATAGCAGCACTCGGATAACCTGCAGCTGCAAAACGCCGCGCCAGCGCATTGCCTGCAACCAGCCCCTCCACATCACCCACATTTCCGCAGCCACACAAGGCATCCAGGTTGTCGCTGACAAAAATGTGGCCAGCGTGGCCGGCATTGCCATTTTTGCCGCGTAACACGCGGCCATCGACACACAAGCCGGTGCCAATGCCGGTGCTCCAGGTCACATAAGCGCAGTGGGCCAGGGGCGCTCCCCCCTGCTGCAGGGCGCCCCAGCGCCGCTCCGCCTCCAGCGCACCAATGCCATCGTTTTCCACCCGCACCTGGGCGAAGGCGGCGCGCAGTGGCGCTTCAAGCAAGGCGGTTTGCCAATCGTTGGGCAGGCCCCGCGCTTTGCCAGCCAGACCGCCGCAAATATTGGGTGCGGCCAGTTCGACCAGCCCGTCACGCAGCACAAACGGACCACAGGAAGACACCCCGACCCGCGTCAAAGACGCTTGTGCCACACCTGCTGCGGCACAACTTTGCCCGATCAGCCGGATGATCTGCTGCGCCAGCGCATCTGGCGCACCGCTGGTTGCGGTAGGTTCGGCCACCTTGCCACGGATGCCCAGGTCATCCACGATGTTGACCGCCACCTTGGTGCCACCAATGTCCACACAGGCCACCGGGGCGCTGCCGGCGGGCAAGGTGAAAGCGTCAATGCGGGGTTGGGTCTGGTCTGAATGCATGGTGTGTTCTACCGAAATGTCAGGACGGGCGTCAGTGCCGACCGTAATCATCGCTCAAACGCACGATGTCATCCTCGCCCAGGTACGGCCCAAACTGCACTTCCACAATTTCCAGCGGCTCGGTGGTCCAGTTGGCCAGCCGATGGACCTGCCCCACGGCAATGTCGCAATGCTGCCCCACCGCCAGATCAAACACTCGCTCATCCAGCGTCACCTGCGCCACGCCACGCACCACCACCCAGTGTTCGGCACGCTGGTGATGTTTTTGCAGGCTAAGCTGCCGGCCAGGCGCCACGCCGATGCGCTTGATCTTGAAGCCACTTTCTTCAGCAACAGTGTCGAACCAGCCCCAGGGGCGCTCGGTTCGTGCCGTGTTGGGCAGGCGCGTTGGCGTCATGTCAACTCCATCCATGTTGCTAAAGGCCCTGATGCTAAACGTTGAAGCCGCGCCCGGTTACGGCGTGATTACGCCCGCTGCAGCTGCAGCTGGACCCAGCGCACAATGTCGGCCGCGCCCATCGCCCCAGCCTGGCGTGCCAGCTCGCGGCCGTTGAGGAACAACGCCAGTGTCGGAATGCTGCGGATGTTGAAACGCGCCCCCAGCGCCTGATGCGCCTCGGTATCCACCTTGGCCAGCCGCACCTGCGGTTCCAGCTGGGCCGCGGCCTGTTCAAAACCTGGCGCCATCTGGCGGCACGGCCCACACCAGGGCGCCCAGAAGTCCACCAGCACCGGTATCTGGTTGCGGCTGATGTGACGGTCAAAACTGGTGTCATCCAGCGCCGTCGAGTGCGCCACAAACAGCGGCTGGTGGCAGCCCCCACAATCCGGCGCGCGCGCCAGATCGGCCAGGTGGACCCGGTTGGTGGTGTGGCAATGCGGGCAAACAATGTGCAGTGAATCCGTCATGGCAATCCCTTTCTGCAGACTAGATAGCGGCACTTGGGGCTTTATCAAGCACCCGTGACAACATCAAAGCACCCGGGAAATCCCCGCCGCCACCAAACTCAGCACAATGGTCGTGGTCAGCGGGATGAATATCTCGCGGCCAAAAATCCTGAAACGCAGATCACCGGGCAGGCGGCCAAAACCCAGCTTCTGTAGCCAGGGCGTGAGACCATTGACCACGATCAGCACCAGAAAAACAACCAACAACCAGCGAATCATGATGGTCGGCCCGACTCAAAGGGTGTGGGTCTTGTCGCCATGGGCAAACCCGAGCGCCAGCCACGGCTCCCCTTTGTAAAAACCGATCACCTTGAAAAATTCACCCATTTCGTGCTCCATGATCAGTTTTTGCGCCATCACCCGGGTTGGCAGGTCAGCCACTTCCATCTGGCCCAGCAGGCCACAGTTCATCAGGAACCGGGCCTGATTGCAATACCCCAGCACCCCCAGACCGGCGTCATTGCCAGCCAGGGCCACGCCCGTGAAATTGACATGTGCGGTGATGTCCTTCAACCCCACGTCCGCCAGCGGGTCGCCATCGGTCTGGTGCGCCTTGTGGCACATCACCGTGCCCATGTGGCGCTGCGGGTGATAGTACTCGGCCTCCGGGAAACCGTAGTCGAGCAAAAACACCGCCCCGCGCACCAGCTTGTCCCCCAGCGTGCGCACAAACGACTCACCCTGCGGATGGATTTCGGTCAGGTAATCATGGTCACCGGCAATCGCCAGCGGCGGGCGCAAGTCGGTCGGTCGGTCCTGCCAGACAAACCCCGGCGTGCCATCGGCTGCCACTGCGCCCACGGCCACACCCCGCTCATGCCAGACCCGCTGGACCCGTGCCAGCAACTTGACCGGCATGGCATCCAGCACCTCGTTACCCAGCACCACGCCCTGCAGACTGTCGGGCAAGGCGTCCACCCAGCGCACCTGGTCGGCAAACGCCGCCAGCGTGGCCTGCTGGCGCGCACGCAGACTGCCCGAAATGTCCACAATGGTGTAGCGCGTCAACACCACACCCTGCGCCTTCAGGGCCTGCAGCACCTGCAAAGCCAGCGCGCCCGAGCCGGCGCCAAACTCCCAGACCTCCTGCGTGCCGGTCACCTGGAGCGCCTGGGCCACCTGCTGCGCCACGGTCCAGCCAAACAGCGGCGTCAACTCCGGCGCGGTGACAAAATCGCTGCCCGCCACACGGACACCATCCTGCTCGGTGTAAGGCAAGGCACCGAACTTGGCACTGCCATGGGCGTAATAACCCAGGCCGGGGGCATACAGGGCGTGCGCCATGTAGGTGTCAAAGCCGATCCAGCCGCCTGCCTGCTCAATCTCCCGGGCAATATGCTGCGCCAGCGCGCTCGTTAAACTTGCTTGGTTTGTCATAACCCCCGGATTGTCCCCGAATGTCCATCGGCCCCACTGCCTCCCCGCCCGCCAGCGGGGGTTCCCCCAACCAGGTCATCATTGTCGGGGCCGGGCCGGCTGGCTGCAGCTGTGCCTCGTGGCTGGCGCAAAAAGGTATTCCCTGCACCCTCATTGAGGCCGAGGCCCAACCCTTGCCGCTGCTGTACAAACTCGATTTGAAACAGTCCTGGGTTCTGGGCTGCCATGACCGCTCCACCGCCGACCTTGCCCAGCTCTACCGGCAACATCTGGCCACCATGACCGGCATCGACTGGCGGTTGGGCCAGACGATCACCCGTTTTGAAACGCTTGATCTGCAGGCCAAGCAGGTGCGGCTGACCGACAACACCCTGGTACGTGGTGCCGCCCTGGTGCTGGCCACCGGCTTGCGCCCACGCCGGCCTGCACCGTATTTCCGGGACACCACGGGCCCACAGCCGCTGGACGCCATCGCCCTGACCCGTCTGCGCCACCACATCCGGCAACAGCGGGTGCTGTTGCTCGGCGGTGGCGACAACGCCGTGGAAAACGCGCTGTTTCTGGACGATCTGGGCAACCGCGTCACCCTCTGGGCGCGCCATGGCTTGCGTGCCCAGGCCCAGTTGCAGCAACAGCTGGCCATGCGGCCACACATAGACGTCCGTACCGGCACGGCGCTGCCCGAGCGGCTCGACCACAGCGACAGCGGCCAGTGGATCAGCCTCAGCCCGTCCGGGAACACCGAAACCTTTGACCAGCTGGCCGTCCTGTTTGGCTTTGAGCCGGAAGACACCCTCTGGGCCCGCCTGATGCAGTCCGACGCCTGGGCGGCCCTGAGCCAACCGGCGCTGGCGCTCACGGACCATGCCCAACTGGCCTCCCTCGGCATCTTTTTGGCGGGTGACCTCAGCCAGCGCCTGCATCCCTGCATCCAGACCGCCCTGGCCGATGGCGTGACCGCGTCCTTGCAGGTCACCGATTGGTTGCAACAAACGCTGGCTGCCCACCCCGTACCCCGGCGGGCAGCCCCCCCGGCCACCGAGCCATTCACCCAGACCACCATGACCACGCAACCCATCCCACCCCTGCCCACCCTGGGCCAGCAAACACTCACCCTCAATGGCCTGCGGTTTGACGCCAGCCTGGGCATTCTGGAAACCGAAAAAGAAGCACCGCAGCCGATCCAGGTGGACGCCGAACTGAGCCTGGGCGCGCAAAGCCTGCTGCCAGCCGATGACGGCATCATCCACGTGCTGGACTACCGCAAGGTGCGCAAGATCATCATCGACGAATGCACCGCCGAACATGTCAACCTGCTCGAAACACTGATCGGCAAACTCTGCCACCGCCTGATGCAGCTGCCCGGCGTGAAAGGCGTGCGGGTGAAGATTGCCAAGCTGGAAATTTTTGACGATTGTGAAGTGGCCATCCGCATGGAAACCGGGCAGTGGCATTGAGCTGGCCGGACAAAACCCACAAAATCACTAAAATCGGGTCGCTTGCGGCCTTGCCCCCCCAAAGATCTGAAACTGCCATGAACGCCGCCTGGACCGACGCCCCCACCGAAACCCCCACTGACCAAGCCGCGGCGGATACCCCTGCCGCCAGCAAAAAGCCCAAGATCGAGCGCGAAATCCACAAGCTCGAAAAACGCCTGTGCCGCCAGGTCGGCCAGGCCATCATCGACTTCAACATGATTGAGGAAGGTGACCGCGTGATGGTCTGCGTGAGCGGTGGCAAGGACAGCTTTGGCCTGCTCGACATCTTGCTCAAACTGCAAAAACGCGCCCCGATCCACTTTGACATCGTCGCCGTCAACCTGGATCAAAAGCAGCCCGGCTTTCCGGCGCACATCCTGCCCGAGTACCTGAGCAAGCTGGGCATTGAATACCACATCGAAACCCAGGACACCTACAGCATCGTCAAAAAAGTGGTGCCCGAAGGCAAGACCATGTGCAGCCTGTGCAGCCGCCTGCGCCGCGGCATCCTGTACCGCGTGGCTGACGAGTTGAAGATCACCAAGATCGCACTCGGCCACCACCGCGACGACATGCTGCAAACCTTCTTTTTGAACATGTTCTTTGGCGGCAAGCTCAAGGGCATGCCACCCAAGCTGGTCAGCGACGACGGCGGCCACATCGTGATCCGCCCGCTGGCCAACGTGGCAGAAAAAGACCTGATCCGCTGGGCTGCGCACCGTGAGTTTCCGATCATCCCCTGCAGCCTGTGCGGCAGCCAGGAAAACCTGCAACGCCAGGAAATCAAGCGCATGATGCATGAGTGGGAACGCCAATACCCGGGCCGCACCGAAACCATGTTCACCGCGCTGCAAAACGTGGTGCCCTCACACCTGATGGATGCCCGGCGCTACGATTTCAAGGGCCTCAAACTCACCGGCATACCCGACGCCGATGGCGACAAGGTGTTTGACCCGGAAGAATTGCCCGCACCCACGCTGCCTGGCCTGCAACGGCTGATGCTCGAAAGTTAAGTGCCAAATAGCACGCCAGCCCGGATGAACAAAGCACTATCAGCTATTATTGTTATAGCAATATTTTGGCTTACCGGTTGCGCCAGCACCCGGCTGGTGGACAACCAGGTCAACAGCTTTGCGCCGCACACGGTGCCCGTCGGCAGCCACTACCGCTTTGAACGGCTGCCATCGCAACAGGCTGACGCTGCCGGGCAACAGCGGCTGGAAGAACTGGCCGAGCAGGCCTTGGCCCAGGTGGGGCTGGTGCGCGATGACCACAACGCCACCTACAGCGTCCAGATTTCGGCCAGCCAGCGTGTTCAAAACCCGGCGCAGGAGCGCCCCCTGCTGGGCTGGCATCTGGGCTGGCGGATCGGCCATGGCAGCGTGGCCCTGGGCCATGCGCCGCTGTTCCCCGGCCTGGACAACCAAACCAGCTACTGGCGTGAAGTGGCCCTGATCATGCGTGAGCGCCACACCCAGGTCGTGGTGTATGAAACCCGCGCCAGCCATGAAGGCCCCTGGTCAGACAGCGAGGCGGTGTTGCCCGCCATGCTGCAAGCCGCGCTGCAAGGCTTTCCCACCCCGCCGGCGGGGCCGCGCAACGTCAACATCGAAATCCCGCGCTAAACACCCTCGTCGCCCCATGCAAGCCACCCGAATTGTTGCCGTGCGCCACGGCGAAACCGCCTGGAACGTCGACACCCGCCTGCAAGGCCATCTGGACATTCCGCTCAACCCCACTGGCGTCTGGCAAGCCGGCCGCGTGGCCCAGGCCCTGGCCGACGAACCGATTGACGCCATCTACGCCAGCGACCTGCTGCGTGCCTGGCAAACCGCCAACGCCATCGCCCACGCTTGCCAGTGCCCGCTGACAGCCAACCAGGGCCTGCGTGAACGCGGGTTTGGCCAGTTTGAAGGCAAAACCTACGCCGACATCGAAGCCACCTGGCCGGACGAGTCACGCCAATGGCGCAAACGTGACCCGCATTGGCAGCCACCGGGCGGCGAATCCTTGCACACCATGCGCGAACGCATTCGCTCCACCACCATTGAACTGGCACAACGCCATCTGGGAAGCCAGATTGTGCTGGTCGCCCACGGCGGTGTGATGGACATCCTGTACCGCCTGGCCACCGGGCAGGAGCTGCAGGCGCCACGCACCTGGGAGCTGAAAAATGCCGCCATCAACCGGCTGTTGTGGACCCCCGACGGCTTCACCCTGGTCGGCTGGGCCGATACCCAGCATCTGGACCAGGGCAGCCTGGACGAGATCAGTGCCTGAGGTGCGCTCCGGGCAGGGGCGGGCCGGCGCAGCGATGGCTTGCAACTGCTCGATGTGCTCACGCAAAGGCTCGCTCCTGTGGTTCGTGGCCCGCGAGAAGCTGCACTTGCTGACCCCCGAAGATGCGGCCAGCAACCTTCGTTGCCTTGAAGGTGTCGATCTTGCGTGCCTCCCTGTCCAACCTTTTGATGGTCGTGCCATATGAAACCAGTCGACCCCACCCCGTTCAAGGCCGAAGGCGGCTGCGACTGCAAGGCGGTCCGCTACCGCATGGAGTCTGCCCCGCTGGTGGTCCACTGCTGCCACTGCCGCTGGTGCCAACGCGAGAGTGGCTCGGCCTTCGCTCTGAATGCCATGATCGAGTCCGATCGCGTCATCAGCTTGGGGGTCGAGCCCGAATTGATCGATACACCATCCGAAAGCGGCAGAGGTCAGAAGATCGCCCGATGCCCCAGCTGCAAGGTGGCGGTCTGGAGTCACTACGCGGGGACCGGCCCAGTGACCCGGTTCGTGCGTGTCGGAACGCTGGACAACCCGGATGCCTTGCCGCCTGATGTCCACATCTTCACCGCCTCCAAGCAGCCGTGGGTTCAGTTGCCTGCCAACGCGCGCGTCTATGCCGAGTACTACGAACGCGAAGAGGTGTGGTCTGCAGAAAGTCTGCAAAGACGATTGGCACTGCTGCCGCTGATCGAGGCCTACCAGGCTTCGCAGCGTAGCCAGGCATAAGCCCTCATGCGGATCCAACGTCGCGCCAGGTTCACATGGCGGTTCGCCATGGCGCTCAACGAATGCTACATAAAAAGTAGCTTAAACACCAAATATCACGCGGGCTAGAGCCCTATTTCTTCTACAAAACAGGCCAGACCTCAAGCCCCGAACAAATCCACCCCGCCCTGCGGATGGGCCGGGGGGGTCACGCCCAGATGACGGTACGCCGCCAAGGTGGCGATGCGGCCACGCGGCGTACGTTGCAGGTAACCCTGCTGGATCAGGTAAGGTTCGATCACGTCTTCGATGGTTTCGCGCTCTTCACCAATGCTGGCGGCAATGTTGTCCAGCCCGACCGGGCCGCCGTCAAAGCGGTGGATCACCGCTTCGAGCAGCTTGCGGTCCATCAGATCAAAACCTTGCGGATCCACATCGAGCATGGCCAGTGCCCGGTTGGCGATGTCCAGCGTGATCTCACCCACGCCTTTCACGTCGGCGTAATCACGCACCCGACGCAGCAAGCGGTTGGCAATACGCGGTGTGCCGCGGGAGCGGCGGGCAATTTCAAAACCACCTTGGTCGTCAGCGGGCACGTTGAGCAGGCCGGCGCTGCGTTTGACAATGCGCGCCAGCTCCTCGGGGCTGTAGAACTCCAGCCGCGCCACGATGCCAAAACGATCCCGCAGCGGGTTGGTCAGCATGCCAGCGCGGGTGGTGGCCCCCACCAGGGTGAAGGGTTGCAGGTCGAGCTTGATGGAGCGCGCCGCCGGGCCTTCGCCGATCATGATGTCGATCTTGTAGTCTTCCAGCGCCGGGTACAGGATTTCCTCCACCACCGGGCTCAGGCGGTGGATTTCGTCGATGAACAGCACATCGTTCTTTTCCAGATTGGTCAGCAGGGCCGCCAGGTCCTTGGGCTTTTCCAGCACCGGGCCGCTGGTCTGGCGCAGGTTGACGCCCAGCTCGGCGGCAATGATGTGGCTCAGCGTGGTTTTGCCCAGGCCCGGTGGGCCAAACAGCAGCACGTGGTCCAGCGCCTCATCACGCATCCTGGCCGCGCTGATGAAAATCTCCAGCTGCTCACGCGCCTTGGCCTGGCCCACGTAGTCGTCCAGCAACTTGGGGCGCAGCGCCCGCTCGATGGCCTCCTCGCCTGGGGAGGCGGGCACGTTGGACACCACACGTTTCAGTGGGGCGGCAGCAAAATCGTCGGTTTGAATACTCACGGCAGGCTCGATTACAGGTTCAGGCGGACACTATAGCGCCCGGCGGCCCGCGCTCAAGCCCGCGCCACCTTGTTCCGATAAGATAAGACGGAACTTGAACCGGACCAGCGTCCGGGAACACACATGAGCACACCACACAGCCCGTCTTTTGACCCACCCCGCCAGCCGTCTGGCACGCTGCCCCACCCGGCCTGGCCGCACCATGTGCTGCTGACCAGCCTGGTGCTGGTGCTGGGGGCCGGCGGCTGGTCGCTGGCGCGTGCCGCCGACCCGGCTGCCGCAGACCACGCCACCAAACCTGCCACCCAGAAAGCCGCCCCAGCCAAGGCTGAAGCCGCCTCTGCCGCCGCGTCCAGCGAGCTGGCGATTGACCTCAAGAAAGCCTTGCGCGACAAGTTGATCGACAAAAAGAAGCTGACCCTGATCGTGACGGACCTCCCGGCCCGTCCCTCCGGTACCAGCAAAACCAAGGCGGCAGAAGCCGCGCCAGCGCCAACCAGCAAACCCAAAGCCGACACCCACGCCGCCCCGGCCGTGGCCCACCCCAGCGCCGTTGCCGCCCGTCCGGCACCCGCACCGGCCCGGGCGGTGCCGCCAACAGCCCACCCGGCGGCGGCAACCCCGCATGCCCCCACGGTCAATACCCACGCCAGCCGGGATGAGATCAAGGCCAAGGCGGCCGCTCTGGCGGGCCACCCAACAGCCACCCCGGCCCACGGCGCCACGGCGCACGATGAAGTGCACTGGAGTTATTCAGGCGAAACCGGGCCGCAGGCCTGGGGCCAGCTCAAACCCGAGTTCAACATCTGCGCCATCGGCAAACGCCAGTCGCCGATCAATATCGAAGAGTCCAACACCCTGCAGGGGCCGGCCGAGCCACTGGCCTTCAATTACCAGTCGAGCGCCGGGCTGGTGGTCAACAACGGCCACACCATCCAGGTCGATCTGCAGGGCAACAACACCCTGACGGTGCGTGGCTCCACCTACAGCCTGGTGCAGTTTCACTTTCACACCCCGTCGGAAGAGCAGGTGAACAACCGCAACTTCGCCATGGTGGCGCATCTGGTGCACAAGAATCCCGAAGGCCAGCTGGCCGTGGTGGCGGTGCTGCTGGAGCCCGGCACGGCCAACCCGCTGCTGGAAAAGGTCTGGACCTATATGCCGCTGGACGTGAACGACCAGGTGCGCATGCCCGGTGGCCTGCTGGACATGAATGAGTTGCTGCCCAAGGACCAGCGTTATTACCAGTTCATCGGGTCATTGACCACACCGCCCTGCACCGAAGGGGTGTTGTGGATGGTGCTCAAGCAGCCGACCCAGATCAGCAAGGAGCAGCTCAAGCTGTTCCAGCAGCTCTACCCGAACAACGCCCGCCCGGTCCAGCCCGCCAACAGCCGCCCGGTGCGCAACGCGCAGTAACGCCCCGGCTCAGACCGGGCGGCTGCCGAGCCGTCCGGCCAGCCATTGGCTCAAGGCACTGTCCGGGTGTTCAAAGCCGTGGATACCAATGTAGTGATCGGCCCCGGGCAAGGCACTCAGCTCACCGGCGTTGCCCGCAGCCAGCCAGGCCTGGTGGTACAGGTGAGCCTGCCGGGCAAATTCCGGCGTTTCCTCGCTGCCCCAGTTCACCCATACCGGCGTGGCGCAGCGGCGCACGGCAAACGCAGGAGAGTTGCGCCGGATGATGCCGTCATCGAGCTGGATCAGCGGCTGCAGGTAGCTGTAGCGCAGCGGTGCAATGTCATAAATGCCGCTGACCAGCACGGCCGCGGCCAGTGGGTCCTGCGGCAGGCCATAGTCCTCGGCCCAGGCGGTTTGCAGGCACATGGCCGTCAGATGAGCACCGGCTGAATGGCCGCCCAGCGCGATGCGGGCCGGGTCACCGCCATAACCGGCGATGTTGTGGTGGGTCCAGGCCACGGCGGCACGCACCTGGCGGGTGATCTCGTCCAGACTCACCCGCGGGCACAGGGCGTAATTGACCACCACGGTGGTGATGCCCAGCGGCTGCAACCCCAGTGCCACACCACTGAACTCTTTGGATGACAACGCACGCCAGTAGCCGCCGTGCAGAAACACGAACACCGGCGCGTTGGGCACCGCCGCCGGGAAGATGTCCAGGGTTTCAATCAAGGTCGGGCCGTAGGGCACGTCGAGCACACAGCGCAGTTGCTGCCGTGCCAGCGCCGAGCGCGCGACGTAATGCCGCCCCGGAGCGGCGGCATCAGGTAGCTTGATCGCCGGGTCATACTGCGCATCAATCTGCGCCTGGGTCTGAAAGTCGCGGTACAGCGGGGTCATGGTGTTGCTTCTCCAGAAAAAGAAAACCGGAAGGTTGCGGCCTCAGACGCCGATGTAACGCTGCCACAACGCCGGGTCAGCCGCCAGCTGGGCCGAGTCACCCTGCCAGACCACCTGGCCACGCTCGATCAAGGTGTGGTGATTGGCCAGCCGCAGCAGGCGCTGCACATATTTGTCGATCACCAGAATGGTCTGCCCCTGGGCTCGCAGCTGGTCCAGGCATTGCCAGATCTCTTCACGCACCAGCGGCGCCAGGCCTTCGGTGGCCTCGTCCAGGATCAGCAAATGGGGGTTGGTCAGCAGGGCCCGGCCAATCGCCAGCATTTGCTGCTCCCCGCCCGAGAGCTGGTTGCCCATGTGACGCAGGCGCTCGGCCAGACGCGGGAACAGCGCCAGCACCGCGTCCAGTGTCCACGGCTGCGGTGACCCGTTGCGCCGGGCGGCAAAGGCCAGCAGGTTTTCTTTGACCGTCAGGTTCGGAAAAATCTGCCGACCTTCGGGCACCAGCGCCAGCCCCATGCGGGCAATGCGGTCCGGCGCCAGTGCCTCGATACGTTCACCGCAAAAGCGGACGGTACCGGCCTGCGCCGGGGTCAGCCCCAGGATGGAACGCACCGTGGTGGTCTTGCCCATGCCGTTGCGCCCGAGCAGGGTGGCCACCTCACCGCTTTCAATGGCAAAACTCAGGCCAAACAGCACCTGGCTGCTGCCATAGGCCGTCTGCAGCCCGTCCACTTCCAGCAGCGCACTCATGCCGGCACCTCGTCGTCTTCACCCAGATAGGCCGAGCGCACTTGCGGGTGGGCCCGAATGTCGTCGGGGGTGCCGCAGGCGATCACCTGGCCGTAGACCAGCGTCGAAATCCGGTCAGCCAGGCGGAACACCGCAGGCATGTCATGCTCCACCAGCAGCATCGTGGTTTCGCCGCGCAGGCTGTGCAGCAGCGCCACCATGCGCTCAGACTCGTCCGGCCCCATGCCGGCCATGGGTTCGTCCAGCAACAGCAGTTTGGGCCGGGTGGCCAACGCCAGGCCGACCTCCAGCTGGCGCTGCTCACCGTGTGACAAATTGCCCGCCAGCCGATGCAGCCGGGCCGACAGGCCAACCCGCGCCGCCACCTCGGCAGCCAACTCATAACGCTCGGTCTGACGACGCGCTGGCCGCCAGCAGTTCAAGCTCTGGCCGGCATGGGCCTGCACTGCCAGCGCCAGGTTGTCCAGCACCGACAGGCGGTTGAAAATGCTGGTGATCTGGTAGGAGCGGGCCAGCCCATGGCCGACCCGCTCGGCCATGGGCATGCGGGTGATGTCCATGCCATCAAAATGGATGTGCCCGGCATCGGGTGTCAACGCCCCGGAGATGAGGTGGACCAGCGTGGTCTTGCCCGCGCCATTGGGGCCGATCAGGGCATGAATTTCACCGGCCAGCACCGACAGATGGGCATGGTCGGTGGCCACCAGACCGCCAAAACGCTTGACCAGTCCATCCACATGCAGGAGTGTGCTGTGGGTCATGAACCGGCCTTTCGGCGCCACAGGCTCAGCAGGCCGTTGGGCGCCAGCAAAACCACCAGCAGCAACACCGCACCAAGCCCGAGCTGCCAGTGGATGGTGACGGTGTTGAGCAGCTCTTCAAGCACCAGAAACACCACGGCACCGACCAAGCCGCCATAAAGATAACCCACACCGCCCAGGATCACCATGATCATCAGCATGCCGGACTCGCTCCACTGCATCATCGACGGGCTGACAAAACCACCCTGGTTGGCCAGCAGCGCCCCCGCCAGCCCGGCCAGGGCACCAGCCAGCGTGAACGCCATGAGTTTGATGCGGTAGACACCAAAACCGATCGCCACCATGCGTTGTTCATTCTCACGAATGGCCTGCAGCGCATGTCCAAAGGATGAATTCAGCAGGCGCTGCAGCCCCAGAAACACCAGCAGCCCCAGTCCCAGCACCACGTAGTAGAAGGTGCGGTCCTGGCTCAGATCCAGCCCCCAGCCCAGCTGTGAGCGGCCCGGCAATGTCAGGCCGTCGTCCCCGCCGTAGACCTTGAGCGAGATCATCAGGTAATACAACATCTGGGCAAACGCCAGCGTGATCATGATGAAGTACACCCCCCGGGTACGCAAGCTGATGGCGCCAATCAGCAAAGCCAACAATCCTGCACTCAGCAGCGCCAGCGGCCAGCCCAGCCAGGCCGAACTGACGCCATGCTGCATCAGGATGCCCACCGTGTAGGCCCCGACACCGACAAAGGCCGCATGGCCAAAACTGACCATGCCGCCAAAGCCCAGAATCAGGTTCAGGCTGCTGGCGGCCAGCGCAAAGATCAGGATCCGGCTGGCCACCCCGATGTAAAACTCCTGGCCCCAGGCTTGCGCCAGCAGCGGCAGCCCGATCAGGCCCGCCAGCAGCACCAGGCCCGGCAGCAGATGCCCGGGGTGATCAAACAGACCGGTGGGCACGGAAAGGTGAGAGGTCGGCTCAGCCATGGGCCGGGAACAAGCCTTGGGGCTTCCAGAACAACACGGCGGCCATCAGCACGTAGATCAGGATCGACGACAGCGCCGGGCCGGCATTGGCGGCGGCCTCCGGCCCCATGAGCCGGTCAAACAGCAGCGGGATCAGCGTGCGCCCGGCGGTGTCCACCACCCCCACCAGCATGGCGCCGAGCAAGGCGCCACGAATCGAACCAATGCCGCCAATCACGATCACCACAAACGCCAGAATCAGGATGCTCTCACCCATGCCGACCTGCACCGCCAGCAGCGGCCCCAGCAGGCCGCCGGCCACGGCGCACAGCGCTGCGCCCAGGGCAAACACGGCCGTGAACAGACGCCGCACATCCACCCCCATGGCCAGCGCCATCTCGCGGTTGGAGGCGCCGGCGCGCACCTGCATGCCGTAGCGGGTGCGGGTGACCAGCAGGTACAGCAGCAGCGCCACGGCCAGCCCGACAGCAATGATGAACAGGCGGTAAGCCGGATAACTGAAACCCGGCAGCAGTTCCACCGGGCCAGCCAGGGCGGCAGGCGGATTGAGCGCCAGTGGCTGCGCGCCCCAGATCATGCGCACGGCCTCGTTGCTCATCAGCAAAATGGCAAAGGTGCCCAGCACCTGTGACAGGTGGTCACGGCCGTACAGCCGGCGCAACACCGACAGCTCCAGCACGGCACCCAGCGCCGCCGTGGCCACGACGCCGCCGCCAAGTCCGAGCCAGAACGAGCCGCTGGCCGCGGTGATGCTGGCGATCAGGTAGGCCCCCACCATGTAGATCGAGCCGTGCGCCAGGTTGATCATGTCCATGATGCCGAACACCAGCGTCAGCCCGGCGGCCAGCAAAAACAGCATCAAGCCAAATTGCAGGCCGTTGAGCGACTGCTCCAGAACCAATATGCCCGTCATGCGCTGCGTTCACCCCGGGGTTCAGGGCATCTTGCATTCACCAACATAGGCGTCGGCATGGTTCTTGAACACCGTGCCCAGCGTGCGGTTGGTGATGCGGCCCTGAGCGTCCTTGGTGATCACCCGAAGGTAATAGTCCTGGATCGGGTGCTGATTGGTGTTGAACTTGAAGGCCCCGCGCACCGAGTCAAATTTGGCGGCCTTGAGGGCCTTGCGCACTGCGTCCTTGTCCTCGATCTTGCCTTTGACGTCCCGCACAGCGGCGTCCATCAGACGTGCAGCATCGTAGCCCTGCGACGCATACAGGGTCGGCAGGCGACCGTATTCCTTCTGGAAGTCCGCAACAAACCGCTTGTTGGCGGCGTTGTCCATGTCATGCGCCCATTGGGAGGTGTTGAACATGCCCAGCATCGGTTCGCCCACGGCGCGGATCACGTCCTCGTCAGCGGAAAAACCCGGGCCAAACAGGGTCATGTCCTTGGACAGGCCGGCACCCACAAACTGCTTGATGAAGTTCACCCCCAGGCCACCGGGCAGGAAGATGTAGACCGCGTCAGCGCCGGAGGCGCGCATCTTGGAGAGCTCCGCGCCGTAGTCGAGCTGGCTCAGCGGGGTGTAGGCTTCAGAGACGATCTGGCCCTTGAAATAACGTTTGAAACCCGCCAGGGCATCCTTGCCGGCCGGGTAATTGGGCGCCAGCAAAGCGGCTTTCTTGAACCCCTTGTCCTGCACCGTCTTGCCCACGGCCTCGTGCAGGTTGTCGTTTTGCCAGGCCACATTGAAGAAATACGGGTTGCACTCGGCACCAGCGTATTGGGAGGGGCCGGCGTTTGCGCTGATGTAAAAGGTCTTGCTGTCAAAAATCGGCTTGCCCACGGCCAGCATCACGTTGGAAAACACCACGCCGGTCATGAAGTCGACCTTGTCGCGCTTGACCAGGCGGTCAGCGGTTTGTTTGGCGGCATCGGGCTTGGCCTGGTCGTCGGCCACGATCACTTCGACCGGCAGACCGCCGAACTTGCCGCCCGAGTGTTTGAGCGCCAGGTTGAACCCATCACGAATGTCCACCCCGAGACCGGCGCCCGGCCCGGACAGGGTGCTGAGCATGCCCACCTTGATCTTGTCGGCCGCCTGGGCCGAACCAGCCAGCAAAGAGAGGGTGGCAGCCGCAGTCAGGGTCAGACTCAGGGCCTTGGAGCAAGATGCTTTCATCGGGGAATTTCCTTATCGGGGTTGGAGAAGATGGACACCAGTCGTGGATTATCCTATTGCCCGGCCCGGCCAAAGCCGGGCGCAACCGGGTTATCTGGCCAGGGCCTTGAGCGCCAGCTTGATGCCCTCGCTCACCCCGACGTCCTTGGGCAGCGCTTTCAGGGCGGCTGCAGCCTCCTTGTCGCTATAACCCAGCGCCAGCAAGGCTTGCAGGATGTCGGACTGGGCGTCACTGGCCACCGTGGCCACCACGCCGATGTCGGGCCCAAGTTTGCCCTTGAGCTCCAGCAGCAGGCGTTCGGCGGTCTTCTTGCCGATGCCTGGCACCTTGATCAGGCGGCCGGCCTCCTGCAAGGTGACGGCCTGCGCCAGTTCCTGGACGCCCATGCCCGAGAGCACCGACAAGGCCGTGCGTGGCCCGACACCCGAGATCTTGATCAACTCGCGAAACGCCTCGCGCTCGGCCGCCGTGGCAAAACCGTAGAGCAGTTGTGCGTCTTCCCGCACCACAAAATGGGTCAGCAGGCTGACCCTGGCGCCGGTCTCGGGCAGGCTGTAGAAGGTGCTCATCGGCACCAGGACTTCATAGCCAACACCGTGGCAGTCCACAATCACCTGTGGCGGGTTTTTGCTGTCGAGCGTGCCAGTCAACTTGCCGATCATTTTTTGCCTATCATGGGGGGACTATTTCAGGGGCGCACGCGCGTCCCGCTTTCAGGAATTATCAACGTGATCATCCGGCACCTGTTTTCTCCCCCGAACAACACCCGCCTGGCCCACCTGTGCGGCCCGATGGACGCCCACC
>NZ_JAQTWM010000135.1 GCF_028689305.1 Rhodoferax sp. | reverse complement strand
AAACACTCCGGCATGG
Source organism: Rhodoferax sp. (assembly GCF_028689305.1). Taxonomy (GTDB): domain Bacteria; phylum Pseudomonadota; class Gammaproteobacteria; order Burkholderiales; family Burkholderiaceae_C; genus Rhodoferax. The sequence continues at coordinate 6,583 of NZ_JAQTWM010000135.1, read as the reverse complement.
CAGGCCAGGGCTGGCCAGACAACGGGTCATGCGTGCTGTAGCGGTAGCCCTGCGGGTCCGACACCCAGCCCAGCGCGCCGCAATTGGTCATGGCCACCGACATGGTGTGGCCGCCCGGCGTTTGCATGTGGCGCAAGGGCGCCTGGGCCATCACCGCTTGAGCCGCCTGCCACAGCGCCACCTCCCGCGCGCGGGCAAAACCACGCAGCAGCACCGCGCCCGGGGCGATCGGCACGGACGCGTCCTCGGGTGAAAGGGGCAGGTCGTCAAACAGGTCCATGACAACATGGTAGATCAGTCAAGAACGCCCCCAAGACGGCCGTCATCCTGGTGGTACCGACGCGGTGAACACCTATGCCCTGGGCGTTCGAAACACCTGCAACAAACCCAGCAGGATGGCCCCCATGCCGATCAGCGCAGCAGGGGCCATGGTGTTGCCAAACACCAGCCAGTCCAGTGCCGCTGTGCCGCCTGGCACCAGGTAAAACAAGCTGGTGACGTTGACCAGATTGCCCGCCTGAATCAACCGGTACAGCAACAAGGTGGCCAGCACCGAGATCACCAGCGCCATCCACACCACCGGCAACACAAAGCCCAGCACCCATTCAAAACCGTGCGGCTGAAAGGGCAAAAAGGCCAGACACAGCAGCAGGCTGACCGCGTATTGCAAGGGCATCACATCGGCAGGGGCCTGGTGAATGCACTTTTGCAGCATCGCCCCCGCCGTCATGCAGCCCAGGGCGGCGAAGGCGAACAACAGGCCCAAGGCCGAAACGCGTGCTTGCATCAGGCTGTCCCACACCACCAGGCAAAGGCCGCCCAGCGCCAACGCCAGGCCAGCCAAGCGCCGTGCGGCCAGGCGGCGCTCGCCCAGCAGCAGGGTCAGCATGGGCTGCACCCCGAGTACCGTGGCCAGCACGCCCGGCGTGAGTCCGTGATCCAGCGCCAGCAGGTAACAGACCGAGTAGCTGCCCACCAGCAGCAAACCGGTGGCTGCCACGTGCAGGCGCGTCCCCGGTGCGGGCAGCCAGCGCCTGCGCCAGATACCCACCAGCGTCAACACCAGCAGGGCCAGCGCAAAACGCAGGGTGAGAAAGGCGAAGGCTGAGCCGTGCGCAAGCCCCCATTTGGCGAAGAGTGCACCGCTGCTCCACAGCAGCACGAACAAGGCCGTTGGACCATAGGCGGTCCAGACCGTTTTAACCAAAGTCATGAGAAATTCCTGTCATCAAACCATGAAACTCCCCAGCACAGGCACACCAATGCACACGCACCTGACGCAGTGGTCAGGGTGCCCAAGCTGAGGAAATAGGCGGGCTGAACCATCAGCCCGCGAGGCGCTCTACCGGCGGCTAGGCGGGTAGGGGCCAGGAGTGGCAACGCCGGGAGGCGGTGCGACAGGAGGGGGGAAGCTTGCACAGGCGCTGGCCCACAGCACCACCACGTAGGCGGCGAAGGGGGTGTGGGTGACCAGTGCATTCATCAGACGAAATTATGCACCCACCTTCAGCCCCCAGGCATGGGACGAGCCCAGCGATACTTTGGCCTCCTTGCCTTCCTCGATCATGACCACCGTACTACCCGATCACGCCCGCCTGTGGCGCAGCCCTTTGTTGCCGGATGCCGAGCTGCTGACGGCACAGTATTACGCGCAGGAATTTGCCCCGCATTGGCATGACGGGCATTCGATACCGGTGATCCAGTCCGGCGCAACGCGCTACCGCTACCGTGGCACGCTGTGTCTGGCCGGGGTGGGCAGTATTGCGGCCATCAATCCGGGCGAAATCCACACCGGTGAACGTGCCACCGAGCACGGCTGGGCCTACCGGGCCTTCTACCCCAGCGTGGCCTGGATGCAGCAACTGGCCTGAACAGCGCAACAACACACAGCTTGGTTTGCACCATGATTTATATGCAAAATAGGCCTGTAGCCAGCGTAATACATGCGCAATCAGCTATACAAATAATAGTAAAAGGACAAGAACCCAGGTTCAATGCCAAGGAAGGTGGCGTTTCATATCCATGCTGTCGTGCAGGATGCGAAGAAGCTCCAGCACTGGCTGGTCTTGCATAGGTCTGGCCCGCAACACCAGGACATGCCGCCCGTGGCGACCTTTTCGGGCGACGTGCAGGGTGTAAATATCGGGGCCAATGTCGCTGCGCAATGTACAGCCCACCACTTGCGGGCCAGCACACAAGTCTTCCAATGCCAGCGTGAGGGTTTCCAGATACACCTGCGCCTGCTGCGTGCCAAACCTGTCCCTGGTCCAGCGCAAGATGTCTTTGAAATCAGCTTTGGCTGCAGCCGATGTGCGAACCACCCAAAGGGTTTGCGTCATCACGCGCCCAAGACTTCGGTGCCCAGTGCGGCGAAATGCGCTCTCAACGCCTCTGGCGAATCAAAACTGTCAAAACGCCCGGCCTCCATGTCCGCCAGGCCTACATGAGTTGCCTGCCGCAGCGCTTGCAAGCGTGCTTCAAATTCGATTTTGCTTTGCTCCACCAGCCGCAAACCTTCGCGCAGAACTTCGCTGGCATTCTGGTAGTCGCCAGCGGCAACCCACTGGTCAATCAACTCACTTTGGTGCGCGGTAATCACGACGTTTCGGGTGGGCATCTGGCACTCCTAGGGGAAAGATTGGCATATTATGCCAACACAGCTCAACCCCGCACTGGCAGCCTTGCCCTCGGCTTGATCAGCGCAAGAACGTACAAGCGCCCCAGGGGCGACTTGTCTACCATGCAGCCTGGTTCAATGACAGGAAGATTTTTGATGCCCCACCCCACTGCCTTCGCCCACTTCACAGCAGGAGCCCGCGACACCGTGCCGATGCTGGTGGGGGCCGCGCCTTTTGGCATGATTTTTGGGGCCCTGGTCGGCACGGCCCAGCTCGCGCCCTGGCAGGGGCAACTGATGTCGCTGGGCGTGTTTGCTGGCTCCAGCCAGTTCATTGCGGTGGGGCTGATGGCTGGTCTGGCCAGCTCGCTGGTGATCTGGCTGGCCACGCTGATCGTCAACTTGCGCCACATGTTGTACGCCGCCGCGCTGCTGCCGCATGTGCAGCACTTGCCAAGCCACTGGCGCTGGCTGCTGGGTTTTTTGCTGACCGATGAGACCTTTGCCGTGGTGGACAGTTATTACCGTCAGCACCCGCAGGCCGCGCTGGGGCATTGGTATTTTTTGGGTTCCGGTCTGTCGATGTATGCCAACTGGCAGGTCTGGACGCTGGTCGGGCTGGCCTTTGGCGCGGTGTTTCCGCAGTTGCAGACGCTGGGGTTGGACTTTGCGATGGTGGTGACCTTCATCGCCATCGTGGTGCCGCAATTGGCGCGTGTGCCCCATCTGGGCGCGGCGCTGGCGGCGGGCAGTGTGGCCTATGCGCTCAAGGGTTTGCCGTTCAAACTGGGCCTGATGGCGGCTGTGGTGGTGGGCGTTGGCGTGGGCATGGGCTTGACCCGGCTGCGTGCCCGTGTGGATACCGAGGGGGCCGCCACATGAGCGCCTCGCTGACCATCCTTGGCATGGCGGTGATCACCTTTGCCATCAAGGCGCTGGTGTTCATTCTGGGTGACCGAATCCGGTTTTCGCCCGCCGTGCGGCAAGCCCTGGCCTTTGTGCCGGTCACCGTGCTGACCGCCATCATCGTGCCGATGATCCTGGCGCCGCATGGCCAAGGCCTGGAGCTGGGCTGGCGCAACCCGCAACTGGTGGCTGCGTTGGTGTCGGTGGCCATCTGCCTGGCTACGCGCCAACAGCTGCTGACCATCATGCTGGGGTTGGCGGTGTTTTTTGGCTGGCAGTGGGTGGTGGTGTAGCCGGCTCCTTGAACAACTGGCGAAATGCGTACTCCCCCGGCTCAGTGAGCGGCACCACACGCGAGTCTTTGGCGCGGCGCGCCCAACCCAGCGCGTGGGCTGCCGCGCAGGCGCACCGCACCACTGCGAAGGGCCACACCCATCAGGTTTTCCAGCAACTGCGCCACATCCGGGTCGGCCAGGCGAAAGTAGCGGTGTCGCCCCTGCGGTTCGACGGCAATCAAGCGGGCATCGAGCACCTGTTTGCCGACTACCGGCTGCGCGTGGCTGAAGTGCGGCGGGATTATGGTTTGCGTGAGCGGGATCAAGCGCCTTGAACACTTTGAACAATTCACCAGGAGCCTGCTCGGCCATGGTGCGAGCGTTGCTCAAAGAGGGCATCTCGGTGTGGCACTAGCCGCCACGATGGCATCTTGGTTGCTATAAAAATAGAAGCTGCTTGCGCATATTTTTACTGGGCTACAGGCCCAAATGACTACCAATCTTTCAACATGCGGTGGCGTGGCCAGTGCATTCATGAATAGATACTGAATAGATATCGAACAACCCCGCTGCCCCCTCAAGCCCGCCTATCAGCCCAACCAGCCATCACGCCTCAAACCTCAGCCCCACCCACCAGCGGCAAATAAATGTCCGTCAGCAGCCGATCCGGCGGCGTGTCGCGCGGGTTGTTCAGGTATTCCTCAAACACCGGGCTATTGGCCGCCTCATGGCCCGACTGCACCAGCCACTGGCCATACAGCCATTGGTAGGCGGCACGCATCGTGGCATACGGCCCCTGGTGGCGCAGCACGGCGCAGCGGCCACCACCCAGGGTGAAGGGTTCCAGCGGTGGCTGGGGTACGCCGCCGGGTGGCAGGCTCAGGCCGGCGCGTGAATGTAATTGCGATTCGGGCACGGCAAAAGGGTCATCCTCATAAACCGCCAGCCAGCGCATGTCGGGCCACGCCAGGCCCTGCGCCGCCATGCGGGTGAAGGCGGCATCAAACGCCCGCCCCACCTGCATGTAGGGGCCACGGTGTGCGATGCCAGCCAGTTGCACGGCGGGCACCTGCCGCACCTCGACCGCGTAGGCCGCCCCGTTCGCCGCAGCTTGGTGTGGCGCCTGGCGAAAGGCCACATGCGCCCCTTCGGCACGGTAGCGCATGGGGCTGAGCCCATAGGCGGCAGTGAAGGCACGGGTGAAAGACTGCGCGTTGGGGTAACCGCATTTAACGGCTACCTGCGCCACCGGCAGCGCGGTGTTGGCTAGGTAGCCGCTGCCCCGCGCCAGTCGCAGGCGGCGCACCGTGGTGGCAATGGTTTCGCCATACAGCGCCTGGTAGACCCGATGCCAGTGAAAGGACGACAGGTGCGCCACCTCGGCCAGGCGGTTCAGGTCCAGCTCTTCTGCCAAATGGTCGTGAATGTAGGCGGTGACCCGGCCCAGGCGCTCCTGGTAATCGGTCCAACCGTGGGGTTTGTTCATTGTTTGAGCCTAGCTTGGGTTCATCGGCTGCCGAAGGATGGTTTTCCACTTCTGTGGGTCTGCGCGCCGGATGTCGCTCAAGTAAATCTCGTGGTGCTTGCCCCTGCGCCCCGATCGTGCATCAATGAACGCATGCAGCCGCGCGATGGTCGGCCCTTCTTCAGAAAACGGGCCCACATGCAAAATCTGGGCGCAAAGCCCCTCCGTGAAATGTTCCAGGCGCAGCCTGTCGACGCCGGGCAGTTTCTTCTTTTGGCGGACTTCGGCCATGGCCGCAGTGAGGGTGTCTTCTGTCACGAAGGCGGGTTGCATGATCATCATCGTCCACTGCCATTGGGCCTTGTTGTGGGTCACAAAGGCGGACATGTCATCGGCCCACCAAAGGCCTTCCAGCGGCATGACGGCATAGTCCAGCGCTTGCGGCCCTTTTTTGAGCATGAACTTGGCGGTGTACGACACGGCAAACAAGGCCTCGATCGCCTGCGCATAGGCTGGTGATGTATTGGGGTCACCCGTGCCATCGACCATCAGGTACTGCAGCGGGGGCACTTCAACCTGGGTGACATCCCGCGCACTGGGTTGGTACAAGGGCTTCATGTCCTTCTTGAGATCGATCTTGTTCACACATCCTCCTGATGACGGACAACGCGGGCTCATTTTTGCGGGGTGGCGGCGTTCAACCCGATGGAGATGGAGATGCCACCATCGGCATGGTACTGCTCGTATTCGGCGATGAAGGTTTTGGCCAGGTCGTTGCGCTGCCAGATGGCTTGCCAGGCCGGGCCAACCAGGTCAAAGCGATTTCTTTCCACGCCAAACACCGCACGCGGCGAGGCCGGCACCACCACCCGCACCATGCCCGCCGGCACCGGCGCATCTGCCGCTACGGCCGCGCCGATGACCAGCGAATACAGGCCGGTGTTGTCGCGGCCGGCGTGCTCAAAATGGGTGTAAACCGCAAACACGTCGTCGCCACACTTGGCCGGAATCTGGGCTAGCACGCCCTCTTGGGTGAAGCGCTGCCAGTGCGGCGGAATGGTCTGCGCGGCCTCCAGGTTGTGGGTGCGCAGCTCGATGCCGATCACGGTGAGGGCATCCGGCAGGGTTTCAACATGCTGGGGGAATGCGGGGGTGCTCATGGCGTGGTTTCTCATGGGTTGGACAGGATGGCCAGTTTAGAAGCAGCAGCATGACAAATCTTGCGCAGTTGCAGCGTGCGCCAGCATTTAGGCGCTGCGAAACAGGATGGGGGTGGACAGATCGGGGCTGGCATCGTCACACGCATAATCCAGCCTCGTT
>NZ_JAQTWM010000043.1 GCF_028689305.1 Rhodoferax sp. | reverse complement strand
GCGTGGCTTGACCTTGGACGCTGCCAACTTGGCGTTGCGGCGGGCGACCTCGATGTCGGCATCAAAGGCCAGCGCCACGCCCATGCGGCGTTTGACAAAACTCTCGGGTTTGCCAAACAGGCGCAGGTCAGTGTTGGGCACACGCAGGGCGTCATCCACACCGTCAAACACAATGCCCTGGGCCTCGACGCCGCCATAGATCACGGCACTGGCGCCCGGGTTGCGCAAGGCGGTATTGACTGGCAGACCCAGGATGGCGCGGGCGTGTAATTCAAACTGGCTTTGCACCTGGGTGGTCAGCGTCACCAGGCCGGTGTCGTGCGGGCGGGGGGACACCTCGCTGAACCAGACCTGATCACCCTTGACGAACAGTTCCACGCCAAAAATACCCAGGCCGGACGGCTGGCCATCCAGACCCAGGCCGAGGTTGTCGGTCACGGTTTTGGCGATGTGGCGGGCTTTTTCCAGCGCCACCGGGCTCATCGGGTGGGGTTGCCAGCTCTCCACATAATCACCGTTGACCTGGATGTGACCCACCGGCTCGCAGAAATGGGTGGCAATCTGGCCGTCTGCGCCCCGGGCACGCACCGTGAGCTGGGTGATTTCGTAGTCAAAGTCGATGAAGCCTTCCACAATCACCCGGCCATGGCTGACGCGGCCACCGGCCATGGCGTAGTCCCAGGCTTTTTGCACATCAGCCGGGCCGCTGATCTTGCTCTGGCCTTTGCCGCTGGAGCTCATCACCGGTTTGACAATGCAGGGGTAACCCACGCCAGTTTGTCCATTGGCGCCGTCAATGGCGGCTTGCAACTCGGCCAGTGAGTCGCAGAACTTGTACGGGCTGGTGGGCAAGCCCAGGGTTTCGGCGGCCAGGCGGCGGATGCCTTCACGGTCCATGGTCAGGCGCGCCGCACGGGCGGTGGGCACCACCCGTACCGTGCCGGTGGCTTCCAGCACTTCGAGCATGGGGGTGGCGATGGCCTCGATCTCGGGCACCACCAGGTCGGGCTTGTCCTCTTCGATCAGCGCACGCAGCATGGCGGGGTCACTCATGGTGATGGTGCGGGCATGGTGCGCCACCTGCTGGCCCGGGGCGTTGTCGTAACGGTCCACGGCAATGGTTTCCACCCCCAGGCGCTGCAGCGCAATCAGCACTTCTTTGCCCAGTTCGCCGCTGCCCAGCAGCATGACTTTGGTGGCATTGGGGGAGAGTGGGGTGCCGAGGGTGGTCATAAGCGTTGCGCGTTGTCGCGTCCTGAACAAGGGGTTTGAAAGAAAAGGCGGCTGGTTGTCGGTCTGCTGGGTGACAATTCTGCCCATGAATGATCCAATTTTATCGGTACAGGGGTTGTACAAACACTATGGAACGGCCACCGTGGTGAGTGACCTGTCGTTCCAGATTGCACCGGGTGAATGCCTGGGGGTGATCGGCCCCAACGGCGCGGGTAAGACCACCACCATCCGCATGTGCCTGGGGCTGACGGTGCCCGATGCCGGTGTCATCACCGCCTTTGGCCAGCAGATGCCGCGCGACGCACTGGCCATCAAGGCGCAGCTGGGGGTGGTGAGCCAGATGGACACGCTCGACCCCGACTTCAGCTGTGCGGAAAACCTGCTGGTCTATGGCCGCTACTTTGGCCTCAAGGACGCGCAGATTCGGGAACGCATTCCGGCGCTGCTGGAGTTTGCCAGCCTGAGCAACAAGGCCCAGGCCAAACCGGGCGAGTTGTCCGGCGGCATGAAGCGGCGCCTGAGCCTGGCGCGGGCGCTGGTCAATCACCCGCGCCTGTTGCTGCTGGACGAACCGACCACCGGGCTGGACCCGCAGGCGCGCCACCTGATGTGGGAGCGCCTGCAGCTGCTCCTAGCCGAGGGCAAGTCCATTTTGCTGACCACCCACTTCATGGACGAGGCCGAGCGTCTGTGCCACCGCCTGCTGGTGGTGGACCATGGCAAGAAGATCGCCGAAGGGGCGCCGCGCGACCTGATCCGCCAATACCTGGAACCCGATGTGGTGGAGGTGTATGGCAGCGGGGCCTTGAGCCTGGTGGATTCGCCCCTGAAGGCACTGGCGGCGCGCCTCGAAGTCAGTGGCGAGACGGTGTTTTTCTACACCCAGGACGCCAAACCCTTGATGCAGGCCCTGACGGCCTACCCGCAACTGCGCACCCTGCACCGTCCGGCTAACCTGGAGGATTTGTTCCTCAAGCTGACGGGCCGTCAAATCCGGGAGGAAGCATGAACACGCCGCTGAACCCTTCTGTCTGGCGTGCGCCAGAACTCTCGATGCGCTGGTGGCCGGTGTTCCTGCGCAATCTGCTGGTCTGGCGCAAGCTGGCGCTGCCCAGTCTGGTGGGCAACATCGCCGAGCCCTTGATGTGGCTGGTGGCTTTTGGTTATGGCATGGGGGCGCTGGTGGGTCAGGTGACGGTCAACGGAGTGCAGGTGCCCTACATCCTGTTCCTGGCCAGCGGCTCGATCTGCATGAGTGCCATGCAGGCGGCGAGTTTTGAGGCGCTGTACTCGGCGTTTTCGCGCATGCATGTGCAAAAGACCTGGGACGGCATCATGAACGCGCCGGTCAACCTGGACAACATCGTGCTGGCCGAAATGTTGTGGGCGGCGTTCAAGTCGCTGTTCACCGTGACCGCCATTCTGGGTGTGATGCTGGGCTTGGGCATCAGCTACAGCCCCAAGCTCCTGGTGGCCTGGCCGGTGTTGCTCGGGGTGGGCATCACCTTCAGCTGCATTGCGCTGATTTTCAACGCCCTGGCCAAGGGCTACGACTTTTTCACCTATTACTTCACGCTGTTCCTGACGCCAATGATGTTCCTCAGCGGCATCTTCTTCCCGCTGGAACAACTGCCGCCGGTGGTGCGCACCATCTCGCACTGGCTGCCGCTGACCAACGCGGTGGAGCTGGTGCGCCCGCTGTTCATGGACCAATGGCCCACCGAGTGGTTGCGCCCGCTGGTGGTGCTGGCGGTGTATGCCGTGGCTGGCTTCTGGGTGGCGCTGGCGCTGACGCGCAAGCGTTTTCGCGCCTAGTCGTTGGTTCCCGCCACGGCGCTTGAGTTTTCCTATACTGCGCAGCCATGAACCCCACCGCCCGCACGCCCTTGTTGTCGCCAGAGCACATTGCCATGGTGGACAAAGGTGTCTCTGCCATCGTCAGCTCCTGTGACGTGCAGCTGCGCCCGAGCATCATGCGGGCCATGGGCAGCAGCATCACGCCAGATGGGGGTTCGGTCACCGTCTACCTGTCGCGTCGGCAGTCACGCCAATTGCTGCTGGATGTCGCTGCCACCGGCCGGATTGCGGTGGTGTTCAGCGAGCCGCTGAGTCACCAGACCGTGCAGGTCAAGGCCACGCAGACCCGCATCCGGCCGGCGCAGGCCTCGGACGAGCCGCTGCTGCAGCGTTATCGGACCGCCATGGCGCATGAGGTGGCCAAGGTCGGGATCGATGCCCGCTTTGCCCATGCCATGTTTGACTGGCAGCTTGATGACCTGGTGGCCATCAGTTTTGAACCGCAGGAGGCTTATGACCAGACCCCCGGACCGCGGGCCGGTGCCGCCTTGCCGGCCAGCGGAGCCGCGCCATGAACGGCCCCGCGCTGGGGTCGATCCGGCCCTGTCTGGAAGGGGCGATTCCGGCCATCATGGCCACCACCAGCGCGGTCGATGGCATGCCCAATGTGGCCTATATTTCCCAGGTGTATTACGTGGACGAACGCCACGTCGCGCTGTCGTTCCAGTTTTTCAACAAGACGCGCAAAAACATCCTGAGCCATCCGTATGCCTGCCTGCAGGTGCTGCACCCGGTCACTGCCGAATTTTTTCGGCTGCACCTGCGGTATCTGCGCACCGAAACGGCGGGGCCGCTGTTTGAAGGCATGAAGGCGCAGCTGGCCGGCATTGCCTCCCACAGCGGCATGGCCAGTGTGTTCCGGCTGCTCGGGTCGGACGTGTACGAGGTGCAGGAGATCGAGGCCGTTGCCGGCACTGCGCTGCCGCCGTCACCCAGCCGCTGCGGCCTGCTGGCGGCCTTGCGCCATTGCAGCGAGCGCCTGTCACAGTGCACGGCACTGGACGAACTGCTCAACGCCACCCTGGCGTCACTGACCGATTTCATGGGCATCCGCCACGCCATGGTGCTGATGCTCGACCCCGTGACCCAGCGCCTGTACACCGTGGCCAGCACCGGCTATGCCACCTCGGGCGTCGGGGCTGAGATCGACATGGGTGACGGTGTGATCGGGGTGGCGGCGCGGGAACGGACCCCGGTGCGCATCATGCACATGACCAGCGCCTACCTCTACAGCCGGGCGGTGCGCAGCAGCCTGTGCGCCGATGCGCCGGACCTGGCGCTGGACCACGAGATTCCCTACCCCGGGCTGCGCGAACCCCATAGCCAGCTGGCCGTGCCGGTGCTGTCGAGCGGGAGCCTGCTGGGGGTGTTGTTTGTCGAGAGTCCGCTGGACCTGCAGTTCAGCTTCGAGGACGAGGATGTGCTGGTGGCGGTGGCCGGTCACCTTGGCGCGGCCATTCAGCTGATGCAGTCCGGCACCGAGGCGGCACCAGCCGAACCCCTGCCGGCGGCGCCCGCTCCGGCACCCAGCGGGGCGCCGCTGCAGGTGCGGCATTTCCGGGTCAATGACAGCATCTTCATCAATGAGACCTACCTGATCAAGGGGGTGGCCGGGGCGATCTTCTGGAAACTGGTGTCGGACCATGTGCAGCAGGGGCGCACCGAGTTTTCCAACCGCGAACTGCGGCTGGACCCGGCGCTGGGCTTGCCGGATGTGACGGACAACCTCGATGCCCGCCTGCTGCTGCTGCAACGCCGGTTGGCCGAACACGGCGCGCCGATCCAGACGCAGAAGACCGGGCGCGGGCGCTTCAGGCTGCTGGTGCAACGCCCGCTGGAACTGGTGGACGTGGCCTGACGGTGGCCGCGCCGACGCTTCAGACCATGACCAGGCCGGGGACTGGCGCCAGCCCTAGGCTGCGGGTGAGCTTGGCCCAGTCCGGGTCGTTCAGGTAGGGGCGTACCTGGGCCAGGGCGGCCTCCAGCACCGGGGCCGGGGCGTGGGCCTGCATGTCACTGAGCAGGGCGGTGCGTTCGGCTGGGTTCTGGGCCGGCACCATCCAGCGCAGGGTGGTCATCATGTCGGCCGGGGCGATGCTGGCCACCAGCCGGGCGTGCAGTTCCAGCAGTTCCGCATCGGTGTAACGGGCCCACAGGATGGTGTTGTGGGCGGTTTCCTCCACGTGCATGTGGGTGAAGTTGTGGCCGACAAACATCGCCAACTCGCGGTACAGCGCCTGTGCTGCGCCGGCAGCTTGCTGGCTGCCACTGTGGCGGCACAGGGTGGCGACGGCGGCCTGCAGGCGGGTGATGTCCTGCACATGAGTCTCATGCTCGTGGGCCAGCGCGGCGCTGGCGCCGGGTGAGCGTGCTTCGATGGCCGGATGGACAAACTCGTTTTCATGGCGGACATGGGCAGCGCAGAAGTCCAGCAGTTCCAGCACCCGGCCACTGACATGGCTGAGTTCCTCCGCGTCGTCGGGGTCCATGCGGCCCACGGCCAGCAGGACGTCGCTCATCATGGCGCGCATGGCCTTGTGGATGTCGGCATACAGGTCAAAACGCGCAGGCTGGGTGGCCGCCACGGCCTGGATTTCACGGGTATCGAGTTTCATGGTGGATTTCTTTCCGGGCCGCATGGCCCTGTTGAGAGGGGGCGCTGATGCCCCATGCATCAGCAACCGTGGAAAGAAGTCTAAAAATGTCGCCCGCTGCGCGTTGCTAAATCTTGCCTAAGGATTTGCTACAAAAACCTTAGGCCATTGCTAAAAATTTCTTAAACACCCGGCCTGCCCTTGCCCGCCGGAGCGGGTGAACCGGTTGGGATCAATCTTTTGCTATGCTATTTATAGCTATAAATGCTTATTTTGTCTGGGCTAGAGGCTGATTTTTCCTATATTTGGCTGGACTGGTCGGCCTTGATCAGGTCGGCTGCTTTTTCGGCCATCATCATCACCGGGGCGTTGGTGTTGCCGCTGACCACCCGCGGCATGATGGAGGCGTCCACCACCCGTAACCCCTGCAGACCGTGGACGCGCAAGCGGGCGTCGACCACGTCCATGTCGCCGGGCCCCATGCGGCAGCTGCCCACCGGGTGGTAGATGGTGTCGCCGTAGTCGCGGATCACCTGTTCGATCTGTGTATCGGTCCGGGCCCAGGCGGTGGCGGCCAGTTCGCGCCCGCCAAACTGGGCCAGCGCCGGTTGCGCCAGGATCTGGCGGGTGAGCTTGAAGCCACGCACCAGGCGATCCATGTCGTCGCGGTGGCTCAGAAAATTGGGGTCCACCAGCGGCGCGGCCATCGGGTCCTTGCTGGCCAGCTGGATGCTGCCGCGGCTCAGTGGGCGCAGCAGGCAGGTGTGGCACGAATAACCGTGGCCCCAGGTGGTGGTGCGGCCGTGGTTGATCAGCTTGCCGATGACAAAGTGCAGCTGCAGGTCGGGGGTGGCTTCGCCGGGCTGGCTTTTGATGAAGCCGCCGCTTTCGGCAAAGTTGGTGGTCAGCATGCCGCGGCGGTGCTGGCGCCATTCCACCATGCCCTTGACGGTGTTGATCCCGCCGGTGACGGACAGGCCAAACAGATCGGTCTCGCGCGGGGTGTCCACCACCTGCACCATGTCCGGGTGGTCGTGCAGGTGCTGGCCCACGCCGGGCAGGTGGTGCAGGGTGGCGATGCCGTTGTCCAGCAGGTGCTGGTGTGGGCCGATGCCCGAGAGCATCAGCAGTTGGGGTGACTGGATGGCGCCCGCGCACAGCAGCACCTCACGCTGGCACTTGAGCTGTTTCAGATGGCCGTCGTGCACAAACTCGACCCCCACCGCGCGTTTTTTCTCCAGCAGGATGCGGGTGGTGTGGGCGCCGGTGAACACCTGCAGGTTGGGGCGCGACAGGTTGGGTGTCAGGTAGGCCTTGGCGGCGCTGCAGCGTTCGCCGTTCTTGTGGGTGACCTGGTAGTGGCCCACACCTTCCTGCTCGGCACCATTGAAATCGGGATTGCGCCGGTAACCGGCCTGTTCCCCGGCCTGGACAAACAGCTCGCCAAAGCGGTTGGGACTGCGCAGGTCCATCACATTGAGCGGACCGCCGCTGCCGCGCAGGGCGTCGGCGCCGCGCTCGTTGTGTTCGGAGCGCTTGAAATAGGGCAACACATCATCAAAGGACCAGCCAGGGTTACCCTCGGCGGCCCAGTGGTCGTAGTCCTCGCGCTGGCCGCGGATGTAGATCATGGCGTTGAGCGAGCTGGAGCCGCCCAGCACCTTGCCGCGTGGCTGGTAACCCTGGCGGCCATTGAGGCCTGGTTGCGGCACGGTGTGCAGGTTCCAGCCGGACAGGCCGAACTTGGCCATCACCGCCAGGCCGGCCGGGCAATGGATCAGCACACTGCGGTCCACCGGTCCGGCTTCCAGCAAGGCCACGGTGGTGTTGGGGTTTTCGCTCAGGCGTGCGGCCAGCACACAGCCGGCCGAGCCGCCACCAATGATGAGGTAGTCAAACATGAGATTCTCCTGGCACGCACAGGGCAGGGGAGGGGCGTGCCGTGGCAGCACGTTACCGTAAAAAACGCGGGGGTTTTAGAGGCGGGTCCCAAGGGTGGCGCAATGGCCCAGGATTCGGGCATGATACGGGGTTAGATGGCACCGGGGAGCCCCATGCGTTTGGCATTGATGTCGGATATTCACGCAAACATTCAGGCCTTGGATGCCTGTCTGGCGCATGCGCGCGCGCGCGGCGCCCGGCAATTTGCCTTTCTGGGGGACCTGGTGGGTTACGGGGGTGATCCGGTGGCGGTGCTGCAGCAGGTGCAACTGCTGGTGGCGCAGGGGGCCTGGCTGCTCAAGGGTAATCACGATGCCATGGCGGTCAACCCGCCGGCAGAGGTCCAGGCCCTGGGTGAACACACAGCCGCCTGGACCCATGCCCAGCTGGATGAGACGCAACGGCGCTTCCTGGACCAGTTGCCGATGACGATCCCGTTGCCGTTTGGTTTGCTGGTGCACGCCAGTGCCGATGAGCCGCACGCCTGGCGTTATGTCATGGACCAGGCCAGTGTGGATGCCAGTCTGGCTGCGGCCGCCGGTGCCAGCCACGTGTTTGGCGGCCACGTGCACGTGCAAACCCTGTATGGGCGCGGTGGCAACCAGCGTCTGAGCCGCTACACCTGCCCACCCGGCCTGACCATTCCGGTGCCCGCCAGCCGCCAGTGGCTGGCCACGATTGGCTCGGTCGGGCAGCCGCGCGATGGCAACCCCAGGGCGATGTATGCCGTGTTTGACACCGAGCGGCAGGAACTCACGTTCGAGCGGGTTGAGTACGATCACCAGGCGGCGGCGGCGGCGATCCGGCGCGCGGGTCTGCCGACTTTTTTTGCTGATCGATTGTTACAGGGGCGTTGATGTTCTCTTCCATGTCGTTACCCAATACCGCAGCGGATGATCTGGCGCTGAGCCTGTTGCCCACGGACAACTCACTGAACCCGGCACCCAAGGAGAAGGGGTTTTCCTGGCCGGCACCGCCGTATGCGCTGTACCCGGCTGCCGAACTGTTGACCGCCCCCCAGGACTGTGAGATTGAAGGTCTCAACGGTGCCATCCGGCGCTGTCTGCTGGTGTCGATGCAGCCGTCAGAGCAGACCATCCAGATCCAGATCGAAAACTCCAAAACCCCGCTGCCGCTGCCGTTCACGCAGTTTCGCCGCCTGACCCTGAAAAAGCCCCTGCACCCGCAGGAAATGGTCAGCACCGAGCAGTTTGCCGACATCCTGGGTTACCGCACCACGGTGCAATACCACCTGCACCTGGAAAACGGCAGCACCCAAAGTGGCCTGACGGTGGGTTATGTTGAAACGGCCTACGGCCTGTTTGTGTTCACCCCGCAGGATGACCACGGCACGGTGGAGCGGGTGTTCATCCCGCGGGCGGCGTTCCAGCGTCTCACGCTGGGCAATCACATCGGGGAAATGCTGGTTGAACAAAACGCGGTGACACCGCAGCAGGTGGAGCAGGCTGCCACCGAGCAGCAACATCTGCGTAACCGCAAGTTGGGTGACTATCTGGTGGACACCGCCGTGGTGTCGCCGGACCAACTGATGCTGGCGCTGGAGCAGCAGTCCAAGATGCCGATGATCCGCGTGGGTGAGGCGCTGACCCGGCTCGGCTACATCGACGAAAGCCAGTTGAAGCAGGCGCTGGAGAAGCAGAAAACCGACCATTCCGTGCCGTTGGGGCAGTTGCTGGTCAACATGGGTTTCCTGACCCGGCATGACCTCAACATTGCGCTGGCCCGCAAGATGGGTTACCCGGTGGTGGACGTGGCGCATTTCCCGATCGAGGCCTCGGCCCTGCAAAAAATCTCCATGAGTACCGCCGAGCGTCTGCGGGTGATGCCGCTGATGGCACGCGACAACCTGACGGTGGTAGCTGTGGGTGACCCCACCCGGCGTGAGATGCTGGAAGAGCTGGAGTTTCTGGTGCAGGGCCGGGTGATTGCCACGCTGGGTGACGAACAGCAAATCCTGCCGGTGATTCGCGCCACCTACGAAAAGTTTGGCTTGAGCGGCGGCGTCATCAGCGAAGACCTGCCCGGCTTCAGCATTCCCGCCGATGGTTTGATCAGCTCCTCCGAGCTGCTTGAAACCATGGAACTGTCCACCACGCCCGAGGAAATCGAAAAGCAGATCGAGCAGTCCGACAACACCCTGGTACGGCTGATCAACACCATGATCATCGAGGCGCATAACCGGGGGGTGTCCGACATCCACGTCGAGACGCTGCCGCGGCGGGCCAAAGTCCGTATCCGCTTTCGCAAGGACGGGGTGCTGGCGCCGTATCTGGAGCTACCGCACACCTACCGTGCCGCGTTGGTGGCGCGCCTGAAGATCATGGCCGACCTGGACATCTCCGAGCGCCGCAAGCCGCAGGACGGCAAGATTGACTTCAGCAAGTTTTCCATCCACCACCGGCTCGAGCTGCGTATTGCCACCATCCCCACGGCCAATGGCCTGGAAGACGTGGTGATGCGGCTGTTGTCATCGGCCAAGCCGATTGCCATGGACAAGCTGGGCCTGACCGAGACCAATGCCACCCTGTTGCGCGACGCGGTCAGCCGCCCCTATGGCATGGTGCTGTGTGTCGGGCCGACCGGCTCGGGTAAAACCACCACGCTGCATTCGGTGCTGGGTTTCTTGAACACGCCAGAGCGCAAGATCTGGACCGCCGAAGACCCGATTGAAATCACCCAGCCGGATTTGCGCCAGGTGCAGGTGAACCCCAAGATCGGCTGGACTTTTGCCATGGCGCTGCGTGCCTTTTTGCGGGCCGACCCCGACATCATCATGGTGGGGGAAATCCGCGACGCCGAAACCGCGCAGATCGCCATTGAAGCCTCGCTCACCGGCCACCTGGTGCTGTCAACCCTGCACACCAACAGCGCGGCAGAGACCGTGACGCGCCTGATCGACATGGGCATGGACCCGTTCAACTTTGCCGATTCGCTGCTGGCGGTGCTGGCGCAGCGGCTGGCGCGGCGCTGGTGCAACGACTGCCGCACCTCGGAACCCGCTTCTGATGATTACATCCAGGAATTGCTGGGTGACTATCTGCACAGTTTTCCTGAGGCGCTGCGTCCTTCGCGTGATGAGGTGCTGGCGCAATGGCAGGCGCAGTATGGCCAGGCGGGGGGGCTCAAACGCTTTGGTGCGTCAGGCTGCAGCCAGTGCCTGGGCACCGGCTTGTCCGGGCGGGTGGCGCTGCACGAGCTGCTGCGGGTCACCCCCGGCTTGCGCCGCCTGATCCAGACCGGCGCACGCTCCGAGCTGATCCAGAACGAGGCTTTTGCCAGCGGGCAATTCCTCACCTTGCGGCAGGACGGCATCGGCAAGGTGCTGGCGGGCCAGACCAGCATTGAAGAAGTGCGGGCTAACAGCAATGCCTGATCATGACACTTCGGCCACAGCGCATCCGTACCAGCACCTCACCCCGGATCTGGTCCAGGACGCGCTGGCCAGCATCGGCCTGTATGGAGACGGGCGCCAGACCGCGCTGAGTTCTTATGAAAACCGCGTGTACCAGTTGCACCTGGAAGATGGCGCCGTGGTGGTGGCCAAGTTCTACCGGCCCGGACGCTGGCATGAGGCGCAGATTCTGGAGGAACACGCCTTTTCCCAGGAACTGATGGCCGCCGAGATACCAGTGATCGGGCCACTGGTATTGCAGGGACACACCTTGCACCATTTTGGCGGTTTTGCTTTCAGCGTCAGCCCCAGCCGCGGTGGCCGTGCGCCCGAGCTTGATGACCCCGAGGTGCTGGAGTGGGTGGGGCGCTTTCTGGCACGCATCCATGTGGTGGGCGCGGCGCGGCCCTTTGAGCACCGGCCCGCGCTGGACCTGGCCAGCTTTGGTGTGGACGCGCGCGCCTGGCTGCTGGCGCACGACAAGGTGCCGCTGGATGTGCAGTCGGCGTGGGCCAAAGTTTCTCAGGACGCTATTGATTTAATAGCTAATCATGCTTGTTTGAACCGGGCTAGCGGCCAAAATGGCTTGGAGGTGGAGCCGATTCAGTGCCTGCGTCTGCATGGTGACTGCCATCCGGGCAACATTTTGTGGACCCCGCTGGATGTGCCCGGTGCCCATGGACCCGGCCCCCATTTTGTCGATCTGGACGATGCCCGCATGGGGCCGGCGGTGCAGGACCTGTGGATGCTGCTCAGCGGTGACCGCCAGCAGCGCACCCGCCAGCTCGGTGCGCTGGTGGACGGGTATGAACAGTTCCGCGCCTTTGACCGGCGTGAACTGGCGCTGATCGAACCCCTGCGCACCCTGCGCCTGATTCATTACAGCGCTTGGCTGGCACGGCGCTGGGATGACCCGATCTTCCCGATCAACTTCCCCTGGTTTGGCTCCAGCGACTACTGGCAGGGCCAAGTGCAGATGCTGCAGGACCAGATTGAAGCCATGCAGGAAGACCCGCTGGTGGCTTAGGGTGTTACTCGATGGCCAGCCGCTGGCTGCCGCCGACGGCCTGTTTTTTGGGCAGGGTCAGCGTCAGGATGCCGTTCTCGTATTTGGCCTTGGCTTTGGTCTGGTCAATGTCGGCGGCCAGCTGGAAACTGCGTGACACGGCGCCGAAATAACGCTCGCTGCGCAGCACTTTTTCGTCGCTGTTGGTGCTGTCTTGCTGTTTGATTTCAGCGCGTAGCGTCACCAGATTGCCTTCCATCGAGACATGGATGTCTTCCTTGGGCACGCCGGGGATTTCCGCCTGCACGGTGTATTGCTGCGGTGTTTCCGACACGTCCACCTTGATCTGTGTCGGCGTTGGCAGCGGGTCACCATGCAAAGGCTTGATGTAAAACGCAGGACCTACATCGCGGAAAAAGTCATCAAACAGACTGCCGCGGCTCAATAATGCATTCATTTGAATCCCCTTGGTAGTTGCCCGCCGCCCCCATGACGGCAGGTCCATGCCATATTTGGGGATGCGGGCACCTTTGTCAAGAGGCGCCACAGGGGGGGCTGGCGCCGGGGCGACGTTTATTTGCCGTTGATGGCCAGCAATTCCACTTCAAACAACAGGGTGGCATTGGGCGGGATCACACCACCGGCGCCCCGCTCGCCGTAGGCGATGCTGGCCGGACAGGTCAGCTTGGCCTTGCCGCCGACCTTCATGCGCTGCACTCCTTCGGTCCAGCATGGGATGACCCCGTTCAGGGGGAATTCAATCGCCTGATTGCGTTTGTAGGAGCTGTCGAACTCCTTGCCGTCCGGGAACGTGCCCCGGTAATTGACCTTGACCTTGTCGCTGGCCTTGGGGCTCGCGCCGCTGCCTTCCTTGAGGGTGCGGTAGATCAGGCCGCTGGCCGTCACGACGGCGCCTTCTTCCTTGGCAGCCGCAGCGGTGACGGCATCAGCAGCCCAGGCAGAAGACAGGGCCAGTATGGTGGCGGCGAGGGTGCTCAGGCGCAAAACAGTTTTCATCGGAAAATTTTTCGAGAGTTGAAACAGGAGCGGCATTGTCGCAGCCCGTCGGGTGTCCTGGACCTGGCCAAGGTCATGGCTTTTGATGGCCAAGTCTGGCATCATGGTTCGCATGAGCCCAAACCTGCCGCCGCTCATTGAGGCCTTGCTGGCGCCCCAGCGCTACCCGGGTGGGGTGCCGCGGGTGGAATTGGTGCAGACCCACATCTCCTGGGTACTGCTGGCAGGAGAGTTCGCCTACAAGATCAAAAAACCGCTGAAGCTGCCGTTCCTGGACTACAGCACATTGGCCTTGCGCCTGGCCTGTTGCCAGGAGGAGTTGCGCCTGAACCAGCGGTATGCGCCGGACATCTATCTGGATGTGATTGGCATCGGCAACACTGCGCAGGACCCACGGCTGGACGGGGCCGGGCCGACCATCGAGTATGCGGTCCGGATGCGGCGTTTTGACCGCGCCGGCCAGCTGGACCGGCTCTGCGTCCGGGGTGAGTTGTTGCCAGCGCACCTGTCAGACCTGGCGGGCACCCTGGCGGCTTTTCATGAGACGGCGGCCATCGCCCCGGTGGCTTCGCGTTTTGGGACACCGGCGCAGGTGATGGCGCCGGCCCGCGACAACTTTCGGGACCTGTGGCCATGGCTGCCCGCTGCGGCTCTGCAAGCGCGGCTGCTGGCTTTGCAGCGGTGGACCGAGGTGCAATTCAGCCAGTTGCAGCCGCTGATGCTGGTGCGCCAACAGTCCGGCCGGGTGCGCGAATGTCATGGTGACCTGCACCTGGCCAACCTGGTGCTGCTGAATGGCCGTGTGCGGCTGTTTGACTGCATTGAGTTCAACGACGATCTGCGCTGGATCGATGTGGCCTGCGAAATGGCTTTTCCCTATGTCGATCTACTGGCCCACCGCCAGCCGGGGTTGGCCGGCTGGTTCCTCAACGAGGTGTTGAGTCACAGTGGTGATTACCAGGCGGCATGGCTGTTGCGCTTTTATGCGGTGTACCTGGCGCTGGTGCGGGCCAAGGTGGCGGCAATCCGCAGTGGCCAGACACATGCCGATCAGGGTGAGGCCATCGCGCATCTGGCCTTGGCCGAGCAGCTGACCGCACCGCCACCGCAGCGTCTGGTGATCACCCACGGGTTATCGGGCTGTGGCAAAACCGTGGCCTGCAGCCAGTGGCTGCAGGCAGACCCGCAGGCTGCGACGTTGTGTCTGCGCGCCGATGTCGAGCGTAAACGGCTGTTCGGACTGCCGGGCGCGGCGCATAGCGCTTCGGCGGTGAATGCGGGTATCTACACGGCCGACGCCCACAATCAGACCTATGGCCAGCTGCTGGCCCTGGCCAACAGCCTGTTGCGCGCTGGCTGGTCGGTGCTGGTGGACGCGACGTTTCTGAAACGGGCTGACCGCGATCAGTTCCGTGATCTGGCGCGCCAGACCGGCGCGGCGTTTGCCATTCTGGCGCCGTCAGCGACCCCAGAGCAGTTGCGTGAGCGCATCCTGGCGCGCGCTGCCTTCGGGCACGATGCATCCGAGGCCACGCTGGCGGTGCTGGCGCAGCAGATGCGCGAGATCGAACCGCTTCAGGCCGATGAAGGGCCGGTGCTCACCACCCCCGAGTGACTTGATCACGCCGACAAAAAAAGCCCCGCGCGCCGGATCGGCTGCGGGGTTGAAACGCCTTGAGTTGCTCTACTTTTGGTAGCTTAACAGGCAATCAATACGCGGGCTAGAGGCCCATTTTTTGATCCATCAGGCCAGCAATGCATTCACCCGTTTGACATAGGCCGCCGGGTCGTCGGGCAGGCCCCCTTCAGCCAGCAGGGCCTGGTCGAACAAGATGTGGGCCAGGTCGTTGAAATGCACCGAGCCGTCAAGTTTTTTCACCAGCGGGTGTTCGGCGTTGACTTCCAGCACCGGCTTCACATCGGGTGCGGATTGACCGGCTTGCTTGAGCATACGCGCCAGTTGCGTGCTCATGCCGTTGTCTTGCACCACCAGACAGGCCGGGCTGTCCACCAGGCGGGTGGTTACGCGCACGTCTTCGGCCTTGTCTTTCAGCGCTTCTTTGAGCTTGGCCAGCAAGGGTTTGAAGGTCTCAGCAGCTTCTTCCGCCGCTTTCTTTTCGGCCTCGTCTTGCAGCTTGCCCAGATCGACTGCGCCCTTGGCCACGCTTTGCAGCGGGGTGCCGTCGAACTCGTGCACGTAGTTCAGCGCCCACTCGTCCACGCGGTCGGTCATCAACAGCACTTCGATGCCTTTTTTCTTGAACACTTCCAGTTGCGGGCTGTTCTTGGCAGCGGCCAGGGTGTCGGCGGTGATGTAGTAGATGGCTTCCTGGCCGTCTTTCATGCGCGCCTTGTAGTCGGCAAAGCTCACACTCACGCTGTCGGTGGTGCTGGAGGCAAAGCGCAGCAGCTTGGCAATGCGGTCCTTGTTGGCAAAGTCTTCGCCCAGGCCTTCTTTCAGCACCGCGCCAAATTCGCTGTAGAACTTGGTGTATTTGCCGGCATTCTTTTCGGCCTCGGCTTTTTCTTCGGCACTCAGCACATCGGTCACACCTTCGGCGGAGGCCTCGGGCAGCTGGTCGTGTTTGGCCAGGTCTTCGAGCATGCCCAACACACGCTTGGTGCAGCCTTCGCGGATGGCTTTCACGTCGCGGCTTTCTTGCAGCAGCTCGCGGCTGACGTTGAGCGGCAGGTCGGCTGAGTCCACCACACCTTTGACAAAACGCAGGTAGGTCGGCAGCAGCGCCTCGGCATCGTCCATGATGAAAACCCGCTTCACATACAGCTTGACCCCGGCGGATTTTTCGCGGTTGTACAGATCAAACGGCGCTTTGCCGGGGATGTAGAGCAGCTGGGTGTATTCGGTGTTGCCTTCGACACGGTTGTGGGTGTGGGCCAGCGGGGCCTCGAAGTCGTGGCTGATCTGTTTGTAGAACTCGTCGTATTGCTCCGGCGTGATGTCTTTTTTGGCGCGTGCCCAGATAGCATTGGCCTTGTTGACGGTTTCCCATTCGCCGGTCTTGACCATGGCACCGGGCTGGCGGCCACCGTTTTCGTCGCTGGGGTTGATCAGCTCGCCGTCTTTCCACTCTTCTTTTTCCATCAGGATCGGCAGGCTGATGTGGTCCGAGTATTTGTTGATGATGCTCTTGATCTTCCAGGCGCTGCAATAGTCCAGCGCGTCGTCGCGCAGGTGCAGGATGACGCTGGTGCCGCGCTCAGCACGGCTGATGTTTTCCACCTCAAAGTCGCCGGCGCCACCGCTGATCCAGCGCACGCCCTCATCGGCCTTCATGCCGGCGCGGCGCGATTCAACCGTGATCTTGTCGGCCACGATGAAGCCGGAGTAAAAACCGACGCCAAACTGGCCGATGAGCTGGGAGTCAGCCTTCTGGTCACCCGACAGTTTCGAGACGAAATCCTTGGTGCCGCTCTTGGCAATGGTGCCCAGGTGGTCAATGGCCTCTTGCGCACTCATGCCGATGCCGTTGTCGGTGATGGTGAGCGTCTTGGCATCCTTGTCAAACGTGACCTTGACCTTCAGCTCCGAGTCGTTCTCGTACAGCCCGCCGTCGTTGATGGCTTCAAAACGCAGCTTGTCGCAGGCGTCCGACGCGTTGGAGATCAATTCACGCAGAAAAATCTCTTTGTTGGAGTACAGCGAATGGGTCACCAAGTGCAGCAGTTGCGCGACTTCAGCCTGGAAGGAATGGGTTTTTTTGGTCATGGATATCGTTGCGTTTTCAAAACATTAAACAACCGGCGCCTGCAAGGCGCCGGCACAAAAGCGAAGTGGCATCTGGGGGCAGTGTCGCCAAATTCAAGAGGCCAAAACCGGGCCACTGCGCCAGATCTTCACGTGGCGCAGCACCACGGGCACCGTCATGGCCAGCCCGATCAGCGTGCTGGTCAGACCCGGCGCCACCGTCAAAATGGCGGCGGCAAAACACAACAGCTGTTCCCAGGGCTTCATTTCCACCAGAAAGTATTTCGACAAGGAGGCCGCCAGAATCGTGATGCCCAGCACACAGCCGGCAAAGGTCACGGCAAAGTCATACCAGGTGAAGCCCTTGGCCACCAGCAGCAGGGAGGGCGAAAACACAAACACAAACGGCACCAGCGCCTTGGCCGACCCCAGGCGAAACGCCGTGTTGCCGGTCTTGAACGGGTCACTGCCGGCCATGCCTGCGGCGGCATAGGCGGCCAGCGCCACCGGTGGCGTGATGTCGGCCAGCACCCCGTAATAAAAGACAAAAAAGTGCGCCACCAGCGGCTCCACCCCCAGTTGCACCAGCGTGGGTGCTGCCACTGTGACCATGATGATGTAGTTGGCCGTGGTCGGGATACCGCAGCCCATCAGCACACACACCAGCGCCGTCATCACCAGCGCACACAGCAGGGTCAACGACTGGAATGTCATCCAGGTGCTGGGGACAAGGCTGCCCAGACCGCCGGCAAGGGCTTGCGCCGCGCTGGTGATGATGAAGCTGATCTTGAACCCCACGCCGGTGAGTGTGACCACGCCGATCACAATGCCCACCGTGGCGGCTGCAGCGCCGACCGCCAGCGCGTATTTGGCGCCGGTCTCAAACGCCTCCACCAGTACCGCCGGGGCGATGCGGCCCCGAATGTGGTACTGGCGCATCAGCACCGTGGTCAGGACCACGCTGGCGCCAAAAATGACCAGCTTCACGGTTTCGTCCAGGCTGGTGAAGGCAATACCCATCAAGGCCGCATGCAGCACCAGCATCAGTGCCCAGTTTTTGGCGGTGTTGCCCCGCACCTGCGTGCTCAGGCCAACGATCGCGCTGGAGGTGATGCCAACAAACGCCGCCAGGTAAGGTGTGCGCCCACTCACCAGAATGCTGATCAGCAGCACCAGCGGAATCAGCGTGGGCCAGCGCATTTTCAGGCTCTGGCGCAGCTTGGGCATTTCGTCGTCGGTCAGGCCACGCAGGCCGTAACGCTTGGCCTCGAAGTGCACCTGCATGAACACGCCAAAAAAATGCATGAAGGCCGGCACGATGGCCGCCGTGATGATGGTGTGGTAGGGCAGGCCCAGAAATTCAATCATCAAAAACGCGGCCGCGCCCAGCACTGGCGGCGTGATTTGCCCGCCGGTAGAGGCCGCAGCCTCCACCGCCCCGGCAAAGTGGCGCTGGTAACCAATGCGGATCATCGCCGGAATGGTCAATGACCCGACCGTGACGGCATTGGCCACCGACGAGCCCGACAACATGCCAAACATGGCCGAGCCAAACACGCTGACCTTGGCCGGCCCCCCGGCATAACGCCCGGCGACGCTGGAGGCAATGTCCAGAAACAGCTGGCCCAGCCCGATGCGCGTGGCCAGCACGCCAAACAGCACAAAGTGAAACACGTAGGTGGCCACCACCCCCACCGCAACACCGTAAATGCCCTGGCTGGTGAGGTACTGGTGGTTGATGAACTGGCTCCAGCTGGCCCCAGCGTGTTGCAGCAGCCCCGGAAACACCGGCCCGAACAGGGCGTAGGCGGTAAAGATCAACGCGATGATGGGCAGCGGCCAGCCCATGCTGCGCCGGGTGGCTTCGAGCAAGGCCACAAACAGGATGCTGCCAAACACCACATCCAGGGTGTTGGGGTTGCCCACACGAAACGCCAGGTCTTCAAAGGTGTAGGGAATGTAGAGCACCGCCAGCGCGCAACCCATGGCCAGCAGCCAGTCCAGCAGGGGAATGCCGCCCGGTGTAGCGGCGCTGTGGCGCACCTGGCGGCTGCCTGCGGCCTTGCTGCCAGCAAACACCAGAAAAATCAGCCCCAGCACAAACGCCAGGTGCACACCGCGGTGGGTGGTTTCGCGCAGCAGGCCAAACCCGGCGGTGTAATAGTGAAAGCAGCTCAGCGTGATCAGCAGCCACTTGATCAGCACGGTGGCCGGCGGCACCGAGGGGCGAAAACGCATCTCGGGGTCGAATTTTTCTTCCAGGGCCTGGAGATGTTTGCCGTCCGGCAGGGTGGTGGCTTTGCTCATGGGATTCTTGGTCTGACTCAAACAACGACGGGCGCAGAAGCGCGCCCGTCATGACTGTGCTGGTGCCGCGGGCCGATTTATTTCAGCACGCCAGCTTCCTTGTAAAACTTCTCGGCACCCGGGTGAAACGGAATGCCCACGCCTTGCACAGCGTTTTTCAGGGTGATGTATTTGCCCTTGGCGTGGCCAGCCGCCAGTGTTTTCTGGGCCGCGTCGCCATACAGCGCCTTGGTGATCTGGTACACCGTTTCGGTATCAGCCTTGTCGCTGGTCACCCATTGCGCACCCACCGCCAGGGTCTTGACGGCGGCCACGCCCTTGTAAGTGTCGGCGGGAATGGCATCCACGGCAAAGAAACTGCTGGACTTGCGCAGTGCATCGGCAGGTGCGCCGTCAATCGGCAGCAACTCAATGCCGGAGCCGGCCGAGGCCAGCTCGGCAATCGCGCCAGCTGGTGCGCCTCCGGTGAAGAAGAAGGCGTCCAGCGAGCCGTCTTTCATCTTGTCGCCGGCCTGGTTGGGTTTGATGTATTCGGGCTTGATGTCAGACTCTTTCACGCCGTAGGCGGCCAGCACCAGGCGGGCGTTGATCAGTGTGCCCGAGCCGGGTTCGTCCAACGCCACACGTTTGCCTTTCAGGTCCGCAATGCTCTTGAGGCCCGAGCCCTTTTTGACCACCACATGAATGCTCTCGGGGTACAGGTTGGCGATCATGCGCAGACCGGCAATCTTGGGCTTGCCTTCAAAAATGCCGGTGCCAGTTTGCGCCCAGGTGGCCACGTCCGACTGACTGAAGCCGGATTCCATGGAACCCCCGGCTATGCCATTGACGTTGCCTAGTGAGCCATTGCTGGCTTGTGCCGTGGCGATGATCTTGCCGGGCTGCGACACCGCGTTGGCAATCATGCCGCCCACCGGGTAATAGGTACCGGCGGTGCCGCCGGTGCCGATGCGAAAAAACTGCTGGGCGCTGGCCGCGCCGACGAACACGGTGCTGGCCAGAACGGCGATGGCAAAAGCCTTGAATTTCATGGATCACTCCTTGTGGTTGGAAGAAATGGCCAAGCAATACCAGTGCCAGACCATGGTTTCAGTGTAGCTGCGTCAACACGGGCACGGCCGGGTGAAATCCCCTAAGCCGGCTGGGTGGCCGGCTGCGCCTTGGCCTGCTGGTAGCCCGCGTACAGCTTGGCATAGATGGGGCCGGGCTGGCCGCTACCCACGGCGTGGTTGTCCAGCAAGGTCACCGGCAACACCTCCTTGGTGGCTGATGACAGCAGGATTTCATCGGCGGCCAGAACCTCGGCGCGGCTGATGCGGCGCAGCTCGAACGGGATGCCCAGGGCCTGGCAAATTTCTTCCATCAGGCCATAACGGATGCCTTCGAGCACCAGGTTGTCCTTGGGCGGGCCCATCACCTTGCCACCCTTGACCACCCAGACATTGCTGGCCGCCGCTTCGCTCAGATAGCCGTCGCGGAACATGATGGTCTCCAGCGCGCCGGCGTCAAAGCTGATCTGGCGGGCAAACACCGCGCCGAGCAGGCTGGTGCTCTTGATGTGGGCCTTCTGCCAGCGGAAATCATCGGCGCTGACACAGGCCACGCCCTGCTGGCGCTGCTGGTCGCTGGGCAGCTTCATGGTGTTGGTCATGACAAACACGGTGGGTGTGATGTGTTCGGGCATGACGTGGTCACGCAGCGCCACGCCGCGGGTGATCTGGATATAGATCAGTTGGTCGATTTTTTCGGCGCTAGCCCGCGTACTATCTGCATAGATTGCTATCAATTTTGAAACTATCTCGGCCCACTGGGCGTGACTGTGCGGGTTGCTGATGCGCAGCTCTTTCAGGCTGCGGTCCAGCCGCGCCATGTGCTGGGCAAAGCGGAACGGCTGCCCCTGGTACACCGGCACCACTTCATAGACGCCATCACCAAAGATGAAGCCGCGGTCCATCACGCTGATCTTGGCGTGGGGCAGGGTGGTGAATTCACCGTTGAGGTAGCAGGGCAGGTTGGGCAGGGTGGTCATGGTGTTGGGCCGGAGCGAGATAAAACAGCCAGCCAGTTTACGCTCGGCGGGGGCATGGCCGGTGCCGGGCTGGCTAAACTCCCGCCGATGATGTCCAACGAACAAGCCATTGCGGTCAAGCCGTCTGATCCGCCCTGTGTGCTGGTGCTGGGCGGGGCCAACATGGACATTGCGGCCACCAGCGCGCAGCCGCTGAAGCCTGCCGACTCCAATCCTGGCGTGATTCGCAGCAGCCCCGGCGGCGTGGCGCGCAACGTGGCCGAAAACCTGGCCCGGCTCGGGGTGGCGACCCGCTTGCTGGCCGCCGTGGGCGACGACCCCTATGGCCACAGCCTGTTGGAGGCCACACAAAAGGCTGGTGTGGATGTGCAAGGCTGCTGGATTCTTCCAGGCAAAACCACCTCCACCTACGTGTCGCTGCACGGCCCTGCTGGCGATCTGGCGGTGGCGGTGAATGATATGCGCATCCTGGCGTGCCTCACGCCCGAACGCCTGGCCCCCCGGGCCGACCGCGTGCGCCATGCCGCCGCGCTGGTGGTGGACTGCAATCTGACCGCTGACGCGCTGGCCTGGGTGTTTGCCAACCGGGGCGACACGCCCGTGTTTGTGGATGCGGTGTCGGCCTTCAAATGCCCGCGCATCGCGCCGTGGCTGGACCAGGTGCACACGCTCAAGGTCAACCGGCAGGAAGCCCAGGCGCTGTGCGGCTTTGACGTGCAAAGTGATGCTGACATTGAGCGTGCCGCGCAGTGGCTGCACACCCAGGGCGTGCAGCAGGTGGTGCTGAGCCTGGGCGCGCGCGGCGTGTACTGGAGCGACAAAGATACCGCGCACGGCTGGCAGGGCACGCTGCCCGCTGCCGTGGTCAATGTCACCGGCGGTGGTGATGCGCTGATGGCCGGTCTGGTGCACGGCTTCATGAGCCAGCAAAGCCTGGCAGAAAGCATCCCATTTGCACTGGCCTGTGCTGCCCTGACGCTCAGCGCTGAGCAGGCCAACCACCCCGGTTTGTCCGTCGATTCTGTTTTACAACTGCTGCGCAGTGCAGCCAAGTGAGTTTCACCATGACCCATCCCTACCTCGACATCCATCCCGATGTGGCGCAAGCCATCACCCAGCGTCGCCCGGTGGTGGCGCTGGAATCCACCATCATTTCGCATGGCATGCCCTACCCGCAAAACGTCGCCACCGCCTTGCAGGTGGAAGCCGAGGTGCGCGCCCATGGTGCGGTGCCTGCCACCATCGCCATCATCAACGGGCGGCTCAAAGCCGGGCTGACGGCCGCAGAGATTGAAACCCTGGGCAAAACCGGGCGCAGCGTGGTCAAGGTCAGCCGGCGTGACCTGCCCTTCATCGTGGCCGCCGGCGCTACCGGGGCTACCACGGTGGCGGCGACGATGATCATTGCCGCCATGGCGGGTATTCGTGTGTTTGCCACCGGCGGCATTGGTGGTGTGCACCGTGGGGCGCAGCAGAGTTTTGACGTATCGGCTGATTTGCAAGAGCTGGCGCAGACCCCGGTGGCGGTAGTGTGTGCCGGGGCCAAGTCGATCCTTGACCTGGGGCTGACGCTGGAATACCTGGAAACCCACGGCGTGCCGGTGATCGGCTACCAGACCCCTTGGCTGCCCGCGTTTTTCACCCGCGACAGCGCGTTCAAGGTGGACTACCCGCTTGACAGCGCCCAGGCCATCGCCCAGGTGATGCACGCCAAGTGGGCGATGAACTTGCAGGGTGGTCTGGTGGTGGCCAACCCGATCCCCGAGGCCTTTGCCATGCCCCGTGCCGCCATTGATGCAGCGGTGGAACAAGCCCTGCAAGAAGCGCAGCGGCAACACATCACCGGCAAGGAATCGACACCGTTTTTGCTGGCGCGGGTGTGTGAGTTGACCGGGGGTGACAGCCTGGCCTCGAACATCCAGCTGGTGCTGAACAACGCCCGGCTGGCGGCGGCGATTGCGCGCGATTACCTGGCGCTGGGATAAGGCACTTTGGCACTTTTTCTGGGCACCATGCAGCGTGCACCCTACCTGAACAAGCGGTTCTGATTCACGCTTTCGGGCGGGTCAACGGCAGCCACAGCTCAAAGCGCGTGCCATGGGCGCCCTCAGGCGTCGACCATGACACCTTGCCATCCAGCATGCTGGCCCGGTGGATGAGGTTGAGCAAGCCCCGGCTTTTTCCGCCGGGGGCTTGTGTTGTGACCCGGGCCAGGGTCTCGTTCACCGCAAAACCGCGCCCGTCGTCTTCCACGGCAACATAGACACCGCCGTCCCGAACCCCGGTGCTGACGCGGATCTGGCTGGCACGGGCATGTTTGATCACGTTGGTGAACACCTCTTGCAGAATGCGCAGCACCTGCAGCGCGCTGTTGGGCTCCAGCCACTCCAGCCGCGGCAGGTCTTCCACCTGCCAATGCAGCGTGAGTCCGGTCTGCCGGAAGCGCGGTTCCAGGCGAAAGCGCAGTGCTGCCAGCAACAGCAGCAAATCCGCGTCCACCGGCTCCAGTGAGTCGATGGTCAGCTTCAGGTCATCCACACAGTCGCGCAGCATGGTGGCAACGGCCTGATCGTCCGGTGTCTTTTTGGCCTCCACCACAGACAGCGCCGTCATCAGCGAAGTGCCGATGCCGTCGTGCATGTCGCGCATCAGACGCTGGCGCTCCTCAATCAGCATTTGTTGGTGTTCGGCTTCGCGCAGCTTGTGGTGGCTGGCCTGCAGTTCCTGTTCCTGTTGCGCCAGTCGCATTTCCAGCCGGGCGTTGGAGGTCTCGGCTTCATTGCGGGCGTGGGTGTAGCGGTTCAGCAAGATAGCCAGGAACAGAAAGAAAGTGCCTGCCACCGAATACGGCATCAGGTACAGGTTTTCGATGTTGATGGCGTAACTTTGCAGCAGCGCGTCGTGGATGCCCATGGGAATGTTGAGGACGTTCCAGAGTGAAATGGCCCACCCTTCACGCGAGCGGCTGCGCCAAGATGCCAGCAGCATGGCCACGGTGGCCACCAGCATCATGCCAAACAGCAGCAGGTTGACCCAGGTCGCCAGTGTGCCAAGAGGCACCAGGCCGGGCAGGGTGAGCACCGTCAGCAGCAGCATGAACCCCACCATGCCGCGTTCCAGTCGCGGAAACTTCTGCTGATGCAAGCGGTAGTTGAAAAAGTACACGCTGATGACCAACCAACCGAGTGCACTCACCGTCATCCAGCCAAACCAGGGTTCTGGCATGGGCAAGGGCTCGTCGCCAAGATAGAAATGCAGATTGCGCAACCAGGAAAACAGGGCTGCAGCCGAGAACAACGCGTAGGGCACTTCGCGGCGGCGCAGCCACACGCCAAAAGAAAACAGCCCCACGATCAAAAATGCGCTGGTGCCGACTTGGGTCAGGGTGATTTGAAGAATGCGCCGCGCGGCATAGCGCCAGCGCAACTCCCGCTCAGGTCCGATCCACACCGAAGACAGTGCACCCCCCGCGCTTTTGAGGCTGTCCATGCGGACCAGCACCTCTTGCGGCATGGCCTCACCCGCTTCGGCCAGTGGCAACCAGACCGGATGGTTGAAGCCATTCCAGATCGGCCCGCCGCGTGAACGCCAGACCAGCTCGCCGTCCTTGTAGACGGCCAGCTGGCCTATGGTCTGCCAGCGGGGCAGGTAGAGGTAGACGGTTTCGTCCGGCGCCGCCGTGGTGGCGGTTGGGCGCAGGCGATACCAGGTGGTGATGATGTTGTCGCTGGCTTCACCCACGGACTGCGCCACGTGGCGGGCTGTCACACGCGGCAGCGGCTGCGTTGGCCAGGCGGTGGGCAGATCGGCTGGTGTGACCCGTGGCGGGGGGCGGCCAAACGTGCCGGGGCCGACGCTGCCCACCTCGGCGGTGACGAAATGGGTTGCCGCCTCACCCGCCCCGACCCACAGCGGCCAGACCAGGAGCAGCAGCACCAGGCGGTGCCACTGGCTTTTAGCTGTCCAGAATGCCATGGCGGCGTGCCTCAAAAACCGCCTGGGTCTGGGAGTTCACCCCCAGCTTGAGGTAAATGCGGCGGACGTAGGTCAGCACAGTCTGGCGCGAGACCGTCAGCAGAGCGGCGATTTCGTTGTAGTTGAAGCCTTTTGTGATGAGTCGCAGCACGTCAAGCTCGCGCTCGGAGAGTGCGGGCCGGGCCGTATCCAAAGCCGGTGCGGGTGGGGCGGCTGGCGCCTGGAAGCGCTTGAGGATCTGGCGGGCGATGTAGGGGTTGATCGGGCTGCCGCCGTTGGCCAGATTGCGCACTTCCTCGACGATCCGCTCTGGCGGATAGTCCTTGAGCAGATAACCGCTGGCCCCATTCTCCACCGCCCACAGCACATGGGCCTCGTCACCAAACACGGTCACCACCATCACATCGCAGCTGGGCCAATGCTGGCGGGCGGCGCGGATCAGCTCAATGCCTGAACCGTCAGGCAGGCCCAGATCCACCAGCAGCACATCGGGCGCCTCGTCGGCCAGCAGTGCCATGCCCTCAGCCAGCGTTCGCCCGCTGGCACGCAGCTGCATGTCTGCCGCCTGGCTGATGGCAGCAGTCAGGCTGGCATGGAAGTGAAGATCATCCTCGACAAGGGCAACACGGATCATGGCAAAGAAAGAACCGGACAGGGCCGCGAATTCTTTCACAAATCCAACACCTGTCTGTCCCTATCCCTAGGGACAGACAGACGGCGTGGGGCTGCTGACAATCGTCGGGAAACTCTTCGGAGCGCATCGCTTGAACCCGAGTCCACCCCAGCCCAGCCAGGTCGAACCTTGCCCGTTTTGCCGTTCGCGGCTGGCGCGGGCAATTGAGGTCGACACCGGCCTGTGGGCCACCTACTGCGGTGATTGCAAGGCACTTGGCCCAAGATCATCCAGCGAGCAGGAGGCCGCCAGGCTTTGGAACAGCTGGGCTCGAAAGCCCGAGGTTTTACCGCAGTAATGACGCCGGTTTGTCCCTATCCGTAGGGACAGACAAGGCGCGTTTCCCTTTTCATAATCCGCCCCCGTGAATGTCACGACTGCATTTGGCGTCGTGCTGCAACGTCTTTATGAGGGTGTGCCACATCATGTTGTTTCCCAGCTTGTCACGAAGAATTTGCCTGCTGCTGGTCAGCCTGTCCCTGGCGGGGTGCTACTGGACGCCTCTCAATGCTGCACTCAAGTTCATGATGCCGTCTTTCATTGCCGCTAACGCAGGTTCGGCACAGGATCAAGCGGCCCAGGTCAGCGCCATCCAGGCTAAGGTGGCCGAAGTGGGCGACGGGGCCAATTTGGGTCATTTGTGGCAGGAAGATTCTGCCTACTTGTCGGACGCAGACATTGCCGAAATGAGCCGCGACTACGCCTCCATCCGGGATTACGTCTTTGGCGCGGCACTTTCAAAGCTGAACATGTCCTACCTGAAAATTTGTGATGAGGGATACATCGATTGCCGCACGTTTTCCGAAGCTGATTTCAATGCGATGGTTTTTAATGGTGGCGTGTATCTACGGGCCAAGCAGTTCCTTCAGCCGGAAATCGCAAGCCGATTAACCCTGATCGCGTCACGCAACCGCAATCCGATTGCCGAATGGTGGGCGCCCAGTCTGCGTCAGCTGGCACGTGACCCGGTGGCAATTTGCCGATTTCTGACAGATGACGCCTACGCCAATGAGCTATTGATAGCAGGGTATCGTACCGTTCCAGTGTGGACCTCGACCGCGTACAACTCCAATTTGGTCTCATACAGGACGATTCATTCTTTTTCCCCCACCCTTGATTGCGCCCCAAATTTCGATCCGCAAGATAGCGCAGCGCCCAGCCTTTCCGCCGTTGGACTGAGCGCCGTCGCTGAAAACAGCATCACACTGACGGCCACCAGCAATGAAGTCGGATCGGGTTACTGGATTTTGATGAGTCGTGGCGCACTGGGCGAAACCAGTGTCCCAGATGTGTTCATTCCTAGCCGGACCAGTCTCGCAATAGGTTTCAGCAAGGTCAGCGGCAATGCCACGATGGGCGCGAATGCGGCCACGGACTTCAACATCGCAGGCCTCACCCCAGGCACCGCCTACGACCTGTACTTTGCAGCCCAGGACAACAGCTTTAACAAGACAGCCGTCACCAAAATCCAGTTTGCCACACCGGCGCTGGGCGCCCTCAATTTTGCGAGCCGTACCGATGTGCAACCATCATCACTCATCGAATCCAACACCATTGCGGCCACATGGGTTGGCACCTCGGCCACGATCTCGGTCAGCAACGGTGAGTACGCCTTGTCGAATGATGGTGGCACGACATGGAGCGGCTGGACCAGCATCGCTGGCACGGTGACGAGCAGTGACCAGATCAAGGTCCGGCACATCAGCAGCGCCAGCGCGCTGACCGCGACGCAGACCACGCTGACCGTCGGTTCGAGTAGCGGTACTTTCACCTCAACCACCCTGGATTTCGACAACACGCCAGACGCTTTTGCTTTCCGCAGCAAAACCGGCATCCTGCCCGCAACGCTGCAGGAATCCAACGTGGTGACGGTCAGCGGCATCAACACGGCCACCGCGATCACCGTGAGCGGCGGCGAGTACGCCACCTCTCTTGACGGCACCAACTGGGGCGCCTGGCAAACCTCCGGCCTGGTGAACAACGGTGAGCGCGTCAAAGTGCGCCACACCAGCAGCGCCAGCCTGCTTGGCACCACCAGCACCGTGCTGACCATCGGCAGCGTCTCGGCCACCTTCAGCACCACCACCATGGGCCTGGTCGCCAATGCGGACGGCACGGTGACGCATCAACCCACCGGCCTGAACTGGCAACGCTGTGCCATAGGGCAGACCTGGAGCGGGGGCGCCTGCACCGGCACAGCCTCCTTCTTTGGCTTTGCCGAACTCCAGGCCCAGGTCGATGCCGCCAACCAGGCCAGCCTGCATGGCCACAACGACTGGCGCTTGCCCACCCTGTGGGAACTCGCCAGCCTGGTCGACTACAGCCAATACGGCCCGGCCATCAACCGCACCATGTTCCCCAACACACCCAGCGAAGAATTCTGGTCAGCCACCCCCTATGCCAATGACCCGGACTTCATGCGCCTGGTTTACTTCCTCAGCGGACAAAACTACATCACCTGCAAACCGAACGTGATTGGCTGCACCCCGCGCTCGGCCCTGATCCGCCTGGTGCGCGGCGCCCCCGCCACCGCCCCGGCCTCCACCCCCACCGCCGCCTTCATCGACAACGGCGATGGCACGGTAACGCACAGACGCACCCAGCTCACCTGGAAACGCTGCGCCGAAGGCCAGACCTGGAGCGGCACCACCTGCGAAGGTTTTGCCACCGTGCTCACTTACAGCGATGCAAAAGCCACCAGCGCCAGCTTTGCCGGCCACAGTGACTGGCGTGTCCCGACCATGCAGGAACTGCTGTCGATTGCCGAAGAAAGCACCTACCGCCCCGCCATCAATACCACCCTCTTCCCCAACACACCCATGGCCCATTTCTGGTCCAGCGACATCATCGATGCCGACAACTCCAACCTGGCCTGGGGTGTTGAATTCGGTTGGGGCAGCATCTTCAGCGAACTGCGCAACAACGGCTACCGCCTGCGCCTGGTGCGCGGCACTCAAAGCTTCGTCCCAAGCGACACCACCCCCGATGCCTTCAGCTTCACGGCGCAAAGTGGTGTGGCACGGTCGAGCCTGATCAGCTCCAACACCATCACCGTGGCAGGCTTGGATGCACCCGCCAGCATTGCCATCAGCGGCGGTGACTACCAAATCGACAACGGCGGCTGGACCAACAGCGCAGGCGTGGTCAGCAACGGCCAAACAGTGACCGTGCGCCACACCAGCAGCGCCAGTGCCAACACCACCGTCACCACCACCTTGACCATCGGCGGCGTCTCCGCCAGCTTCAGCACCACCACAACAACCCAGATCATCACCCCGGCCAATGGGGCCTGCGGCAGCGCTCAGGGGGTGGCCAGCGTGCTTGCGCCCACCGCCAATCTGTGTGCGGCAGGCGTTGCCAGCAGCGTGCAGGCCGGGCCGCCCTGGCAGTGGACCTGTGCGGGTTCTGGCGGTGGCACCACGGCCAGCTGCTCGGCCCCCGTGCAGGCGGCCATAACGGGCAGTGGCGGTGCCCAGGCCGCGGTGCCAGGCGGTGTCTGGTCGGTGGACAGCAGCCGCACCGCAGGCTTTATCCCCGTGACCGGCAATGCCAAGTCACCGACGGTGGCGGCGCCGACCAACGTCAGCTTTCCCAACGGCTTGCTGGACTTCACCCTGACCGGCACAGCCGGCACGGCGGCGACCATCGTCATCACCTATCCCAACCCGATCCCGGCGAACGCGGTGTACTGGAAATACGGCCCCAGCCCGGCGGGTTATGACTGCACGGGTGCGGCCTGCGCCTTGCCACACTGGTACCGCATGCCCGCCGGGCAGGTGGTGATTGCGGGCAACACCATCACGCTGACCATCGTCGACGGCGGCGTGGGGGATGACGACTTGACACCCAACGGCACCATCGTGGACGCGGGTGGGCCGGGGGTGCCGGGGGCTGTCGGCATTCCCACCCTGTCGCAGTGGGCGTTGATGCTGCTGGCCCTGGTGCTGGC
>NZ_JAQTWM010000134.1 GCF_028689305.1 Rhodoferax sp. | reverse complement strand
GCCCCGCCAGCACCGTGGTGCTGGCCTTGCCCAGGCCGTTGACGTAACTCATGAAGCCCACCAGCGCCGGCGAGGCGCTCGCTGGCAGGTCAAGCTTGGCCACTTTCAAGGCGTGCACGGTGATCACGTAGCGGTGGGTTTGCCCCACTGGCGGGCACGCCCCCAGGTAGCCGGCCTGACCACCATCGTGCTTGAACTGCACCGCACCGGCGGGCAATTGGCCGGGCTCACTGCCTGCGCCCAGGGGCAGCTCATGCACGCTGGCGGGCAGATCGGCCAGCACCCAGTGCCACCAGCCCGAGCCGGTGGGGGCATCCGGGTCATACACGGTGACGACAAAGCTTTTGGTGTCTGCCGGTGCACCTTGCCAGCGGATGTGTGGTGAGACATTGCCACCCTGGCAGCCAAAACCGTTGGCAAATTGAGCATTGGGGAAACGGCCATCCAGCTGGCTGTCGGTCTCCACTTTGAACTCGGCGGCCTGGACGGTGATGGCACCAGACAGGGTCAGGCACGCGATCAATGTGTGGCAGAAGGAGGCGATTTTCATGAGGTCAACCTTGTCAAATGAAGAAGGTTTTATTGTGCTGGGGCAGGTGTTGACGTGCTGTTCTGTGCCGCGCAAGCATTGTCGCTATTCGATCAAGTTTTGATCAAGTTGACGGGTTCAGGACAGGCGGATGCCGAAACCGCTCCCGGTATTGCGCCGGGCTCAACCCGGCGGTACGGGTGAACAACTGGCGAAACGCAGACACATCGCTGTAGCCGACACCTTCCACAATCTGCGCCAGACTCATGCGGCTGTCCTCCAGCAGCACCTTGGCCTGCTCCACCCGCAGCGCTTGCAAATAGGCCAGCGGCGCCATGCCCACCGCCGCCTGAAAACGCCGGTGCAGCGTGCGGTAGCTCACGTGCAGGGCTGCGGCCAGTTCGTCGCAGGTGCAGGGCTGGCGGTAGTGCTGGGCCAGCCAGTCGGCGGCCTGCTGCGCCAGCGGGTCGGCAAAGTGGCGCGTCAAGGCCATGAAGGGCCGTTGTGAAGTTCTGGCCCCGTCCACCAGCATGATGCCGCCGACACTGCGCGCCAGCGCCGCGCCAAACAGGCGGCGCAACACATGCAGCGACAAATCGGTGTGCGCCGTCATGGCCCCGGCGGTGAGCACCCGCCCGCCGTCCACCAGCGCCCGGTCGGCATCGAGCTGGACGCGTGGGTAGGCTGCAGTAAACGCCGCTTGCAGCCACCAGGTGGTGGTGGCCGCGCAGCCGTCAAGCAAGCCACTTTCAGCCAGCACAAAGGTGCCGTAACAACTGGCTGCCAGCAATGCATCCGCTCGCACCGTGGGCAGCCGATCCAGCACCGGCTGCCAGACGCTGTGCAACTGCTGCGTCAGCGTAGCCAGGTCTTCGGCCAAAAAGCCGGGCAGGATGACGGCGGCGTAGTTGGCCAGCGTTTGCGGCAAGGCTTGTGTCTGCACCTGCACCCCATGGGCCAGCGCCACCGGGCCGCCGGCGGTGGACAGTACATCCACCCGGCAATCCTGCGCCTGCGGGTAGCGCCGGGCAATGCTCATCATGTCCAGCGAGGTCATGACGCTGGACAGGGTGGAGCCGGGTTCGATCAACAGTGCAATGCTGTGGTTTGGCATGTTTGCCCTTGTTTTTTGGCAATTCTGCCACTTCACACCAGCCCCTCCAACGCGCACCATGGCGGTCTTCTTCACCCTTCAAGGAAACCCATGGCCCCTCACTTTGGCACCCCGACTCAACAAGACATCTGGCGCACGGTACGCGCCATGAACGATGCCTGGACCCAAGGCAACCCCGACGATCTGGTGAACTTCTTTCACCCCAATATGGTGGCCATCACCGCCACTGACCGGCTGCGCCGCCTGGGCCAAGCCGAGTGCCTGGCGGGCTGGAAAGGTTTTGCCCAGGCCGCCACCATCCACCACTGGACTGAGACCGAGCCGCTGATCCAGGTCTATGGCGAGTCTGCCGTGGTCAGCTACTACTTTGACATGGCCTTCACCATGGGTGGCCAGCGCATTGAGATGGGCGGGCGTGATCTGTTCTTTTTTGTGCGCGAACAGGGGCGCTGGTGGGCGGTGGCGGATCAGTATTCGGCGTATCCGGGTTGAGGCAGAAAATGCCAGCGTGCGCTGCATCAGCTGGCAGCGCTTTGCTGATCCACATCTGGACTGAGTCAGGCGAAGTCACACAAGCTTTTCAGATGCAGGTACGTGTGTGAAGATGGCGTCGTCCGTGCCGACGGAAGTGCGGGGTGGTGGGCTGTACCATCACCGCGTGAACAAAATCAACCTCCCCCTGCTGGCCGAGCACTTGCCCGTGGCCTGGCACTCTTCCATCCTCGGTCAAGCCGCCGGGGCCAATATCAAGGTGCTGCGCATGGATGGCGCGGCGTACCCCAGCGAAGTCCACGATTTCGACGAAGCGCTGCTGGTCATCAGCGGGGTAATGCAGCTGGAGGTGGCAGGTGCAGTGATCAGTGTGCAAGCCGGTGAGCTGGTCATCGTGCCTGCGGGCCAAGCCCATGCCGTCGCTCCGGGGAGTTACGGCAGCTTGGTGATTGTTGATCAGTGATACTCGTCTGGTGGTGTTTTACTTTCAACCGGAGATATGGTGATGACGATTGAAACGATTTTGAGCTACACGGCGGTCGCCTGGCTGGCGATTGTCAGCCCTGGTCCGGCCATTCTTCTGGCACTGCGCAATGGTGCGGCATTTGGCGTGCGTGCAACTCTCTGGTCTTCTCTGGGCAACATCACGGGGATTTTTGTCCTCTCTGCGACGGCCATGCTCGGGCTGGGGGTGCTGCTGATGTCGTCGGCGCTTCTGTTTGGGGCCGTCAAGGTGCTGGGGGCGTTCTACCTGTTTTATGTGGGTTTGCGCCACCTGCTGGGCCGAAGCTCGGTGGTGAGTACGCCCTCCGTGCTTTCTGCGGGTGACACAAGCTCCAGTCCACGCCGACTGTATCGCGAGGGCTTTCTTCTGGCCGCGACCAATCCCAAACCGATTCTGTTCTTCACCGCACTGTTTCCCCAATTCGTCAACGCGGCGGCCCCTCTGCTGCCGCAGTTTTTTGTCCTCACTGGCATCTTCATGGCCTTGTCGTTCATCACGCTAACGGGTTACGCGCTGCTGGCTGGGCGGGCCAGGTCCTTGTTGGTGAAGCCGAACTTTGTCAAGTGGATCAACCGTGTTGTGGGCTCGGTCTTCATCTCCTTCGGTGCGGCCTTGCTGGCACTGCGCCGCCCGGTCGCCTAACCCGATTGGGGCGAACCCGTTTTCAATGGTGCTCATGAACAACATTCCCGCCCTGCGCCCGCAGCAGGGCGGCGCAGCCTTTCAGCACGTCAGACCCTGTACTTTCCACCAAGTCCAGCAGGTGGATGGCGTAAGAACGGTCGTTGTGCAGGCGG
The DNA here is from genome assembly GCF_028689305.1 of Rhodoferax sp. Taxonomy (GTDB): domain Bacteria; phylum Pseudomonadota; class Gammaproteobacteria; order Burkholderiales; family Burkholderiaceae_C; genus Rhodoferax. Next base: position 3,309 of record NZ_JAQTWM010000134.1, on the reverse strand, counting down.
TCGGTGTCAATCCACCAGCCCAGGCCCGCCATCAGCCATTTGAAGTCAACTTCTTCCAGCATCACCAGGCGGTCGTCGGGCAGCGGGGCGGCCCCGTAACCCGTGCGCATGGGTGTGGTGTGAACTTGCATGATCATCACTCCTTCGGTGACACGTCGGCATTGCCTGGAATGTCCTGACACACAGTGTGCGCGCCTGTGATCCAGGTGTTGGCGCAAAAGGGCGGTGAAAGGCAGGCCAATTCCGGTCTTCACGGGGTGCAGTGGCCAGACGGCACAGGGTGTCAGGGGAGGTCGAGCTCCTGCGCCGCCGCTTTCACGGCCGCCACCAGCGCCGGGCGCAGCGGGTGCGGCGCGGCCACTTCGGGCAGCAGCAGGCTCACCTTGAAGGCAATCGCCACGCTCAGGGGGCGCACCACCAGATCGGGCCCGGCCATGGCCAGCGCGGTCAGTGGGTTGACGATGGCCAGGCCCAGCCCCTGGCGCACCATGGCGCACACCGCCACCGCGCTGGCGGTTTCCAGGCAGGTTTGGCGGGTGACCTGGGCGGTCGCAAACATCTGGTCAATCTGCGCCCGGTAACTGTCACCGGCGGCCAGGCTGATAAAACGTTCGCCCTCAAAGTCTTGCGGGGTCAGCACGGTTTTTTGGCACAGACGGTGGCCGGTGGGCAGCACCGCCACTTCGTTCACCTGCAGAATGGGCTGCAGCGTGACCCCGGCGGGGGCCTCAGCGGTTTCGCTCAAACCCAGATCAAAGCGCTGCTCACTCATGGCCTGCTCCAGCCAGGGCGATTCTTCCGGGTGGACGCTGACCGAAGCCTGTGGCAAGACTTTTGCAAAGTGCACCAGGGCTTGCGGCACCAGCGCATGCGCCAGCGCCGGCAGGCAGGCCAGCCGCAAGCGCCCGGTGGCTTGCAGGCGTAATTCCTGGGCGCGCGCGGCGATCTGCTCCAGGCCGACAAACGAGCGTTCCACCTCCTGCATCAGCGCCAGCGCCCGCACCGTGGGGCGCAGGCGGCCACGCACCCGGTCAAACAGGTCAAAGCCCAGCAACTGCTCCAGCCGGGCCAGCTCGCGGCTCAGCGTGGGCTGGCTGGAGGCGCACACCTCGGCCGCGCGGCTCAGGTTGCCGTGCAGCATGATGGCGCGGAACATGGTCAGTTGGCGGTGGGTGAGGGCTGGGGGGGACGGGGTGGGTTGCATGGGTTAACTATATCCGTGGTGAATCGTTGGTTCAACAAATCGGCATTGATTGAATGGGTTTACCCGGGCATGATCGCCCCATGAACCCCTTTACTCCCTCCACCCTGGCCAGCTTGGCCCACACCCACGGCACCCCTTTGTGGGTTTATGACGCCGCCACCATTGAGCGCCAAGTCGCCAACCTGCGCCAGTTTGACGTGATCCGTTTTGCCCAAAAGGCCAACTCCAACACCCACATCCTCAAGCTGATGAAACGCCTGGGCGTGATGGTTGACTCTGTGTCGCTGGGCGAGATCGAGCGCGCGCTGGCCGCAGGGTTCACCCCCGGCGTGCATCACGGCCATGCCGAAATCGTTTTCACCGCCGACTTGCTGGACCGCGCCACCCTGGCCCGCGTGGCCGAGCTGGGCGTACCGGTGAACTGCGGCTCGATTGACATGCTGGACCAGCTTGGCGCGGTCAGCCCCGGCCACCCGGTGTGGCTGCGCATCAACCCCGGCTTTGGCCACGGCCACAGCAACAAAACCAACACCGGCGGCGAACACAGCAAACACGGCATCTGGCACGCCGACCTGCCGCTGGCCTGCGAGCGTGTGCGTGCCAACGGCCTGACGCTGATGGGCATACACATGCACATTGGCTCCGGCGTGGACTACGCACATTTGCAGGAAGTGTGCGGCGCCATGGTCAAGCTGGTGGAAACGGTTAAAGCCCAGGGCCTGGATCTGGCGGCCATCTCCGCCGGGGGCGGCTTGTCGATCCCCTACCAGGCCGATGCGCCGACGATTGACACCGCGCACTACTTCAGCCTGTGGGACGCGGCCCGCACGCAAATCGCCAGTCTGCTGGGCCACCCGGTCACGCTGGAGATTGAGCCGGGTCGCTACCTGGTGGCCGAATCCGGCGTGCTGGTGGCCGAGGTGCGCGCCACCAAACAAATGGGCCGCAACCCGTTTGTGATGGTCGATGCCGGTTTCAGCGACCTGATGCGCCCCAGCATGTACGGGGCCTTCCATGGCATGGAAATCATCCACGCCGATGGCAGCCCCGCCACCGGCGCGCCGCAAGACACCGTGGTCGGCGGCCCGCTGTGTGAGTCGGGCGACGTGTTCACCCAGGGTGAAGGCGGTGTGGTGCTGCAACGCGCCTTGCCTCCCGCCCAGGTCGGCGACCTGCTGGTGTTGCATGACACTGGGGCCTACGGTGCGTCGATGTCCTCCAACTACAACACCCGACCGCTGATCCCTGAGGTGCTGGTGGAAAACGGCCAGCCCCGGCTGATCCGGCGGCGCCAGACAGTGGCGGAGCTGCTGGCGCTGGAGGTGGTGTAGCTGGGACGCGAACCTGCTTGCCAAACAACTTCTCTTTCATAAACCCAGATGTCTCATTTCCTTTTTCTCATGGCCTCCAACCGTGAACCCGGTCAGATCGGCAATACCGAGTGGTTGGCCAGGCGCGCCGCGGCCAGCCTGCCGGCCGACAGTCAGCAAACCTGGAAGCGGCTGGCCGGTTTGCAGTTGCCGGAATTTGTGGACCAGCGCCACACCGTGGGCAGCTATCCCTGGCCTCAGGGTGCGGCGCGTGATCTGCTGGACGCCACGATGGCCTGTACCGATCTGGTGCTGGTGGCGCCGGTTTACTGGTTCAGCTTTCCCAGTACCCTGAAGACCTACCTGGATCACTGGAGCGCCTGGATGCGGATTGAGGGCCTGCCATTCAAGGAAGAGATGGCCAAGAAGCGTCTGTACCTGATCACCACCAGTGGTGACCGGGCCAAGGCGCAGCCCATGATCGATTCCACCCAGTTGTGCGCGCGTTTCCTCGCCATGGAATTTGGCGGCACGCTGTGGGGCAAGGGTGGGCCGCCGGACGCGGTGCAGTCAGATCTGACCGCCTTGGCCAGTGCTGAGATGTTTTTCAAACGCGCAGCTGCCTAAGCGATTACTACAGGGATTTGCTACTGTTTTGATAGTGATTCACGGAGTTGTTTCGCGGGCTGGAGTGCATTTTTCCTTGTTTCGCCTCAGACCTTGACGCGGTTCACCAGGAAAATGCCCAGCACCGCCATGCCGCCCCCAAAGATCACGCTGGCGCTGACCGATTCG
>NZ_JAQTWM010000042.1 GCF_028689305.1 Rhodoferax sp. | reverse complement strand
CCATCGTGGACGAGGCCGCGTTGAAAGCCCACCGCCCCAGTCATGTGCTGATCCTGCCCTGGAACCTCAGGCACGAGGTCATGGCGCAGCTGGACTACATCCGCGAATGGGGTGGGCGGTTTGTCACAGCAGTGCCGACGCTGGAGGTGATGTGATCGAGATCCATCCGCTGGCCCGGGTGTCCCATCTGGCGGACATAGAAGACTCGGTGCGTGGCAGCCGCATTGTGGTGGGGGCCCATTGCGTGATTGACAGTTTTGTCAAGATCAAACCCGCTGGTGGCCTGGGTGACCTGATCATTGGCGCGCACAGCGTCATCAACGCCGGTTGCGTGCTCTATACCGGCAACGGCATCCAGATGGGCGCCAATGTCGCGGTGGCAGCCAACACCACCTTTGCGCCGGTCAACCACGCCTACCACAGCCGGTCACAGCTGATCCGCGAGCAGGGTTTTTTACCCAGCAAGGGCGGCATTGTGGTGGAAGACGATGTGTGGATCGGCGCCAACTGTGTGATCCTAGACGGCGCCGTGTTGCGCCAGGGCTGCGTGGTGGGGGCGGGCGCCATTGTGCGGGGTGAGTTGCCGGCCTATACCGTCTGGGCGGGCACACCGCTGCGGCAGGTGGGGGCGCGTCAATGAAGTGTGCAACCGTCATCGGTGGACGGGGGTTCATCGGGCGCGCCCTGGTACATCATTTACGTGAGACGGGCTGGCAATGTTGGGTGCCTGAGCGTGACTGTTCCTGGCCTGTGCAAGAACGTGAACTGGGGCATGTTTTTTACTGTGCTGGTCTGACTGCCGATTTTTTGCAGCGGCCCGCAGATACGGTTGAAGCCCATGTCAGCCTACTGTCAAGGGTGCTGCAGTCGCCGTCGTACACCTCTTTGGTCTACTTGTCGTCCACCCGTTTGTACGATGGCCTGGCGCCGGGTGCGTTGGCGCATGAGTCATCATTGATACCGGTGGCGCCTTCCAATTCCCGCCATTTTTACGATCTGACCAAGTTGACCGGCGAGAGTATCTGTCACGTGATGGGGCAGGGCCGCGCGCGTATTGCCAGGCTGTCATGTGTTTATGACCTGGGTCACGCCGCCGGTGGTTTCTTGCCGACGCTGCTTGACCAGTTGGCCCAGCTGCCGCCTGGCGGGGTTTTGACGGTTGAGTCTTCTCCTGGTCGCGCCCGAGACTATGTGTTTATTGGTGATGTGTTAAGAGCGCTGGTGGCGATGGCGCTGGGGGGGGAGCACACCACCTACAACGTGGCCAGCGGCTGCAATCTGCGTAACGAAGAGCTGGCTCAATGGATCAGCCGTGAGTCCGGCCGGCAGCTGCGCTTTACTACCGATGAGCGGGTGCCCGCGCCCCCAGCCATTGATACCAGTCTCCTGCGTCAGGAGTTCGGCTGGGAAGCGGCAAGTGTGTTGACGCAGATCCGCCCATTTTTGGCCAGCCTACCGAGGTAATGTATGAACCTGCTTCACTTGAATGGCACCAGCCTGGGGACCTATGTACGGTCTCAGATGGGGCACTTGTTCCCGATTGGCGAGCATCCTGAACTTGGCTTGATTGATACCCATATGGCGTCAGCGCTGGAGCGTCTGGATCAGTGCATTTCGCAGGTGCGGATGTGGACGCCGGGACAGTTTGATGTTTTGCACTCTTCGCAGTACTGCATTTTTTTGTACTACTTGTCCAACACCATTTGGCGGCATGAACAGGCCCGCACGGTCTGTACCCAGCTTTTTTTGCTCAACAAGGCGCTCAATGCCATCGACTGTTTTTATGAAATCGAGTTGCCGGAGGTTTTTTTCATTGGTCATTCGGTCGGGATCGTGCTGGCCAAGGCGACTTACGGCAACCATCTGGTGCTGTACCAGAACTCCACTGTTGGCAAAAATCACGGCCAGGCTCCGGTGATCGGTGAAGGGGTCATCCTGTACCCGAACACGGCGGTGATTGGCAGCAGTCATGTGGCTGATCGGTCGGTGATTTCTCAAGGTGTGAGTGTGATCAACCAGTCTACCCAGGCCAACAGCCTGGTGTTCCAGGGGCCAGCGGGCAGTCTGGTGTTCAAGTCGTCGGAACGGCCCATCCTGGCAGATTTTTTTCGGGACGTGTAGGCGCCCCGAGACCGCGGGTGGCGTCAGTTCTGCGCCGCCATGGCCTCTTGCGCATAACGCAGGTAGGTCACGGCAAACTCGGCGTGCCCGTGCGCCAGTTCGACTTCGGCCAGGCAGGCCAATGCCACGGCGTCGTGCGGCACGGCGCTGAGCACGGTTTCGGCCAGTTCGGTGACTGCTTTCCAGTGGCTGTCGGTGATCATGGCACCCGTGGTTTCACTGGCTGCTGATGGCGGTGGGGCGGCTTTGGCCGTTTCCACCAGGTCTTGCAAGCGTTGGTGGGCTTCGTGCAGGCTGACGCGCTGGCCGGGCTTGAGTCCGACCCCGGGCTGCGGTGGTTGTGTCCACTCCTGCGGCCACTGCGGTAACCAATTCTGGACGGTCTGTTCTTGCGCCTGGATGTCTTGCGGGTGCTCACTGCGGGCAAGCCACTGCAGCCACATCAGGCGCAGGCCATCACCGAAGTGACGGGTGAAGCGGTCTTCACGCATCAAGGCAGAGTGCTCCACCTCGCTGCGCAGGCCTTGGCGCAGGGTGTTGAGCGCTTGCGCATCGCTGGCCAGGCGGGTGGCGATGCCCACATACTGCGCTGCTGTTTCGGCCAGCCATTCGGTGCGCCCCAGGTAGGTCAGCAAGCTCATGCCCATCCGGCTCTTGAAGCTGTCACCCACCATCGAGACAATGGGCAGTCCCATCCAGAGTGCGTCAAAGGTGGTGGTGCCGCCGGTCAGCGGGAAGGGGTCCAGCGCAATGTCGATCTGGTGGTAGGTCAAGTACTGGTTTTCGTTGCGCAGCACAACCAGGTCCACCTGCGCCGGGGGCAGGCCCAGGCGCGCGCAGCGTTCGCGGTAGGCTTGCGCAAAATCGGGCCGATCCAGGTTTTTACCCTCAATGAGCAGGCGCGACCCCGGCACTGCCGCCAGCACCTGTCCCCACAGGGTCAGCACCTCGTCGGTGAGTTTGCCCAGGTTGTTGCACGAGCCAAAGGTGATGAAACCGTTTTTCAGCGCCGGCGTCGGGCTGACCTGGTAGCGCGGCTGGTAGCGCCACAGCGGGTTACGGCTCATGGGGCGGTAGCAGCAGTACAGCGTGGGCAGGCGATAGAGTTGCTCGGAGTACTGCGCGTCGGCATCGGGCGGGTCGCTGATGTCGTCGGTGAACTTGTAGTCCACCGACGTGAGCCCGGTGGTGGCCGGAAACCCGAGCCACGACACTTGCACCGGTGCGGCCTTGTGCGCCAGCGCCAGCAGCCCGTTGTTGCCGGTGTGGCCTGCCAGATCAATCACGATGTCAATACCTTGGGCGCGAATGGCCTGAGCCTGTTGCTCCGGGTTCAGGACGGCCAGCGACACAAAGTGATCCGCGTGGCAGCGGACCCGTTCGGTCACATGGTCATCACGTGGAAACAGGTAGAAGGCAAACACCTCGAATTGCCGCCGGTCCAGCTGCGCCAGCAGCCCTTCGACGAAATACATCACTGCGTGCACGCGAAAGTCGGGTGAGAGAAAGCCGATCTTTAGGCGCCGCCAGGGCGAACCGCAGTGGCCCTCAAAGTTGGGCCATTGGGGCCGCAGCGGCGGCTCGAACGCGGCCCCGTACTGCCGCGCCGCCGCTGACAGCTCGGCGCTGCTCACCTGGGGGTCGGCCAGCATGAACAGTAGCCTGTTGGTGTAGTTGCCCGGGTCGCTAGGGCGCAAAGTGATGGCGGCTTCGCAGTCCTGCACCGCTTCGCGAACCTGGCCCAGCTCGCGTCGGTGAATGGCGCTTTGCATCAGCACCGCCACCCGGTCATGCAGTGTGTCGGCCAGCTTGGCAGCGGTCTGGCTGGCCTCGAATCCTTTGTCGTGCAGCCCCATCAGGTAGCAGCATTCGGCCAGCTTGATCCAGCCAATGGCGGGCTGGGGGCGTAAAACACAGACCTTTTCCAGCAGGGGAAGGGCTTCTGCATTGCGCGCGTACTTGAGCAGCAGGTTGGCGTAATTGACCAACAGCTCGGCATCATCCGGGAACACGGTTGCCGCCTGGGCATAAGCGGCGAACGCGTCTTCAACCTGGCCGTCTTTTTCCAGGGCAAAGCCCAGTAGTCGGTTGGCCATCAAATCCTTGCGGTTTTTGCGCAAGGCCCGCCGACACAGCTCAATCAGCAGCGGCCAGTTCTGTGCCGCCATGGCGGTTGGCATGGTCGGGCTGCTGTTGGGTTTGGGCTTGTGTTTAGCGTGAAGGTGAATTGGCATGCCTAGCCCGATCAAATGAATGACTTTGGGCTACTATTTTAGGAGCGCAAGAACCCCTTGTGGGATTTGGTTGGCTTGTGCCACCATGGCGGTGCCAGCCTGCTGCAGGATTTGCGCGCGCGACAGGTTGGCGGTTTCAGCCGCAAAGTCTGCGTCCTGAATCCGGCTGCGTGAAGCAGACAGGTTTTCCGAGGTGATCTGCAGGCTGGCAATGCTGGTCTCAAAGCGCGACTGCAAGGCGCCGAGTTTGGCGCGCTCGCCGCTGATGAAAGCCAGTGCCGAGTCCACCGTTTTCAGGGCGTCAGTGGCATTGCTGAATGTGGTGATATCCAGGTTGGCCACGGTGTGCAAGGCGGAGCCGCCGCTGTCCAATTGGTTGCTGGCCGAAGTCACCGCAAAGGACTTCTCCGAGTCCAGAACGATATAGCCACCGGTGCTCACCCGCTCTGCTGTCGTATCAGCGCCCAAAGTGCGGGCGGTGCCGTTGCTGGCGCCTGCAGCATCGTAGCCGGTCACGGTCGTCGTGCCGGCGTTGGCGTTGGCGGTATCCCCCACCACAATGTCATTTCCGGTGGCGTTGGTCAGGATGATCTGGCTGCCGTCCGAGCTCAGCGAAGCGTTGATGCCGGTCTTGGCTGACTGGTCATTGATGGCCGACACCGCGGCCGACAGCCGATCGGTACCGGTGGCCGATGTCAGTGTGAACGACACGGTGCGTGCTGAGCCCACGTTGTCACCTTCGAGCGTGAGCGAGTACGACCCAACGGCCGCCATGCCGCCCAGGCGCACTTCGGTGCGGGCGGTGGCCGTCACACCACTATCGGCCTTGACGGCATTGATCTGGTCGGCTGTGGCCTTGGCGGACGCGCTGGATGCCACCGTCAGTGTGCCGGTACCCAAGTAGCCGCTGATGGACACGGCTCCACTCGTCACACCGTTAGCGCTTGCCGTGGTGCCACTGACGGGAGCCTGGGCACCGATACCTGAGCCGTTGGAGGCGACGTTCTGGTTATTGCCATAAACGCTGGTGCGCAGATTGCCCGTGGCGGCCACAATGGTCTGGTTGGCGTTGGCTCCCACCTGGAATTGCTGGGTCCCAAAGCTGCCGTCCAGCAGTTTTTGGCCGTTGAATTCCGTCGTTTGCGAAATCCGGTCCAACTCCGCCACCAGTTGGCCAACTTCCTGTTGCAGGGCCTGACGGTCACCGGCGCTATTGGAGGCGTTGGCCGATTGCACGGCCAGCTCACGCACCCGCTGCAGGATGTTGCCAGCTGCGCCCATGGCGCCTTCTGTGACCTGGGCCAGCGAGATGCCGTCGTTGGCATTACGCACGGCCTGGTTTAAACCGCGAATTTGGCTGGTGAAGCGTTCCGAAATGGCCAAACCAGCAGCGTCGTCTTTGGCGCTGTTGATGCGCAGCCCCGATGACAGGCGTTGGATGGCCGAGCTCAGGGCCATCTGGCTGGTGCCCAGGTTGCGCTGGGCAGTGAGCGAGCTGATGTTGGTGTTGATGGTAGAAGCCACGGCAAACTCCTTAAAACTGAAAACCCCCACATTGCTATCCATGCAACCTGGCACAAGACATGCAACGCGGAACGATGAGGTGATTGTGGTGAGCTGCCTTATTTGTGTTGCGTCGATAAACGCCACAAAAACCGCCTTACTTTTCTTTTTGGGGCTCAAGTTTTCCGTCAAATGCCCGAAAACATCTTCAACGACGCTCCAAACGCACTTATCAAACCTCCGCTTGAGCTAATTTCTGGGGTCCATGAGTGCAAACCGGTGTCGCGGCTGGCGGTAACGCCATATTGAGACTGTTTTTACCAGGAGATTTGTCATGGCCTCTACCATCAACACCAACGTCAACTCGTTGACAGCGCAACGCAATTTGGGCATCAGTGCCAACGCGCTGAGCACCTCCATTCAACGTTTGTCATCGGGGCTGCGCATCAACAGCGCCAAAGACGATGCAGCCGGCTTGGCCATTTCGGAACGCTTCACCGGCCAGATTCGGGGCTTGAACCAAGCTATACGTAATGCCAATGACGGCATCTCGCTGGCGCAAACCGCAGAAGGTGCGCTCAAGGCCTCTGGTGACATTTTGCAGCGGGTGCGTGAGCTGGCCGTGCAATCGGCCAACGCCTCCAACAGCGCCGGTGACCGCCAAGCCCTGCAGGCCGAAGTGGGTCAACTGGTGTCGGAGTTGGACCGGATTTCGCAAACGACAGAATTCAACGGCCAAAAACTGCTGGACGGTAGCTTTGGGACCCAGCAATTCCAGGTGGGAGCCAACGCCAACCAGACCATTGTGGCCGCCACGGGCAATCTGCGCACCAGCGTTTATGGCAATAACCAGAACGTCGCCTCCAACGGCTCAGGTATCGGTGCCCAGGCTCCCGTCAGTGGCACCACGGCAAGCGCTAACGGTGTGACGAGTGGAGCCGTGTCCATCAGCGGCTACTTGGGTACCGGCACACTGACGGTGGCATCCAGCGCCACCGCCAAGGCGACAGCCGACCAGATCAATGCCGTCAAGGCCGATAGTGGTGTGACAGCCATCGCCCGCACCGAAGTGCGCCTGGGCGGCATGGCGGCCGTTGGGTCGTACTCGCTCACGCTTGAAGGTGACAACGTGGGCTCAGCACGCACTGTGTCGTTCACACTCACATCGGCCACCGGTACTGATCGGCTGTCGGCCGCGGTGTCGGCCATCAATGACCAGTCAGCCAAGACAGGTATCAACGCTTCGCTGAGCTCGGACGGCAGCCAGGTCATCCTGACCAACGCCACCGGAAATGACATTGTGGTGGGGGATACCGCCACCGCCAACGCAACCACGACGACCGTGACCGGCTACGATGCTGCAGGCGCCAGCAACGGTACCGCCCGCACTTTGGGCGCTGATACGACAGCAGAGCGGGTGAGCACCGGTGGCTATATCGTTCTGGATTCGGAGAAGTCCTTTGCGGTGACCTCGGCCAGCAACCAATTGGACAGCGGTGGTTCTGCTCTGCAAAAGGTGGCAGACCTGGATGTCACCACCTTTGCCAAGGCCACTGAAGCGCTGAAGACCGTGGACTCGGCACTGGCCTTCATCAACGGTGAACGCGCCAAACTCGGCGCTTTGCAATCGCGCTTTGAAACCAGTATTGGCAACCTGCAAGTGACTTCGGAAAACCTGTCTGCTTCACGCAGCCGGATTCAGGACGCCGACTTTGCGGCAGAAACCGCCAACCTGTCGCGCGCTCAAATCCTGCAGCAGGCCGGTACCGCCATGGTGGCGCAGGCCAACCAGTTGCCGCAGGGGATCCTGGCTCTGTTGCGGTAAGTGGCGACGCCATCCGGGAAGCCTAAAAGCCCCGGATGTGGCCTCCAAAGGCGTCAGAACTTGTTCTGGCGCCTTTTTTTATGGTTTGGTGTGCTACCCAGGGCAGCGCTGATTAACGCCACAAATACCGGCTTTCTCTTTCCCTTCTGAAGCTCAAGCTTTGTGCCAAACCTCCGAAAATGTTCTTAACGACACTTCAAATGCACTTGTCAATGCCACCCCGATTGAGATAGTTTTTTACACCAGAGATTGTCATGGCCTCCACCATCAACACCAACGTCAACTCGTTGACAGCGCAACGCAATTTGGGCATCAGTGCCAACGCGCTGAGCACCTCCATTCAGCGTTTGTCATCGGGGCTGCGCATCAACAGCGCCAAGGACGACGCTGCTGGTTTGGCGATTTCGGAGCGTTTCACCAGCCAGATTCGCGGCTTGAACCAAGCTGTACGGAATGCCAATGACGGCATCTCGCTGGCGCAAACCGCAGAAGGTGCGCTCAAGGCCTCTGGTGACATTTTGCAGCGCGTGCGTGAGCTGGCCGTGCAATCGGCCAACGCCTCCAACAGTGCCGGTGACCGCCAGGCCTTGCAGGCTGAGGTGGGGCAACTGGTGTCGGAGTTGGACCGGATTTCGCAAACGACGGAATTCAACGGTCAAAAACTGCTGGACGGCAGCTTTGGCACCCAGCAATTCCAGGTGGGCGCCAACGCCAACCAGACCATTGTGGCCGCCACGGGCAATCTGCGCACCAGTGTTTATGGCAATAACCAGAACGTGGCCAGTGCCGGTGCCGGGTTTGGCGCGGTGGGGACCGGCTTGGCTAATCCTAGCGTCAATGGCGTGACATCCGGTGCGGTGTCTATCAGCGGGTACCTGGGCACGGGAACGTTTTCCGTGGCCTCGCAGGCGACCGCAAAAGCCACAGCCGATCAAATCAATGCCTTGAAATCCACGACTGGAGTTACCGCCACGGCGCGCACGGAAGTGCGTCTGTCGGGCATGGCGGCAGCAGGTTCGTACACCTATTTCATAGAGGGCGACAACGTGGGCTCGCCACGTACCATTTCGTTCACGCTGACGTCGGCCACTGGCACCGACCGCCTGTCGGCAGCGGTGTCGGCTTTTAATGACCAGTCGGCCAAGACCGGTATCAATGCTTCGCTGAGTTCGAACGGTAGTCAGATCATCCTGACCAACAACACGGGCAATAACATTACCATTGGCGAAACAGGCACCAATAACGCGGCGAATACGAATGTGCAGAGCTACGATGCTGCTGGTGCTGCTGTGGGAAACATGGAAACCATGATGACTCCTGGTGTCGATTTCAAGGTGACCACTGGTGGCTATATTGTTCTGGATTCGGAAAAGTCCTTCTCAGTCACCTCGGCCAGCAACCAATTGACAAGCGGTGGTTCCGCTCTGCAAAAGGTGGCAGACTTGGATGTCACGACCTTTGCCAAGGCCACCGAGGCGCTCAAAACGGTGGACTCGGCACTGGCCTTCATCAGCGGCGAGCGCGCCAAACTCGGTGCCTTGCAGTCGCGCTTTGAGACATCCATCAACAACCTGCAGGTGACCTCAGAAAACCTGGCAGCTTCGCGCAGCCGGATCCAGGATGCCGACTTTGCGGCTGAAACCGCCAACCTGTCGCGCGCTCAAATCCTGCAGCAAGCCGGCACCGCCATGGTGGCGCAGGCCAACCAGTTGCCGCAGGGGATCTTGGCCCTGCTGCGGTAAGTGAAAAAAGCCTCAAGTTGTCAGATGGGGTGCCGAAATCTGGGTTGAGGGTCATTCGATGTATGTTTGGCTTGGCTTGATGGCTGGGCTTTGCCCTGCTAATCTGGCTATCGCGCCGGTCTTGAAAGTTTCATAATCGGATGACAGTCCTCAGAAATTTCAGGAGCCCATCATGGCCACCATTTCATCGCAAGGTATCGGTAGCGGTCTGGATGTAAAGAGCATCGTCTCGCAGCTGGTTGCGCTGGAGAAAAAACCGCTGGATTCGCTGAAGTTGCAGGCGGCCACGGTGCAAACCAAGATTTCGGCCTTTGGTCAAATCAAGTCGCTGGTGTCGACACTGTCGGACGCTGTGAGCAAACTGACCAGTGTGACCGGCTGGAATGCGGTCAAGGCAACGTCGTCTGACAGCAGCTCGGTGGGGGTGAGTGCCATTGGCGGGACCCAACCCACCACTTTCAGCGTCGAGGTGCAGGCGCTGGCCAAGGCCAAGTCCACGGCTTCGGCGGCGATCACCACGGGAATAGCGGTGGGGGCAGGCACCCTGAGCCTGACAGTAGGCAGTGGTACCCCGGTCGAGATCACGGTTTTGGCAACGGACAAGGTGGCTGACATTGCCAGTGCCATCAATGGTGCGGGGGCCGGGGTCTCTGCCACGGTGCTGACAGATGCGTCTGGCGACCGGCTTTTGCTGCGCAGTACCAGCACCGGGCTGGCCGCTGGTTTTACCCTGGCGGTCACGTCCGACGCTGACGGCAATACCGCTGATGCTGCGGGCCTGTCGCGCATGGTGGTGGGGAGCACCACCACCCAGGCGGCCGCAGATGCCCAGGCCACCGTCAATGGCATCGCGGTGACGTCAGCAACCAACACGTTCGCCTCGACCGTGTCTGGCGTGACCTTCACGGCCTTGAAGGTGACCACGGCACCGACTGAAATCACCATCACCAAGGACACGTCGGCGGTTCAGAGCAACATCGACGCGTTTGTCAAAGCCTATAACGATATCAACCAACTGATCGGTGAAGCCACCAAATACGATGCGGCGACCAAGTCGGCCGGTCTGTTGCAGGGGGACTCCACGGTGATTACCCTGCAAAACAGTTTGCGCAATGCCCTGCAGTCCTTGACCACTGGGTCGTCGTTATATGGGCGGCTGGCCGATGTCGGTATTACCCAGCAGCGCGGCGGTGACTTGGCGGTGAACAGCACCAAATTGAGTGCAGCCATGAACGATCATATGGATGAGTTGAAAAAGCTCTTCAGCGCCACCGGCACTGGCGCTGCCAACGGGGTGGCGGTCCAGATCAAGGCGCTGGCGACTAACCTGTTGTCGACGGATGGTTTCTTCAGCACCAAGGATTACAGTCTGAAGTTGATGCTTGACCGCAATGCCAAAGATCAAACTCGTGTGAATGAAAAGGCGACCCGACTAGAAGCCTCGCTGAATGCGCGCTACAGCGCGCTGGACTCAAAGATGGCCAGTCTCAACGCTCTCAATGCGTATGTCGCGCAGCAGGTGACCACCTGGAACAAGTCGACGGGTTGAGTTTTCCCGATAAGAGAGTCTTCAGTTTGACTGGCTTCTGTCGATAATTCATGTAACAGACACAGACTATTTAGAGGCCAGTCAACATGTTTACCGCTTATAACCCGCGTGCCGCTTCTGCCTACCAGCGGATCAATGTTGAAACCAGTGTGCACACCATGGATCAGTACCAGATCGTGTGCTTGCTGTTTGACGGTTTGATGGAGTCCATCGGTGTTGCTCGCGGGGCTTTGGCCCGCAAAGATATTGCTGCCAAATGTGCGGCTGTTTCCAAGGCGCTGCGTATTCTTCAGGAAGGCCTGACAACAGGATTGGATACGGTGGATGGTGGCGAGTTGGCCGCCAACCTGGGCGCGCTGTACGACTATTGCGCCAGCCAGCTGATTCAGGCCAACGTGCGCAACGATGATGCGATTTTCCAGGAAGTCCAGCGTTTGATCGAACCCGTGGCACAGGCCTGGAAAACCATGAAACAGACTCCCACCGCCCCGGCCAGTCCGGCAACACCAGTGGCAACGACCAAGGTTGCCAGCCAGCGTGCGGGGGGCTACGCCCATTTGTCCTTGGTGGGAGCTTGAGCCATGTCACAACTACTCATTGATTATTACAAGGCCATTGAGGACAGCAGCGCCAAGATGCTGGACGCGGCCAAGGCAGAAGACTGGGAGCAGGTGATGCGGTTTGAGGGGGCTTGCGCCGTGCTGATCGAGCAGCTTCGCACCCGGGCCAGCACCGAACAGTTGCTGCCGGAGCAACGGGCCGAAAAAACCCGCATCATGCAGCGTATTCTGAACAATGACGCGCAGATTCGCTACCTGGCCGAACCGTGGCTGACACATTGTGAGCAGAATCTGGACAGTCAGCGCGCCTATCTGCACTGATTGCTATAATATTTGTAGCTAAAAGTGCTTATTTGACGTGGGATAGGGGCCAATTTGGCCCCTATTTTTTTGGGCAAAACGGGTGCTCAGACCTGCATGTTCATGATGTCGGTGTAGGCCTGCACCATGCGGTTACGTACATGCAGGGTGGCCTGAAAGCCGATTTGTGCCTTCTGGATGGCCACCATGGTTTCCTCCAGGCTGACCTTGGGGTTTTCCAGCTGCACTTCGCGCTGCAGCTGGGTGGCATTGTTCTGGGCTTCACTGACCGAGGTCAGTGCACTTTGCAAGGCGCCTGCAAAGCCACCGGAACCCTTGCCTGCCACCTGGCCGGCAGACTGTCCAGGGGACAAGGTGGGTCGCACGGCGACCGGCATGGTTGTAGAGGTGAGTCTGAGGTTCATGGCATGGTTGGCCCCGATCAAATGGGGGTGGATGGATGCTAGCAACCCCTTTGCCAAAACATAAATTTGAAGTAAGCCGTAAAAGCAGGTCTTATCGGGCTAATGTTTTTGGGGGCGGGCAGAATAATCATCGCCAATCAAGGTGCTTGATGCACCCCTTCCATGGATGAACCTCATGCCTGCCGCTACTGCCATCTCTGCCACTTCTCTTCAGCCTTCCTTGGGTCAGCGCCTGGCTAGGCTGGATCAAGCCCAAAAAATCCGTTTGGCGGTGGGTGTGGTGCTGTTTGTGGTGATTGGTGTGGTCGGCCTGATGATGGGCCGCCAGGCCGAGTGGCGGGTTCTGTATGCCAATCTGGCGGACAAGGATGGTGGCGCCATCGTCGCCCAGCTGTCACAAATGAATATTCCTTACCAGTATGGTGCCGGCGGTGGCGCCATTCTGGTCCCTGCCGACAAGGTGTATGACACACGGCTCAAGCTGGCGTCACAAGGTTTGCCCAAGGGCTCGGTGACGGGGTTTGAGCTGATGGATACCGCCAACCGTTTTGGCATGACCCAGTTTCAGGAGCGTTTGACGTTTCAGCGCGGGCTGGAGGGTGAATTGACCCGTTCCATCCAGGCGCTGTCATCGGTGCAAAGCGCGCGTGTGCACCTGGCTTTGCCAAACCAGAACGGTTTTTTCCGGGACCAGCAAAAACCGTCGGCCTCGGTCGTGGTTGGTATGAATGCCGGGCGAACGCTGGACCGGGCGCAACTGGCGGGCATCATTCATCTGGTGTCCTCCAGTGTGCCGGAGATGGACCCCAAGGCTGTGAGTGTGCTGGACGACACCGGCAAATTGCTGTCGACGCCGCCTGAAGGCGCCGGTGGCATGGGCGGGGATGCGCAGCAACTGCAGCATGTCCAGCAGATTGAGCAGCTCTACAGCAGCCGCATCCTGGATATTCTGGAGCCCGTGGTGGGGCGGCAGAACGTGCGTGCCCAGGTGACGGCCGAGCTGGATTTTTCGCAAACCGAGTCCACCTCGGAGTTGTTCAAGCCGAACCAGACGCCGGAAAGTGTTGCCATTCGCAGCCAACAATTGCTTGAAAGCAATGTCGGGACGACAGCACCCGCCACCGGGGTGCCGGGGGCCGTGACCAACCAGCCGCCCGGCCCCAGTTCGGCCGCCATCAATGGCCCAGCCCAGGCGCTGAGCGCGGCCAGTGCCAGCTTGGGCGCCAATGGCCGCAAGGAATCGATCATCAACTATGAGGTGGACAAGACCGTGCGGGTGGTGCGGGGCGGCACCGGCATGATCAAACGCATCAGCGCAGCCGTAGTGCTCAACCACCAGACCACTACCGATGCCAAGGGCAAGACCACCACTGCGCCCATGAGTGACCAGCAACTGGAAAAAATGACTTCCCTGGTGCGGGAGACCATCGGTTTCAACAAGGACCGAGGGGATTCGGTGAACGTGGTGACGGCGCCGTTTGCGGCGGAAAAGCTGACACCGGTGGCCGTCCCGGTCTGGCAGCAGCCTGAGGTGCTGGACCTGGCACGCAGTTTTGCCTGGCCCCTGGGCACGGTGGCACTTGCCGCCCTGGTGTTGCTGGGGGCGGTTCGTCCGGCGCTCAAAACCATGGCGCGCGCCCCTTCCGAGCGGGTTGAGGCGCCGCCAGCAGGCGCGCTGGACGCGATTGAGGCCGAACAGCCCGAGCGGCCTCTTTTGGCAGCACCGGCGGCGCGGAGCCAGCCCGCGGAATTGACGGCCAGCGAGTTGGCGCTGGAAGATGCCCGCAAGCTCACGCGTGACAATCCTGCGGCAGTTGCTAATATCGTCAAAACCTGGATCAATGGTGAGAACCCGGCCTGAGGCAGGGGGATCTGAGTCCAGGAGCTGAACGGAACAACACATCATGTCTCAAACAGACGGTCTGGAAGATGCGGCCATCCTGATGATGTCCCTGGGTGAAGCCGAGGCGTCAGAGGTGTTCAAGCATTTGTCACCCAAAGAGGTGCAAAGGCTGGGTGAGGCGATTGCCAAGACCAAGGCCATCACGCGTGAACGTGTCAATGACGTGGTGGACAAGTTCACCGGTATTGCGGCGGCGCAAAGTCTGCTGGTGTCCAACTCGGGTGACTATGTGCGCTCGGTGCTCAAGCGCGCCCTGGGTGACGACAAAGCGGCGCTGCTGATTGACCGCATCTTGCAGGGTGGAGATGTCTCGGGCATTGAGAGTTTGAAGTGGATGGAACCGTCGAGCGTGGCCGAACTGCTGCGCAACGAGCATCCGCAAATTGTGGCGGCCATTCTGGTGCACCTGGACTTTGACCAGGCCGCGGATATCCTGAAGTTTTTCAACGAACGGCAGCGCAACGAAGTCATGCTGCGTGTGGCCACCATGGAAGGTATCCAGCCTTCGGCCCTGAAAGACCTCAACGAGGTGTTGTTCAAGGTGCTGGCCGGTGGCGACAAGATGCGCAAATCATCTTTGGGGGGCGTCAAGACGGCGGCTGAAATGATCAACCTGATGGGCACCGCCATTGAGGGCACGGTGATCGAGTCCATCCGTAACCATGACCCCGATCTGGCGCAGAAGATCATGGACAAGATGTTTGTCTTTGACGACGTGATCAAGCTCGATGACAAGGCGATCCAGACGGTGCTCAAAGAGGTGTCGTCCGAT
Source organism: Rhodoferax sp. (assembly GCF_028689305.1). GTDB lineage: Bacteria > Pseudomonadota > Gammaproteobacteria > Burkholderiales > Burkholderiaceae_C > Rhodoferax. The sequence continues at coordinate 15,459 of NZ_JAQTWM010000042.1, read as the reverse complement.
GTGCTGATCGTGGCCCTCAAAGGGGCGCAGCCCGAGCTCAAGGAGAAGTTTCTCTCCAATATGTCCACACGTGCTGCCGAGTCGCTGCGTGAGGACCTGGAATCGCGCGGCCCGATGCGCCTGTCCGAAGTGGAAGCGCAGCAGAAGGAAATTCTCAAAACCGTTCGTCGGCTGGCCGACGAGGGCACCATCATCATTGGTGGTGGTGCTGACGACGCCATGGTGTGATCATGCGCCATTACGACCGTTTTATCCCCGGCGAAGAAATCGCCGATGTCAAACAGTGGCAATTTGGCGCCATCGACACCACCGCCCAGTTGCTGGCGGCACGGGCCAAGGCCAGCGAGGACCAGGAGGCGCAGGCCAAGGCGGAAGTGGATCAGCAGCAAGCGTATCAGGCTGGTTACGCCGAGGGTGTAGTTCAGGGGCGAGCCCAGGCGCAGCTGGAGCTGCAACAGCAGATGCAGGACTTCATGAACACGCAGGCCCAGGCAGCAGGGCAGCGGCTGAGTCAATTGTTTGAGTCCGCGCAGGATCAGCTGGCACAGGCTGAGCAGGCCATGGCGCAAGAGGTGCTGGCGCTGGCCTGTGAGTTGGCGCGCCAGGTGCTGCGGCATGAATTGACGGTGAACCCGACCGTGGTCATGCCGGTCTTGACCGAAGCCATTGATCTTCTGGGTGCCGACCACAAGACGGCAGTGGTCAAACTGCACCCACAGGACCTGGAGGCGCTGGGTGAACAGATTCACGCCAGCTTTAACGGCCTGAACCTGAGTGTGCGGGCCGATCCAGATGTTTTGCCCGGTGGTTGCCTGGTGGAGTCCGCCGGGACGGTGGTGGATGGCACGGTCCAGAAACGGTGGCGGCGTGCGGTGGCCACACTGGGGTTGTCCAGCCAATGGGAGGAACCAGGTGAATCCCGCTGACACGGCCGGCAAATGGCAGCATTTTCTGTCAGACGCGCGAAAGCGCGTGCAGTCTCACAGCACGCTGGAGGTCAGGGGCACCCTGACGCGTTTGACCGGACTGGTGCTGGAGGCCGTTGGCATTCGTGTGCCAGTGGGTTCGCAATGCTGGGTCAAAATGCAGGCCCAGCTGCCGGTGCTGGCCGAAGTGGTGGGTTTTTCCGGGGACCGTGCTTTTTTGATGCCGGCCGGCGACGTTCACGGTTTGTCCAGTGGTGCCAGCGTCGAGCCGGCGCCGGCCTATGTGGCTGTGCCGCGGCTGGGTGAACGCCGCCAGGCTGACCGCGCCAGTGGTCTGGGGGTGTTGCGCTTGCCGCTGGGTGACGGCTTACTGGGCCGGGTGGTGGATGCCCACGGGTTGCCGATGGACTACAAGGGCCCGATCCTGAATGTGTCCTCGGTGCCACTTGACCGCAAACCGATCAATGCCATGGACCGCTCACCGGTGCGTGAAACGCTGGACACGGGGATTCGCGCTATCAACGCCCTGCTGACCGTGGGGCGTGGCCAGCGGCTGGGCCTGTTTGCGGGCTCTGGTGTGGGTAAAAGCGTGTTGCTGGGCATGATGGCGCGTTACACCCAGGCCGATGTGATTGTGGTGGGGCTGATTGGTGAGCGTGGTCGTGAGGTGAAAGAGTTCATCGAAGATATTCTGGGTGAAGAGGGCCGCGCGCGTTCGGTGGTGGTGGCCGCTCCTGCCGATGCACCACCTTTGCTGCGGATGCAGGGCGCTGCCTACGCCACGGCCATCGCCGAGAGTTTTCGCGACAAGGGCAAGCACGTGCTGCTGCTGATGGACTCATTGACCCGCTTTGCCATGGCGCAGCGTGAGATTGCGCTGGCGATTGGTGAGCCGCCGGCCACCAAGGGTTATCCGCCCTCCTGCTTTGCCAAGTTGCCGCAGCTGGTGGAGCGCAGTGGCAATGGTTTGCATGGGGTCGGCTCGATCACGGCTTTTTACACCGTGTTGTCCGAGGGGGATGACCAGCAGGACCCGATTGCCGATGCCGCCCGGGCGATTCTCGATGGCCACATTGTGCTGTCGCGTTCACTGGCCGAGGCCGGGCATTTCCCGGCCATCGACATCGAGCAATCGGCTTCACGGGTGATGCACAACGTGGTGTCGCGCGAGCACTTTGAATTGGCCAGGAATTTCAAAGCGATCTATTCGCGGTACGAAAAAGGGCGTGATCTGATCCAGATCGGCGCCTACGTGAACGGCTCCGACCCGGCGCTGGATCAAGCCATTGCATTGCGTGAGCCCATGATGCAGTTTTTGCAGCAGGACATGTTTGAAGCGGCGTCCATGCAAAGCAGTGTGAGTGACATGCTGGCGGCACTGACACCGGCACAGGCCGCCCGTTGAGTGACTATGTGCGCTAAGCCATCATGACTGTTCTGAAAAGTCTCCTTCTGGCGATTGATCTGGCCACCTCCAAACGTGACCAGGCTTTGGCGCAGCTGCAAAAAACCATGCAGGCCCATGCTTTTGCGCAGGACCAGATGCAGCAGCTGCAGCAATATGCCCAGGAGACCGAGCAGCGTTGGCTGCAGAACGCCCAGCGCAGTACCACCCCCGAGTTGTTGCACCACCATTACCAGTTCATGAATCGCCTGAACCAGGCCATCGGGCTGCAGGACGGTGTGTTGGCGGGGTCCAGCCAGCGGGTGGACACGGCCAAACAAGTGGTGCTGCAGGCCGAGTTTCGCCTGGCCAGTCTCCAACAGGTGCTGGCTGGTAGGCAGGCGGACCAGGCCAAAACCCAGCAACGCCGGGAGCAAAAGCAGATGGATGAATTTGCTGCCTTGCAGACCCAGCGCCAGATTCGAATGCAAACGGAGAGTCCATCATGAGTGTCGAGTCCAGTCGTGCGCCCCAGGGCGCTAAATCCATCGCGGGGGCTGAACCTCGTGGGGCCAAAAAACCGGGCGGGGCGGATGCGCTGTCGCCACAGGCAGGCGGTGGTTTCTCGGCCTTGATGAGCCTGCTATCGGCGACTGACCCGGTGGGTGAGGTGACCGCGACAGGGGAACTGGCGCCAGAGGTGACCAGTTCCAATGAAGAAAAAGATGCTCTAGCCCAGGTAGATATTGCACAATTAGCTATCAACTATATAGCTAATTTGACCGTTTCAAACGACACACCAGCACCGGTTGCCAACGGTGGCACGGCAGCGCCTTCCACCGCCACCTTGAACGGTGGCACGGCAGCGTCTCCCACCTTGGCCGGGGAGGTGATGCCCCCTGTTCTGGGCCTTGAGCGCCGTGATGCCGTTGGCGCACAGACATTCCCGACAGGCGTTGGTGCGCCGGTGCAGACGACGCCGGCCACGTCGGCAGCCCAGGCGTCCGGCAAACGCAGTGCTGAGGGGTTGTTGCAGTCGGGCAGTGGGGGCGCGTCAGACCGTGCAGGCGCCACCGATCCGCTGGTTTCAGACGCGTCGGTGCAGCAGCAGGTTGAGACGCTGCTGGGGGGGCGGTCAGTGGCTCAAGCCAAACCTCAGGGTTTGAGCCAGGTTCAGATGGATTTGCGTGACGCCAGGGCACATCCGAATGCGGTGCAGCCGGCCTCCGCGGTGGAGGTGTCCAACGTCTTGCCGGCTTCGACCGCGGCGGAACTGTTGGTGCGCACGGAGCGTCCCAGTGCCAAGTCGACGCAGTCCAACTCAGGTTTGGAGGGGGCACTGGGCGGCGCCACGACGAGCAAAACACCGGCCGATGCTGTCTACGAGGTGGCGCCGACCTCGGCTGTGGTACCCGACACCCAGGTGGCGGAAACCGTGAGTTACTGGGTCACGCACGGCGTGCAGAGCGCGGAATTGACGCTGGATGGTTTGGGTGGTGAGCCGGTGAAAGTTCGCATTTCACTGGACGGTGATCAGGCGCAGGTGGACTTCCTCAGCAACCAGGTCGAGGTGCGCCAGGTGCTTGAAAGCGCGTCGGCTCAATTGAAGGAGCTTCTGTCCAGCGAAGGGCTGCAATTGGCCGGGATGTCCGTTGGCACTTCCGGGCAGGGAGGCGGGCAGAATCATGCACCGGCTCCCTCGGAACGCGTCCGTCAAACCCGGGTCGTGGCGGCTGAACCTATTGCGGTGGTGGCCGGCGCCAAGGGAGGGAATCCGTCGGTGGGGCAGGCTTTGGATCTGTTTGTCTGACGGTTAGACTCGCTAATGAGACAGATGCCGTGTTTTTCTGTGGCTGATTCGGCTCTCAGGGCCGTGCCAGTGCTGAATAATGGGCCCAACTTAACGTCCTGAGGGAATCATCGTGGCTAGCAAACCTGAAGAGGCCGAAGTTGTCAAACCGCCGGCCAAGAGCAAGAAAATGCTGATCATCATCGTTGGTGTGGTGCTGCTTTTGGTGCTGGTCGGTGGCGGGGTGTTTTTTTACATCAGCAAGCAGCGTGCCGCTGCGGCCGCTGCGCTGGAAGAAGAGGGGGCGCAACCGGCCCACGCGCCTGCTGCACATGCCGGGGCCAAGGCGCCACCGGTCTATTTGCCCATGGAGAACATGGTGGTGAACCTGGCTGATGCTGGGGGCGAAAGAGTGGCTCAGGTGGGCATCACCCTGGAGGTGCAGGATACGAAAGCAGCGGACTCTGTCAAAGCCTATATGCCGACCATCCGCAGTGGTGTATTGATGTTGCTGTCGCAGCGGACGGCAGAAGACCTTCTGTCGGCCGAAGGCAAGCAGAAATTGATTGACGATATTTTGCGGGAAACGTCCCTGCCATTTGGTGGCGCAGAAGAGTCTGCGGCTGCCGGCCAGCAGGCAAAGTCGAAGAAAAAGGCGCAGTACCCGGTGGTGGGGGTCCTGTTCTCCAGCCTGATTGTTCAGTGATGTTCCGGTGGATTGGTCATGAGTGAATCGTTTTTGTCCCAGGAAGAGGTGGATGCCCTGCTGGAAGGGGTCACCGGGGAAAGCCAGAAACTGGCCGAGGAGGTGGCTGAGAGCGGCGAAGTTCGGTCGTACAACATCTCCAGCCAGGAGCGCATCGTGCGTGGGCGTATGCCCACGATGGAAATTGTCAACGAGCGTTTTGCCCGCAATTTGCGGGTTGGCCTGTTCAACTTCATTCGCAGAAGCCCGGAAATATCGGTCGGCCCGGTGACGGTTCAACGCTACAGCGCTTTTTTGCGTGAACTGGCGGTTCCGACCAATTTCAACATTGTGGCGATCCGGCCTTTGCGTGGCAGTGGATTGGTGGTGTGTGAGCCTGCCCTGGTGTTTGGTGTGATCGAGTCGCTGTATGGCGGCATCGGCAAGTTCCAGACGCGGATCGAAGGGCGTGATTTTTCAGCCACCGAGCAGCGTGTGATCAATCGCATGGTCGATGTGATCACGGATGAGTACAAAAAGGCCTGGGGTGGCATTTACCCGCTGGAACTGGACTATCAGCGCTCTGAAATGCAGCCCCAGTTTGCCAATATCGCCACCCCCAGCGAGATTGTGGTGACGACGTCCTTTCAGTTGGAAATTGGTGAGATCACGGGAGCCATCCATTTCTGTATGCCTTACGCCACCCTGGAGCCGATTCGGGATGTGCTGTATTCGTCGACTCAGGGTGATTCGATGGAGGTTGACCGCCGCTGGGTGAATGTGTTGACCCAGGAAATCCAGGCGGCAGAAGTGGAGCTGGTGGCCGAGTTGGCGCATGCTGATGCCACGGTGGAACAGCTTCTGGCCATGCGTCCCGGTGACTTTATTGAGCTGGATCGGCAGCCGCGCATTCAGGCGACGATTGACGGTGTACCGATTTTTGAGTGTCAATACGGCACCCATAACGCCAAGTACGCGCTGAAGATTGAACGAAGTCTGAGGGGTAATGACCTCAATTGGAAAGGTGAACGACATGTCAACGGATGACAAACCCGCAGAGGACGATGGTCTGGCCGACTGGGCTGAGGCCTTGATGGAGCAAAAAAGCGCAGATGCTGCCAGTGCTGCACCCGAGCCAGGAGGGGTTCTTTCCGGCGAGGCACCCCAGGTTTTTTCTTCGTCGTCGAGCCATTCCGACGCACCGATCAGCGACATCAACCGGGTGCTGGATATTCCGGTGCAGTTGTCGGTGGAGCTGGGTCGGACCAAGGTGCCGATCAAACACATCTTGCAGCTGGGGCAGGGGTCGGTGGTTGAACTGGATGCCCTGGCTGGTGAGCCGATGGATGTGCTGGTCAATGGTTATTTGATCGCGCAGGGTGAAGTGGTGGTGGTGAACGACAAGTTTGGTATCCGCTTGACGGACGTGGTGACGCCGTCGGAACGTTTGCGTCGGGTGAGCAAAGGCTAAGAGACAGATGAACTCCGCATGGGTGTCGATCATCCTGGTGGTCCTGATTCTGGCCATGATTCCTGTCGGGCTGAAATGGCTTCAACGTCGTGTTGGCACTGGTGCGGTTGGAACTCAAGCCGTGTCCCGGGTGGTTTCTGCGGTGGCCGTGGGGCCCCATCAGCGCGTAGTTACTGTTGAAGTGGGGCCGGAGGGGGCGCGCGTTTGGCTGACGCTGGGTGTGACAGCCCAGTCCATTCACTGCCTGCATACGGCCGCGGCGCCTGAGTCTGTGCACCAGATCGCCGCACCGGTGGCGGGTGCTCAGGTGAACGCGCTTTCGTCATGATGCGACCCTGGCCTGTTCTCAAGTCAGTGGGGTGGCTCAGACTTGCTGGCGTTTTGCTGGCGCTGGCGATTCATCCGGCGGTCATGGCGCAAAGTGGGGCGCAACTGCCTTTGTTGATTGGTTCCGGCAGTTCGGGCACCAGTTATTCCGTGCCGGTACAGACACTGCTGTTTTTTACTGCATTGTCGTTTTTGCCGGCGGTGTTGCTGATGATGACCGGGTTCACGCGGATTGTGATTGTCCTGTCCCTGCTGCGCCAGGCGCTGGGGACACAGTCTGCTCCGCCCAACCAGGTGGTGGTGGGGCTGTCCTTGTTTCTGACCATGTTTGTGATGGGGCCGACACTCGACAAGGTGTACAACGATGCCTACTTGCCGTACTCCAATAGCACCTTGTCCTTTGAACAGGCGCTGGCCAAAGCGGAAGCTCCGATGCGTTCGTTCATGAGCAAGCAGACACGGCAGGCCGATTTGGCCCTGTTTGTCAAGCTGGCCAAGCTGGATGTGGGCACAGATGCCGCTGCAGCACCAATGCGGGTCCTGGTTCCGGCATTTGTCACCAGTGAGTTGAAGTCAGCGTTTCAAATTGGGTTCATGATTTTTATCCCGTTCCTGGTGATTGATATTGTGGTGGCCAGTGTGCTGATGTCGCTGGGGATGATGATGTTGTCACCGGTGCTGGTGGCATTGCCCTTCAAACTGATGATTTTTGTGCTGGCGGATGGCTGGAACCTGCTGATCGGGTCTCTGGCCGCCAGTTTTGTGACTTGAGGCCAGACGATGAATGCCCAGATGGTGTTGACGATAGGCCAGGACGCCTTGTGGATGATGTTGATGGTGTCGGCACCGTTGCTGGGGGTGATTCTGGTGGTGGGGTTGTTGGTGAGTCTGTTTCAGGCTGTGACTCAAATCAATGAGGCGACATTGGCTTTTGTCCCCAAATTGATAGCGGCAATGCTGGTGTTCGCGTTGGCTGGTCCCTGGATGTTGAGTGTCCTGGTGGAGTACATCCGTCGGACTATTGAGGCCATCCCTTCCGCCGTGATGTAGGCAGGTCAGGCGGTGATCACATTTTCTGAAGCCCAGTTGACCGCCTGGCTGGCGCCCTTGATCTGGCCTTTTTTGCGGACATTGGCGTTGTTTACATCCGCGCCTGTTTTGTCATCGAGAGCGTTTCCGGTTCGTGCCCGTATCGGGCTGGCTTTTTTTGTTGCACTGGCTGCGCAACCTTCCCTGGGGCAGCAGCCGGTGATCGGGATGAACGAAGCTGGGGCTTTGGGCGCGGTGATTCAGCAAGTGGGTGTGGGGCTGGCGATCGGTTTTGCCATTCGTGTGGTGTTCGCTGCAGTCGAACTGGCTGGTGAAGTGGCCGGATTTCAGATGGGTCTGAACTTTGCCTCGTTTTTTGACCCCACCCTCAATACCCAGTCCAGCGCTGTTTCGCGTTTTTTTGGCCAAATCACTCTGTTCATCTTTATTGTCATGAATGGCCATTTGATGGTTTTGCTGGCTGTGATCAAGAGTTTTCAGGCCTTTCCGGTTGATCAGAACTTCCTGCAAGCCTTGCAGCAAATGAAAATGCTGGATTTGGGGGTGAATCTTTTCGCCAGTGGCCTCTGGATATCGCTGCCGATGGTCGGGGTACTGATGTTTGCCAATCTGGCATTGGGGATTGTGTCCCGGGTGGCCCCCCAGATGAATATCTATGCCATTGGTTTTCCCATCACACTGACGGTCGGCCTGATTGGCATGGCGGCTACGCTGCCCATGCTGGATGAGCCGTTAATGGGGCTGATGGAGCGGGCACTGGATGTGTTTTCAGTCCGGTGACCTGGCTTAAACAAGGCCATTGCGGATGGCGTACACCGTCATCTCGGAGTTGTTGGTGAGTTTGAGTTTTTCCAGCACCCGAGCCCGGTAAACACTGACGGTTTTGGGACTGAGCATCAGTTCTTCGGCGATATCGGACAAACGTTTTCCTGAGGCGATTTTGAGCAGTGTCTGTAACTCTCGCTCGGACAGACTGGCGTGGGGGCTGCTACTTTCCGGGGTGTTGAGGTTGTCGACCAGCATTTGCGCCACATTGGGGGTGACGTATTTGCGTCCCTGCGCGACAGTACGCACCGCAGTGATCAGATCAGCTGGGTCACCGGCCTTGCTCAGATAACCTTGCGCACCGGCTTTCAGGCAGCGAATGGCGTATTGATCTTCGGGAAACATGGAGACGATCAGCACTTTGATCGGTGAGTCCGCTTCGCGAAGGCTGGCCAGAACTTCGAGGCCGCCACGCCCTGGTAGGTTGATGTCCAGCACCAGAACGTCGCATGCGTGGGTGCGCATGGCTTCCCGGACTTCGGCGTAGGAACCAGATTCGGCGACCACCTGGATGTCGACCGCTTCTGACAGCGTGTCTTTGATACCACGCCGAATCATGGCGTGGTCGTCACACAAAATTACGCGGATCATTCGCTGTTTTCTCCTGCTTCGGGGGGTGGTCTATTTTCTATCGGGACGGATAAGGTGATGGAAGTGCCCAGCCCTTTTTGCGAACTGACGTCCAGCCATCCGCCGATGGTTTTTGCCCGTTCTTTGAGGCCTTTGATGCCGAAACCACCGGGACTGCCAGCGTTGGCAGAGTCGATACCCTGACCGTTATCCGCGATTTCCAGCGTGAGAAAGTTGTCATCACCGGCGAGGTCAATTTTCACTTGGGTGCATTGTGCGTATTTACCGATATTGGTCAATGCCTCTTGCGCCGTCCGGTAGGCGGTCAGTTGAACGGCCTTGGTAAGTTGGTCATTTTGCAGGTGTGCGCGAATGACGGTTTCGATGCCGGTTCTCCTGGAAAAGCTGCTACCCAGCCAGTGAATGGCTGCAACCAGCCCTTGATCCAAAATGGCTGGGCGCAAATTCATCATGATGCGCTGGTTGGCCTCCACGGCATGTTGCAACATGTCTGTGGCTGCATGGACATGAGCGATGGTGGCCGGGTCTGTGGTGTGTCGTCCGATCCACGATAGGTCAAAGCGGATGGCGGCCAATGAGCCACCGATGTCATCGTGAAGCTCGCGGGCAATGGCTGCGCGTTCTTGTTCAATGGCCAATTGAAGATGTTCAGCAAAGCTGGCGAGACGCTTTTCGGACTCTGCCAGTTCGGCATCCGCCTGTTCCTTGGCCAGCACGATGCGGTGCATTTCAACGGCACGCTGCGTGACGTGCCGGAGTTTGGTCAGGTCATCCTTTGGCAAATAGTCACTGATGCCTGCCTGGATGGCTGCAACGGCGGCGGTTTCACCGATGGCGCCGGAGAGCAGGATAAATGGCAGGCGGATGTGCTTGCTTTTCATCAGTTGCCAGGCGTCGAGCGCCGTGAACCCAGGCAATCGGTAGTCCGCCAGAATCACATCGAAGTGCGTTTCCTGGAGGGCTTTTTCAAAATCCGCCAGGTTTTCTACGTGTCTGATGTCGATGGTTTCACCGGATTTCTGGAATTCACGCTTGACCAGCCTATGGTCATGAACGGAGTCTTCAAGATGAAGGATGCATAAAGGCGCATGTTTTTGATCTTCGTTCGGCATGATTGGCGCTATGATTGTTTATGAGCTCGATTCTGCTTGTTTTGTGGTGTCCTTAGCGGAGACTTGGTTGGAAACATCACCTCAGTCAGCATTCTCGGCCCCAACAGTGGCCTTGCCGGTCATGTTGGTGGCAGAAGTGCAGGATTCACTCCTGGTGGTTGTGCACGATTTGAATCGTTTGGACGGTTTGCTTGCACATGCGATGGAGAATTTGATGCTCCGGTTTACAACTGCGAGCGAGGATCTCTCCGCCCCTGCGTTGGCGACTTTGCAGGAATTGGAGGGGGTGCGTACGGCTTTGCATGCTGCTGTGACCGAGTTGCAGTTTCAGGATATGGCATCCCAATTGATTGGGCATACGTCCAAGATTTTGCAGGGGTGTGCCTACCGGTTGGCCTCTGACGCCATGGGGCCGGAGGATGGCGAGGCGGTTCCGTTTGTGGAAGAGGTTCCAGACCGTCCTAATCCGGTGACGCAGGATGAAATGCAGGCCGGCTCCATTGAGCTTTTTTGATCCCAGAACCTATTGCGTTTGAACTAGTCGGAGTTGTCCATGCCTTTAATTCTCACTGTCGATGATTCGCCTTCGATGCGAAAGATGGTGTCGTTTACGTTGACTGGAGCCGGGTATCAGGTGGTTGAGGCGGTGGATGGTGTAGATGCCTTCGAAAAAGCACAGGCACAACCCTTCGACCTGATCTTGACTGATCAGAATATGCCGCGAATGGATGGCTTGGGCTTGACACGTAAATTACGTGAGCATCCACAGTTCAAGACTGTTCCTATTCTGGTATTGACAACCGAATCGAGTGATCTGATGAAACAGGCTGGGCGTGCCGCTGGTGCAACCGGTTGGCTTGTCAAACCTTTTGATCCGACGCGGTTGATTGAGGTTATCAAGAAAGTCATTAAGTGACGGCGTTTTTTGTCACCGGTAGCAAAGCAGATTTCAGGAGATAGTCATGGCGGACGTGCATCATGAGGGCGGTGGGGCGGGGGCGGATTTTGATCTGAGTCAGTTCTATCAGATTTTTTTCGAAGAGGCGGGAGAAAACCTCGACTTGATGGAACAGATGCTGCTTAGTTTGAATCTGGAGACTGCGGACGACGAAGAGCTCAATGGGATTTTTCGGTGCGCGCATTCGGTCAAAGGGGGTGCTGCGACATTTGGCTTCACTGATGTGGCTGAACTCACACATCAGATGGAGTCGTTGCTGGATCGTTTGCGTCGGCATGAATTGAAACCTACGTCTGCGATGGTGGATGTACTGCTGGAGTCTGCAGACGCCTCTCGTGGTTTACTGGCATGTCACCAAAACGGAAATACAGCCGATGCGCCGCCCACTGGGGAATTGGTTAAAAGAATTCGGATGTTGGTTTCCGGGGAAGCGGCCTCGGGAGCTCCTGGTCCGCAGTTATCTCCTCCACCAAAACCTGCACCCGAAGTCCCCGTCGTTGTGCAACCTGCAGTACCTTCATCCGCACCTGTGCAGACAAGTATTGCCGATGGCCTGCGTACACTGGAAATTCGCATGAGTCACCTGGATCAACCTAGTCAAGCGGATGCCATTGTGGAACTTTTTCGCGATATACCGGGGTTAGGTGACATCCAGGCAATTACTTCCAGTGATATGGCCGCGGACAGTCGGGTTTTCGAGGTGAAGACGACTTCTTCCAACGAGGATTTGCTGGACTTGTTTGCATTTCATGTTTCTCGTGACCATGTGATGATTACCGAAAAATCAGGCGAACCTTCTGCAGTAGGTGAGCACGTGGCACAACCCGCGTCTTTGGCGTCGGGTAGTGTTGCTGCTATCGCTTCCAGTTTCGGCTTTTTTGATGGCGCCCCTGGTGCTCCTGATGGGCAACCGGCGCATCTGGCAGCCTCTTCTGCCGGGGTTAGCCTGCCTGATACGGTTGAAAAATCTCCTCGAAGTGGTGCGAGCAAGGCACCGGCAGTCAGCAGCGTGCAGCCTGAAGCGGCCACAATTCGGGTGGCTATTAACAAGGTTGATCAATTGATTAATCTTGTAGGCGAATTGGTCATCACGCAGGCGATGTTGGCGCAGAACAGCCGGACTTTGGATCCGTCGGTTTATCAGCAATTACTTTCTGGACTTAGTGATCTCGATCGAAATACCAGGGACTTGCAGGAATCTGTCATGTCGATTCGCATGATTCCTATGTCTGTCGTGTTCAGTCGGTTTCCTCGGATGTTGCGTGATCTGGCCGGCAAACTCGGGAAAAAGGTGGATTTCGTGACGTTGGGTGAGGCTACCGAACTGGACAAGGGTTTGGTTGAGAAAATCACGGATCCGTTGACGCATTTGGTTAGAAATAGCTGCGACCACGGGATTGAGTTGCCTGGGGAACGAGTCCGTGCAGGAAAACCGGAGACGGGAACCATCACATTGTCAGCGGCCCATCAGGGGGGCTCCATCGTCATTGAAGTTCGTGATGATGGCAAAGGAATGTCGCGTGAGAAGATATTGGCAAAAGCCAGAGAGCGTGGTTTGGATGTGTCCGATCAAGCGCCCGACTCCGAGGTTTGGCAACTTATTTTTGCACCAGGTTTTTCAACCGCAGAAGTTGTTACCGATGTTTCTGGTCGAGGCGTCGGGATGGATGTTGTCAAGCGCAATATTGCTTCGTTGAACGGCACGGTTGATATTGAGTCAATTGAAGGACAGGGCATGAAAGTGTCGGTCCGTTTACCGTTGACACTCGCCATTATGGATGGCATGTCTGTAGGTGTGGGCGATGAGGTTTATATCTTGCCTTTATCGTCTGTTGTGGAGTCTTTCCAGGTTCGATCAGATGCCGTCAGTACGGTTGGGCAAGGTGCGCAGCTAGTCAAGGTTCGCGATGAATATATGCCGGTGATTGAATTGGAAAAGGTGTTTCAGGTTCCCAGGTACGGTGCAGACAAGGTCAGTGACATTATGGTAGTCATTGAGGCCGAAGGAAGCCGGGTGGTTTTGTTGGTGGACGAGCTTCTTGGGCAACAGCAGGTTGTTGTTAAGAACTTGGAAACTAATTACCGAAAAGTTCCGAATGTATCTGGTGCCACGATTCTTGGAGATGGGAAGGTGGCGCTTATTCTTGATACAGGAGCTCTGGTGCGTCGTTCACGGCACTAATCCTTTAATGGTAGAGAAACACGAGAGATATAAATGCCATGGAAAAAATAAATGATGGAATCGGAGCAGAGGCTCGAGAATATTTGACTTTTCGATTGGGGCGAGAGGAATATGGTATTGATATATTAAAAGTTCAAGAAATTCGTGGATATGAGCCTCCAACACGTATCGCAAATGTACCAACTTTTATAAAAGGGGTTGTGAATCTCAGGGGCACTATCGTGCCAATTGTGGATATGCGCTTAAGATTTAATTGTGCAAATGCTCAATATGATTCATTCACTGTTGTCATTATTCTTAATCTCCACCAGCGTATTGTTGGTATCGTGGTTGATTCAGTCAGTGATGTGATGGGGCTTATGCCAGAACAATTAAGATCAGCACCAGACATTGAGAGTGTGATTGATGCTGAGTCAGTGATTGGTCTTGGCTCACTGGGCGAGCGAATGTTGATTCTGCTGGATATAGAAAAACTGATGTCTGGGGTTGATATGGGACTGGTGACGGATGCCTGCTGACTTTTATATTGCATATTATGATTGATCCTCAATCTCGTTCATTCGCTCATGAGATTGGAGGGGCAAATATGCAAAATAGGGAGTTTGCTTGGACTGATTCTGATTTTAATAAAGTTCAATCCCTTATTTATCAACGAGCAGGGATTAGTTTGCATGATGGGAAGCATGCAATGGTTTACAGTCGTTTGTCTCGCCGTTTGCGTGAAACGGGACATCATAGTTTTGAGGAATATTTGCGCTGGCTCGAGACACATGATGGTCCGGAGTGGCAAGAGTTCGTTAACGCTCTGACGACAAATTTAACTTCCTTTTTTCGAGAGCAACATCACTTTCAGATATTCCGTCAATACTTGGAATCGAATAAGTTAAAAAAAGATTGGCGCATTTGGTGTAGTGCAGCCTCCACAGGGGAAGAGCCATACTCCATTGTGATGACCGCCCTTGAGGTATTGGGAATGCATCCTAATTTCTCTCTTGTTGCGAGTGATATTGACTCGAAAGTACTGGCAACAGCTGCTGCAGGTATTTATCGCATTGATAATTTAAAGAATATCAGCAGCAGTCAATTGCATCAGTTTTTTCTCAAAGGTAAGGGGCAAAATCAGGGATTCGTACGAGTTAAGGCTGAATTGCGTAATTTGATCGAGTTTATGATTGTGAATCTTGCGCAAGGAGGGTGGCCATTTCGTGATTTATTTGATGTTGTTTTTTGCCGGAATGTGATGATTTATTTTGATGGGCCAACACAACGTAAGGTGCTTGAGGATATTTATCGAGTCATGAATCCTGGTGGTTTGTTGTTTGTGGGGCATGCAGAGAATTTTAGTGAATCACGTGATTTATTTGTTTTGAAAGGCAAAACTGTGTATGAAAGGATTTGAGTTTTGTCTTTTCCTTCCTTTGGGGGAATGTGATTCTGAAGCATTTTTAAATGCAATCTAGCCATGAATTCTCCTGCATTGGATATTGCTAAAGTGCCGAATCGCTCTATATTGACTTCAACACTAGTGGGTGGCCGGGTTTCTCGCGTTGAATATTTAAAATCATTACCTCGCGGCCCAGGAGAAGCTTCTTTTTTTTATAGCGATCATCAGTTTCAATATGATGCGGTCAAAGTACTCCCTGGGGAGTATTTTGTTTCCAATGATGATTTGATGGTGATGACAGTATTGGGCTCCTGTATTGCTGCTTGTATTTGGGATGCTAGGGCGCGTTCGGGTGGAATGAATCACTTCATGTTGCCCGATGGTGATAGTTTGGAGGGGGGGGGAAGATATGGTTCGTATGCGATGGAGTTGTTGATTAACCAACTGCTTAAGTCGGGTGCAAGAAGAGAGTCGATGCAAGCCAAGGTTTTTGGTGGCGCTCAGGTCATGGCGGGGTTTACATCAATGAATGTCGGCGAACGAAATACGCAGTTTGTTTTGGATTATTTGGCTACTGAGCGTATCCCTGTGGTATCGCAGGATGTTCTTGATATCCATCCTCGGAAGGTGTGCTTTTTCCCTGTGACAGGAAAGGCTCTTGTCAAGCGGCTAGCACATGCGCATCCAGAGACGCTTGCCGTTGAAGAGCGCCGTGGAAATGCTGCATCAGTTGTCAAGTCGACTTCGGGCGGTTCAATTGATCTGTTTTGAGAGT
>NZ_JAQTWM010000133.1:2005-6868 GCF_028689305.1 Rhodoferax sp. | reverse complement strand
CGTTTGATGAAGCGCGTGCCGCCGTCGAGAGCCTGGTACCCATGACCAGCAATGTGGGCACCCTGCGGCAATTGGGGATCGACCCCGTCACCCAGCCCAACACCACCATCCTGACCTACAGCGACGTCATCAGCCGTTTTGTCCCCAGCAACCTGCTGCAACGCCAGGATCTGGACCCCGGTGTGCTGGCCTGCCTGGACGCCCGGGATCACTGCCGTGGCTGGGCCATCAGCGGTGAGCGGGTGCTGCGGGCGCGAACCGGCGGCTTCCTCGCTGACTTCACCAACTTCTCGCGCCGGACCGAAACCACCGGCTGGCGCTTCAACGCCCTGGTGCTGCTGGTGGACGATGTGGTGGTTTATCGCACCTGGGGTGGCCAGCCCAATCTCGAAGAGATTGAAGTCCGGACCAATCCGTTGGGTCCGTTCCAGGACATTGGCTCTGCGCTGGTGACCAACCAGTGACCGTCCAGACCACGGCAACGTGACCGCCGCTTTTTCTCTCGGCCAGACAAGGATTCGCCAAAGGCCGCCCGCTGGGGGGTGCCTGATGGCACTCGCCTCGGCGGGTTTTGCCGTTCATGCCAAAATCGCGCAACCAGAGGCTTTGCCCGTACAACAACCATGACTGAACGAGACACGCACCGGGTCATCCCGCTGATGGATCAGCGTGCCAGCTCGCTGCCGCTACCCAGCACCGCATTTGACATCCAGCGGCGCATCCTCCCTCACGGGCTCTTGTCTGACACCCGTGGGCGCGACCTGCGAGACCTGCGCATCAGTGTCACCGACCGCTGCAACTTTCGCTGCAATTACTGCATGCCGAAAGAGATTTTTGACAAAAACTACACCTACCTCAAACACGCCGACCTGCTGTCGTTTGAGGAAATCACGCGTCTGGCTCGCCAGTTCATCGCCCACGGCGTGCAAAAAATCCGGCTCACCGGCGGCGAACCCTTATTGCGCAAGAACATTGAACGACTGATCGGCCAACTGTCCGAGTTACGCACCCTGGACGGCCGGCCACTGGACCTGACCCTCACAACCAATGGCTCGCTGCTGGCACGCAAGGCACGAGACCTGAAGTCCGCCGGCCTGCAGCGCATCACGGTCAGCCTGGATGGCCTGGACGACGCTGTGTTTCGCCGCATGAATGACGTCGACTTTCCAGTCGCCGATGTGCTGGCCGGTATTGAAGCCGCCCAAGCCGCTGGTCTGGCCCCGATCAAGATCAACATGGTGGTCAAACGCGGCACCAACGAGCAGCAGATCCTGCCCATGGCGCGCCACTTCATGGGTTCCGGCATGGTGTTGCGCTTCATTGAATACATGGACGTGGGAGCCACCAACGGCTGGCGCATGGACGAAGTCCTGCCCTCGGCCGAAGTGGTCAAACTGATCCAGACCGAGCTGCCACTGGTGCAGCTGGCGCCCTCCCAACCCGGCGAAACCGCCGAGCGCTGGGGTTACGCTGGCGCCGACGGCCAGCACGACCCGCGCCTGGGTGAAATCGGGGTCATCAGCAGCGTGACCCAGGCTTTTTGCAGCAGTTGCAACCGGGCGCGCCTGTCCACCGAAGGCCAGCTGTATTTGTGCCTGTTTGCCGAAAAGGGTTATGACCTGCGCAGCCTGCTGCGCGCCGATGCCTCTGACGCCGATCTGGCCAACGCGGTGGCTCACATCTGGCAAAACCGGTCTGACCACTACTCGGAACTGCGCAGCGCCTTGGGTCCGGACACCGGCCCCCCGGTCAAGCGGGTCGAGATGAGTTACATCGGAGGGTAAGTTGATTTCTGCACACGAGATTACCGGCCTGATCCTGGCTGGCGGACGCGGCTCCCGCATGGGGGGGATTGACAAGGGGCTGCAAAGCTTCAACGGCTTGCCATTGGCCTTGCATACCCTGACCAGGCTGCAAATGGGCGGTGACGTCGGCCAGATCATGATCAATGCCAACCGCAACCTGGCCGCCTACGAGTCATTTGGCGTGCCAGTCTGGCCGGATGAACTGGCCGACTACCCAGGCCCGCTGGCCGGCTTTTTGACCGGACTGGAACATTGCGACACCCCCTATCTGCTGACGGTCCCTTGTGACACCCCCCGGCTGCCACTGGACTTGGCACGTCGCCTGGCCGATGTACTGGAAGCCGATGGCGCCGACATTGCCATGGCCGTAGCGCCTGAAACCGGCCATGAAGGCCAGCTCCGGCTGCGCAGACAACCGGTGTTCTGCCTGCTGCATACCGATCTGCTGGAAAGCCTGGTCCACTTCACGCAGAATGGCGGGCGCAAGATTGATGCTTGGACCGCGCTGCACGATACGGTCGAGGTGCCATTCAACCGCCCCGGTGATGACCCGCTCGCATTTGCCAATGCCAACACTCTGGCCGAGTTGCGTCAACTGGAAGACGCCAGCACATGAAACCCCTGAGCCAAATCGCTTCCGAACTGGCTGGTTATGACCCGCAGGCCCTGAGTGCCGACCGTGTCAACGCCTTTTTGGCAGAACTGGTGGAACCCGTCGCCGAGGTGGAAGAACTCGGGGTGTTCCAGGCCCTGGGACGGGTTCTGGCGGCGGACATCATCTCGCCCATCAGCGTGCCGCCCCACGACAACTCGGCCATGGACGGCTACGCCTTTGACGGCACCCAGCTGTCATCAGGCACCCCGCTGACCTTGAAAGTGGTCGGCACCGCCCTGGCCGGCAAGGCCTGGCAAGGCCGGGTGGGCTGCGGTGAATGCCTGCGCATCATGACCGGCGCGGTGATGCCGCCAAGCCTGGATACCGTGGCGCCGCAGGAGCTGGTGACGCCGGGCCAGGATAACGGAGTCATCACCATCCCGGCCGGCCTGTTGAAGGCTGGCGACAACCGCCGCTGCCTGGGTGAAGACCTCATGCAGGGTCAGCCTGCGCTCTCAAAAGGAGAGCTTCTTACGCCCGCTGCACTTGGGCTGGTGGCCAGTTTGGGCCTGAAGACCGTGCCGGTGCTGCGCCAGCTCAAGGTCGCCTATTTCTCCACTGGCAATGAAATCCTGAGTCTGGGTGAGGCGCCGCGTGAAGGCGCGGTGTATGACAGCAACCGCTACACCGTGTTTGGCCTGTTGACCCGGCTGGGTTGCCAGGTGGTCGATCTGGGCGTGGTGCCCGACGAACCCGCCGCGCTGCAGGCCGCGTTTGAGCAGGCTGCCGTGCAGGCTGACGCCATCATCACCAGCGGTGGTGTGAGCGTCGGGGAAGCCGACTACACCAAGGCCATGATGAAACAACTCGGTGACGTGGCCTTCTGGCGCATTGCCATGCGCCCCGGCCGACCGATGGCCGTAGGCCGCATTCTCAAAGAAAAATTGGCCTCCAGCCCGGATGAAACAAGCACAGATAGCTACAAAAAATATAGCAGTCCAACTGCTGGTTCAGCCATCCTGTTTGGCCTGCCCGGCAATCCGGTGGCCGTGATGGTGACTTTTCTGGCCTTTGTGCGTCCGGCCCTGCGGCGCATGATGGGCTGCCGCGCCTGTGCCCAACCGCTGCTCAAGGCGCAAAGCCAGGAGGCCATCCGCAAAAAACCCGGGCGCACCGAATACCAGCGCGGCATCGTCAGCACCACATCGGACGGCACCCTGCAGGTCAGGACCACGGGCAACCAGGGCTCCGGGGTGCTCAGTTCCATGGTCCAGGCCAACGGACTGATCGTGTTGCACCATGGACAAGGCAACGTGGCCGTGGGCGACGCGGTGGACGTGATGATGTTTGACGGCGTCATCTGAGGCCAACAGGCCAACAGCTGGCGGGCGCTAGCCGCTTTGCCCCTCAGACAGTGATTTCGATGCGGTTGCCGTCCGGGTCCAGGGTGACACTTTCGTAATAACCATCACCGGTGCGGCGTGGGCCGTCCAGGATCACGAATCCATCGTCCTTGAGCCGCTGGGTCAAAGCGTCCACCTGCTGCTCGGAACCGACCGAGATCGCCAGATGGGTGAGCCCCATGCGCTGCGCCCCTGGAGGAATCTCCACCGGCGACAACATGCTGGTGGTCATCAGCTCAATGCGCGCACCGTCGGCAAAACTCAGAAAACAGGATGCAAAGCCCTTGGACGCATTGCGATAACCCGCACCCGCAGTGGCCCCAAAATAAGTCACATAAAAGTGGCGGCAACGCGCCAGATCGGCCGTCCACAAAGCAATATGTTCAATCCGCATGCCTCCGCTCCCGGGTTTTGCGAGCCGCGCCGCTGCCACCGGTGTGGCTCGGGACGCCTGCGTCACAGGTTGATCCAATGGCCATCATACTCTCAAAACAATAGCTAAAAAATCAATCAATACGCGGGCTAGAGCCAAATTTTGTTAAAAAATGTGGCAAGGTGTAACACCCCCCAAGTCAACGCGGTTTGCGTGGACTGCTGGAACGAGCGGCCCCGTTGTCTCGCGGCGGCAGGCCGGTGTGCTGGGTCAGCACCCGCCCCTTGATGGGCCTGGCGTCAGGCCGGGTTTCAGGCTTGGCCCCTGGCGGTGTGGAATTCTTCTTGCGTGCACTCTGGTAACCCCCGTCACCCAGCGGCTGCCAAGTCGGAATCAAATGGTGTTTGCCATTGCCAATCAGGTCGGCGCGGCCCATGGTCTTGAGCGCCTCGCGCAACAGAGGCCAGTTGTTGGCATCGTGGTAACGCAGGAAAGCCTTGTGCAGGCGCCGACGTTTTTCACCACGCACCACGTCCACCACTTCGTCAGCCGTCTCGGCCTCGCGGTGCAGCTTGTGCAGCGGATTGCGGCCGGTGTGGTACATGGCGGTGGCGGTGGCCATCGGGCTGGGGTAAAAGGTTTGCACCTGGTCGGCGCGGAAGCCATTTTTCTTCAGCCACAGCGCCA
>NZ_JAQTWM010000133.1:0-1905 GCF_028689305.1 Rhodoferax sp. | reverse complement strand
CTCTGGATGATGCGGCCTTCGTGTTCGGTGATCGAACAAAAGGTGCAGCCGCCAAAACAGCCGCGCATGATGTTGACGGAAAAACGGATCATCTCCCAGGCCGGAATTTTGGTGGCACCGTCATGGCTGCCGTGCTCATCGGCATAACTCGGGTGCGGACTGCGCGCATAGGGCAGGTCAAAGACGAAGTCCATCTCGGCCGTGGTCAGCGGAATGGGCGGCGGGTTGATCCAGACATCACGCGCGGTGGCGCCCTCGCCATGGGCCTGCACCAGCGCGCGGGCGTTGCCGGGGTTGGTCTCCAGATGCAGCACCCGGTTGGCATGGGCATACAACACGGCATCCATCCTGACCTGCTCATAACTGGGCAGGCGGATCACCGAACGCTCGCGCGGCGGCAGCTTGAGCTTGCCGGGCTGCGACGGCAACGCCGGATTGGCAAAAAAAGTGATGGGCTGGCTGGCGCCGACTGCCTCCTTGGCGCAGCTGCCGCCCTGGCCGGTGGCCTGTTCCGCCGTGGTCTGGTAGGGGTTGACGTGGGATTCGACCCGGCCCGGCTCATCCACGTGGGTGGAGTCGATCTCGAACCAGCCCAGACGGCTGTCGTCGTCCGGGCGGCGCACAAACGCCGTGCCACGCACGTTGGTGATGTGCTCCACCGGCTCGCGCGCAGCCAAGCGGTGTGCCACCTCCACCAGGGCGCGTTCGGCGTTGCCGTACAGCAGCAGATCACACTTGGCATCCACCACAATGCTGCGGCGCACCTTGTCGCTCCAGTAGTCGTAGTGGGCGATGCGGCGCAGGCTGCCCTCGATGCCACCCAGAATGATCGGCACGTCCTTGTACGCCTCACGGCAGCGCTGGCTGTAGACGATGGCGGCGCGGTCCGGCCGCTTGCCGCCCACATCACCGGGGGTGTAGGCGTCATCAGTGCGGATTTTCCGGTCCGCCGTGTAACGGTTGATCATGGAATCCATGTTGCCGGCCGTCACCCCCCAGAACAGGTTGGGTTTGCCCAGCACCCGAAACGGTTCGGCACTTTGCCAGTCGGGCTGGGCGATGATGCCAACCCGGAACCCCTGGGCTTCCAACATGCGGCCAATCACCGCCATGCCAAAACTCGGGTGATCCACATAGGCGTCGCCGGTCACCAGGATGATGTCACAACTGTCCCAACCCAGTTTGTCCATCTCGGCGCGGCTCATCGGCAGAAACGGCGCCGTGCCAAAACGCGCCGCCCAGAACTTGCGGTAACTGTTCAGGGGTTTGGCGGCACGCGGGAAAAAGGACACGTCAACAAGGGCGTTCATGAACTGCAGGAGTGAAAAACAGGCGCCGAGTGTAAGGTTTGGGGCCTGTCATTGCAGGGAACGTGGATACTGCGGCAGCTGGCTGCCGTCACGGCTGGCCCGTGGGCTCAAGACTCAGCCAGCGCCCCTGGACAGCACTTTCCTCACCACGGCTCAGCACCTGCATCACTTCCAACACCTGCTGGGGGCTGACCAGCAGCGGGGCCTGTCCGCGCAAGTGGTCACGCAGGTTGGCGTAATACGCCAGATAGTTGCCTGCCGGGTTCGGCGCCGCACGGCGTACCGAAACCGGAGCCGCCACCCCACTGATGGTGGCCATTTGCAGCACCTCACCAGGCTGCGGGTCCACCCCCCAGTCGTGCAAATGCCCCCACTGCGGACGACGGCCGGCTTTCAGAGCGTCTTCCTGGGTATCGAGTCCGTATTTGGTGAAACTGCCCTGCGTGCCATGTACCGCCCAGCGTGGACCGGCTTCGGCCACCAGCGTGCTGGCATGCAGAATCACACGCAGGCCGGCATGGTGCCTGTCGTAACGCAGCACGGCGTGGAACCAGTCGTTGACCTGGGCACCATCACGCAGGCAGGCCAGGTCCAG
>NZ_JAQTWM010000041.1 GCF_028689305.1 Rhodoferax sp. | reverse complement strand
GGTGGGGTATTTCCCTTGAGAGACAAAAGCACTGGGTTCTCCGAAATGGTTACGGGTACGCCCATGCGCGCTCAAGAATGACCTCTTGGAGTTGCTTCTGATGGGGATGGGGCTTGGGCTGCGCTGGACGTACGCGGGTGCGAAATAGCCTTGAATTATAGCCGACAAGCCCCGTCTGCGGCTCCCGGACGCCGGGTTTGATCAGGGTTTACCCGAGATTGGCCGTGGCACTGGCATGCAGGCAAATGGCGGCAGCGGTCGCCACGTTGAGCGACTCTTCACCACCAGGCTGGGCAATCCGGACATGCTGGTTCGCACGCGTTTCGAGCTCGGCGCAAACGCCCTGCCCTTCATGCCCGAATGCCCAGGCACAGGGCATCGGCAGCTGCTGCTTTTGAAGGGATTGATGCAGAAAATCACCCCGATGTGAACTGGTCACCAACAGCGGCACCGTCAGCTGGGCCAGCAAAGCCAAATCGGCATGTTCGATCAGCCGCAGGCCCCAATGTGCGCCCATGCCGGCACGCAGCACCTTCGGACTCCACAGTGCGGCCGTGCCCCTCAGGGCAATCACCTGCTTGAAACCAAAAGCCGACGCGCTGCGCAGGATGGCCCCGACATTGCCGGCATCCTGCACCCGATCCAGAATGACCGTGGCGGCGCCGTTCTGCAGTGCCGGCGCAGCAGGCAGCTCAAACACAAACCCCATGCGCGCTGGGGACTCCAACGCACTGATGGTGTCATACAGACCATCGGAAATAACTATATTTTTAGTAGCTGCATTGGTATATTCCATCTGGGCTAGAGGCCAAAAAGACTCTGAAAATATGCCAAAACTCGGGCGGGCGCCCCGCACCAGCGCGGCACGCACCAGGTGGTCGCCTTCGACCCAGAAACGCCCCTGCTTGCGGTAGTCGGTCGAACCGGTGGCCAGCCGGCGCAGCTCCTTGAGAAAAGGGTTGTCGCGTGAGCTGATGAGGGTTGGTGTTGTCATGTACTGGCCTTTGGCGAGCCGCCTGCTGGAGCCGCCATCAGCACCTCGCTGACCGGACGGAAAGTTTTGCGGTGCTGCGGGCAGGCGCCGTGCTGACGCAAGGCCGCCAGATGTTGCGCCGTGCCATAACCCTTGTGCTGCGCAAAACCGTAGGCCGGGTATTGAGCGTCAAACTCATCACACCAACGGTCACGGGTCACCTTGGCCAGAATCGACGCAGCGGAAATCGCCGCGATCAGCGAGTCACCCTTGACAACGGCTTCACTGCGCATGGGCAGAACCGGCAGCCGATTGCCGTCCACCAGCACCAGTTTGGGTGGCAAGCGCAGGCTCAGCACCGCCCGGCGCATGGCCAGCAGCGTGGCCTGCAGGATGTTGAGCGACTCGATTTCTTCAACACTGGCCTGGGCCACGGCAAAACACAAGGCTTTGGCGCGGATTTCATCAAACAGATCATCCCGTCGAGCGGCCGTCAGCACCTTGGAATCAGCCAGACCGGCAATCGGATGGAGATCATCCAGAATCACTGCGGCCGCCACCACCGGCCCGGCCAGCGGACCACGCCCGGCCTCGTCCACGCCCGCAATCAGGCCTGCACTGTCCCACTGCAATGCCACCTGTTGCATGGAGGCCTGCTGGACACGACGTGTGGATTTACGCGCAGAGGAGCTGGGCAACGGCATGGGCGGCAAGCTGTGGGGTGTCACGCTGCAATTCGGTGTGCAGGGCGACAAAACGTTGTTCAAGACGCTGTATTTTGGCAGGCTGATGTGCCAAGGCGTCAAGCCAGGTCAGCACTTCACGGGCCAGCGCCTGTGGCGTAGCGGCCTCCTGCAGCAATTCAGGCACGACAAATTCCTGGCACAAAATATTCGGCAAACCCACCCAAGGCTGGAGTTTCTTGCGCCGCATGATCTGCCAGGACAGTGCCCCCATGTGATAGGCAATGACCATGGGGCGCTTGAACAGCGCGGCCTCCAGCGTCGCGGTGCCACTGGCCATCAAGGTGACATCACAGGCCGCCAGCACGGTGTGCGACTGGCCGTCCACCAGTTGCAGGGATTCACCCAGGCCGCTGGCGGCCGCTTGCGCAAGCAGGCGCTGCTTCAGGAAAGGCACCACAGGCACGATGAATTTTGTAGCTGGATCCGCTTGTTTGATCCGGGCTGCCGCCTGAAAAAACCTCGAAGCCAGGTGGCGGACTTCAGATTCGCGGCTACCCGGCAGAATGGCCACCACCTTGGCATCCAGCGGCAGCCCCAGTTGCAGGCGCGCCCGCGTCCGGTCAACCTGCATCGGAATCACATTGGCCAGCGGATGCCCGACATAGGTGGCAGCAATGCCATGCCGGGCCAGCAACGCGGGCTCAAACGGGAAAATGCACAACACATGATCCACGCTGCGCTTGATTTTTTCCAGCCGCTCAGGCCGCCAGGCCCAGACCGAGGGGCAGACAAAATGGGCGGTCTTGATGCCCTGTCGATGCAAGTCGGCCTCCAGGTCCAGGTTGAAATCAGGTGCATCGACACCAATGAACACATCGGGGCGATCAGCCAGCAGCCGGGCTTTGAGCTGGCGGCGGATGCCGACGATCTCGCGGTAGCGTCGCAACACCTCCCAGCCAAAACCATGCACCGAGAGCTTGTCATGCGGCCACCAGGCGGTGAACCCGCGCTTTGCCATCTGCGGGCCACCAATGCCCTGGCTGATCAAATCAGGCCAACGCCCACGCAAGCCATCCAGCAACAGGCCCGCCAGCAAATCCCCCGAAGTTTCCCCAGCAACCAGTGCCGCCTTGACCATGATGCGGTTCGGCTGACCGGCTTAACGCACGATCCCGCGCTGGGGTGATGACTGCTCCAGGAAAGCCAGCATCATCTGCACATCGGGCGTGCATTCAGGAGAAGTTTGGTCCAGCTTGGCAATGCGCTCACAGGCTGCCTGCAGGGTCAGATCATCACGGTACAACGCCTTGTGCATGGCCTTGACGGCGGCGAGACGCTCGGGCGAAAAACCACGTCGGCGCAGCCCCTCAAAGTTCATCGAGCGGGCCGCCGCCGGCTGGCCCTGGCACATCACAAACGGTGGCAGATCGGCAAACAGCAGCGTACACATGGCAGTCATGCTGTGAGCGCCAATCTGAACAAACTGATGCACCACGGTGAAGCCACCCAGAATCGCCCAGTCCCCCACATGCACATGGCCAGCCAATTGCGAATTGTTGGCAAAAATGGTGTTATTGCCGACTTGGCAATCGTGCGCCAGATGCACATAGGCCATCAGCCAGTTGTCGTCACCGACACGGGTCACACCGACATCACCGGGCGAACCAATGTTGAAGGTGCAAAACTCACGGATGGTGTTGCGGTTGCCGATCACCAGTTCACACGGTTCACCCGCGTATTTTTTGTCCTGCGGGATCGCCCCCAGCGACGCAAACTGAAAAATGCGGTTATCGCGGCCAATGGTGGTGTGGCCTTCAATCACACAATGGGGTCCGACCGTGGTGCCTGCGTCAATCTTGACATGTGGGCCGATGATGCTGTACGGCCCGACTGTCACCGAGCTGTCCAGTTCTGCAGCCGGATCAACAATCGCGGTGGCGTGGATGGCTGTCAAGGGCCGTCCCTCAGACAATCTTGCGCATGGCGCAGGTCAGCTCGGCTTCCACCGCCAGATCACCATCCACCAGCGCCCGCGCCTGGAACTTGAAAATACCGGCCTTCATGCGCAGCAGTTCCACTTCGAGAATCAACTGGTCACCCGGCTCGACCGGACGCTTGAAACGCGCGCCATCAATGCCGCCAAAGTAATACACCATGTCATCGCTGGGCGACGAATCCATGGCATCAAAGGCCAGCAACGCCGCAGCCTGCGCCAGCGCTTCGAGCATCAGCACCCCGGGCATCACCGGCCGATGCGGGAAATGTCCCTGAAAAAAAGGTTCGTTGATGGTGACGTTCTTCAACGCCTTGATGGTTTTGCCCTTGTCGATGTCCAGCACACGGTCCACCAACAAGAAGGGGTAACGATGCGGCAATTGTTTGAGAATTTTGTGAATATCCATGAATCGGATCCTGTCCATTTAATTTGAAATAGGGGGGACTGCCAGCCGCGTTTCGAGCACACGGATACGCTCGCGCAGGCGAGCCAGCTGTTTGAGTGCCGCTGCGTTCTTTTCCCAGGCTGCGTTGTCGTCCAGCGGAAACATGCCAGTGTAGTGGCCGGGTTTGTTGATCGAGCGTGTGACCACCGACGCAGCCGAAATAGCCACACCATCAGCCAGTGACAGATGCCCCAGCACCACCGCGCCACCACCAATGGTGCAGTGGGCGCCAATACGGGCGCTGCCGGCCACACCGACACAGCCAGCCATGGCCGTATGCTGTCCGATCTGCACGTTGTGACCAATCTGGATCAAGTTGTCGAGCTTGACACCGTCCTCGATCACCGTGTCCTGCAAGGCACCACGGTCGATACAGGTGTTGGCCCCGATTTCCACATCATTGCCAATACGCACAGCCCCCAACTGTTCGATCTTCTCCCAGGCGCCCTGATGGGGAGCGAAGCCAAAGCCATCGGCACCGATCACCACCCCAGGATGGATCAGGCAACGCTCACCAATGACGCAGTTCTCACTCACGGTCACGCGGGACTTGAGCACGGTGTCGGCACCGATGCAAACCCCCGCCTCCAGCACACACCCAGCCCCAATCCGCGCCGTCGGGTGGACTGAGGCCTGTGGGTCAATGATCGCCGACGGATGGATCAGGGCAGCGACAGCCGTGGCCTGGTTTTTCTTCCAGAGCTGGGTGACACGTGCGAAATAAAGATAGGGGTCGTCAACAACAATGCAGTCACCCCGGGACTGCGCCTGCGACTGAAATCGAGGACTGACAATGACACATCCCGCACGCGAGGAGGTCAACTGACTTTGGTATTTGGGGTGACTGAGAAAACTCAGCTGCTGACTTTGGGCTGTCTCCAGCGGCGCCAGCCCTTCGATCAGTCTGTCAGCGTCACCGTGCAGTTCCCCGCCGAGAGAGTCAACCAAAAATCCTGCACGCAATGCCACCCGCCGCCAGCCTTTCGCTCGCTTACTTGGTCGCAGGCACGTTCAGTGCCTTGATGACCTTATCCGTCACATCATGTTTGGGGTTCACGTAAGCCACAGCATCGGCAAAAATGATGTCGTATTTTTCAGCCACGGCGATGTCCTTGATGACCTTGTTGGCGCGCTGAATCACTTGTTGCAACTCTTCATTCTTGCGCGCATTCAGGTCCTCCTGAAACTCCCGGCGCTTGCGCTGAAAGTCGCGATCCTGCTCCAACAACTGTTTTTGCCGCGCCTGACGTTGCGCTTCCGGCAAGGTCGGTGCATCACGCTCAAACTTGTCAGCCGAAGTCTTGATGCTGCCGCCCAGATCATTGAGCTCTTTTTCACGTTTGGAAAATTCCTGTTCCAGTTTGGCCTGGGCGGCTTTGGCCGTGGCCGCCTCCTTGATCACCCGTTCGATGCTGACAAAACCGAATCGCGCTTCCTGCGCTTGAGCCGACAGCAGAAAAAAGCCGCCAACCAGTACAACACTCAACCGACGTAAAAGGTAATTCATCAGAAACTGGTCCCAATTTGAAATTGCATGGTCTGAATTCTATCGTTGTCAAACTTTCGGATCGGTTTGGCCAGAGCCAGGCGCAATGGTCCGACCGGTGAAATCCAGCTGATACCGAAACCAACCGAGGAGCGCAGCTTGCTGGCATCGGCATTGATGGCCAATCCGGCATCAGGACCACCCACCATTCCCACGTCCCAAAAACCGTACATGCGCAAGGTGCGGTCGTTGCCGGCACCTGGAAACGGCGCCAGGATTTCCATGTTGAGATTGAACTTGCGCGAGCCACCAATGGACGTGCCGCTGATATCCTGCGGCCCCAGGCTCCCCTGCTCAAAACCGCGCACCGACCCCAAGCCACCGCCGTAAAAGTTCTTGAACACAGGGAAGGAGCGGTCGCCTGAGGATCGACCCAACCCCAACTCGGCGTTCAGCGCTGCGGTGTATTGCTTGCTCAATGGCAGATACTGCTGGTACTGGTAAGTGGCACGCAGGTAACGGGCGTCACCAGCAAATGACCACTCGGCATTGGCGCGTTGGTACTTACCCTTGGTGGGGGCCAGCGCACTGTCCCGGCTGTCGCGCGACCATCCCACTGTTAACGGAATGGCATTGCTGGAGTAGCCATATTCTTTGGCGTAATCCAGGTAAGCCGTTGGCAACAAGGTTCCTGGCTCAATGGTTGTCCTCTCGAACCCAGCGCCAAAAAACACGGTATCAATTTCCGTGAAGGGCACACCAAAACGCAATCCGGCACCCGACGTGATCAGCTTGTAATAACTCTGATCCTGGTAGGGACTGCTGGTCTTCTGGTACACATCAATGGTGCGGGAAACACCATCTTCCGTGAAATAGGGGTCGGTGGTATTGAGCACCAACACCCGGTTGATTTTGCTGGTATTGACCTGGACCCCCAACGAGTTGCCTGAACCGAAGGCATTTTCCTGCTTCAACCCGAAAGACAGCCCCAAGCCATCACCGCTGGTAAAGCCAGCCCCCAGGCTCAGGCTGCCGGTTGGTTTTTCGGTCACGTTGAGCGTCAGGTCAACCTGATCCGGTGCACCGGGTACCTCATGGGTCTCGACCGACACTTCGCCAAAATAACCCAGGCGGTCCACGCGATCACGCGACAGGCGAATCTTGTCGCCGTCATACCAGGAGGACTCCAGTTGGCGGAATTCGCGCCGCACCACCACATCACGTGTACGGGTGTTGCCAGCCACATTGATCTTGCGTACATAAGCACGGCGTGACGGATTGGCCTGCAGGGTCAGCGCCACCCGGTTATTGACACGGTCGACTTCGGGTGTGGCTTCGACACGGGCAAAGGCATAACCAAAATTGCCGAAGTAATCGGTAAAAGCCTTGCTGGTTTTGGCCACTTCATCAGCGTTATAGGCCTCACCCGGGCGAATGGTCACCAGCGACTTGAATTCATCATCCTTGCCAAGATAATTGCCCGCCAGTTTCACACTACTGACAACAAAACGCTCACCTTCGGAAATGTTGATCGTGATGCCAATGTCGGTCTTGTTGGGTGCAATCGCCACTTGTGTGGAGTCAACCTTGAATTCCAGGTAACCACGGGTCAGGTAATAGGAACGCAGTGTTTCTATATCGGCGTTGAGCTTGGCGCGGGAATACCGGTTGGACTTGGTGTACCAACTCAGCCAGCCGCCGGTATCCAGGTCAAACAGGTTGCGCAAGGTGGACTCACTGAACACCTTGTTGCCAACGATGCGGATCTCACTGATCTTGGCCGGCTCTCCCTCAATCACCGTGAACGTCAGATTCACCCGGTTGCGTTCAATCGGCGTCACGGTGGTGACCACTTGGGCCGCATACAGGCTTCGATTGATGTACTGACGTTTGAGCTCCTGCTCGGCGCGGTCCAGTTGGGCCTTGTCAAATGGCCGTCCGTCAGCCAATCCCACGTCACGCAAGGATTTCACCAGGACTTCCTTGTCGAACTCCTTGGTACCAACAAATTCCACGTCAGCCACGGTCGGGCGCTCTTCCACCACCACCACCAGCACGTCACCGTTGACCTCGATACGCACGTCCTTGAAAAGGCCCAGCCCAAACAAGGCACGAATGGCGGCAGAACCTTTGTCGTCGTTATAAACATCACCGACCTGAACCGGCAAAGACACAAATACTGTCCCGGGTTCCACACGCTGCAAACCTTCGATGCGAATATCACGCACGGTAAACGGACTGACTGCCCAGGCCGATTGTGAGACGAAAGCCAGAGCAGCCAACGCAGAAAGTGCGTTCAGGCGAAAACGATTGAATTGCATGTTAAATATCAAGAAATTTAGGTCGTGCCGGACAACACAACAACAATTAGCCAAACAAGCGGGTGATATCGTTAAACAGGGCAATCGACATCAGGACAATCAGAACCGCGATGCCCCCTTGCTGCAGACGCTCCATCCAGCGTTCGGAAACCGGTCTGCCCGTAACACCTTCCCAAAGATAATACATCAGGTGCCCACCATCCAGCACCGGCAGCGGAAGCAAGTTCAGGACGCCCAGACTGACACTCACCAATGCCAGAAAAACCAGGTATTGGGTCAGGCCCAATCCGGCGGACTTGCCCGCGTAGTCAGCAATGGTCAAGGGCCCACTGATATTCTTGACCGACGCCTCGCCCAAAACCACCTTGCCCATCATTTTGAGTGTCAAGGCGGATACATCCCAGGTCTGGACCAGACCGCGCCAGAGCCCCTCGACCGCGCCGTAACTCACGGTCACCATGGCTGGGCGAGCCCCCACAAAGGCCCCGATACGGCCGATCATTTCCCCACCTTCGGTGATCACTTTGGGCTGGAGCGTCAATACCAGCAAACGACCGTCACGTAACACTTTCCAGCGCTGCACGGGTGCCTGTCCCTTCAGCACCGAGCGACGGATAAGCTGGCGCAATTGCTGACCGTCGACAACAGGTTGGGTGTCCACGGACAACACCTCATCACCTTTTTTCAAACCAGCCTGGGCCGCCGCGCCGTCCGCCTGAACATCCCCAATCAGGGCCTGCGTATAAGGCGCCACCAGGCCAATGCTGGCAAACAGCGCCGCGTCCGCCGACGATGCCGCCACGGTAGACAAAGCCAGCACCACTTCGCGCTCGGCATTGTTCGAGCCAACCAGCACCAGACGCAGGTCATGGCCCTCCAGGGCTGCACGGGTGAGTGCCCAGCGCAGGTCTTCAAACGAGGCCACGTCATCAAGTTCAGCATCGTTGACGCCGATCCGTTTAACACGTTCGCCGCCGTTCACACCCGCCTGACTGGCCAACGTGCCCGCCTCCGGATGACTCAAAATGGCTTCTGGCTGCTCGACACCGATCCAGTTGACCATGGCATACAACACCGTCGCCAGCATCAGATTGGCCACCGGGCCGGCGGCCACAATGGCAACACGGCGGCGCAAAGGCTGAGTATTGAAGGCCAGGTGACGTTGCGCGGCATCCACTGGCGCCTCGCGCTCATCGAGCATCCTGACGTAGCCGCCAAACGGGAACAATGCCAGGACAAATTCGGTGGCAGAGGCGCTGGCCTGCCAACGGACCAGTGGTTTGCCAAAACCGATGGAAAAACGCAGCACCTTGACGCCACAGAACAAGGCCATGCGGTAATGCCCGTACTCATGGACTGCAATCAGCAACGAAATCGCCAGAACAAAAGCAGGCAGGGTCAGCATGACAATGGTTGGACCGTGGTTCAGCGACCGAGGCGTTGCACGGTTTGCCGTGCAGCAGCACGCGACACGGCATCCAAGGCCAGCAGATCTTCGAGTGAGCCAGGCGGCGTCGGGGTCACGGCCGACAGCGTGTCCAGGTTGACCGCATGGATCTGGTCAAACCGGATTTGCCCATCCAGAAACGCTGCGACCGCCATTTCATTGGCCGCATTGAGAACCGCCGTGCTGCCAGGAGCTGCTTCCAGCACCGACCAGGCCAGCGCCAGCCCCGGAAAACGTTCACGGTGACCATGCGAATCCAAGGACTCGAATGTCATGTCAGCCATGGCACGAAAATCCAGCGCCGTGGCCCCCGATGTGACCCGGTCAGGCCAGGACAAGCCGTAAGCAATGGGGACTTTCATGTCCGGTGTGCCCAGCTGAGCGATCACCGAATGGTCGCGGTACTGGACCATGGAGTGGATCACACTTTGGGGATGAATCACCACTTCGATCTGCGCCGGACGTACCCCAAACAGGTAACGGGCTTCAATCACTTCCAGCGCCTTGTTCATCATGGTGGCCGAGTCCACCGAAATTTTCCGGCCCATCACCCAGTTGGGATGGGCGCAGGCCTGCTCGGGCGTGATCTCGGCAAAGGTGGCCGGATCACGGCGACGAAACGGCCCACCGGAAGCCGTCAGAATGATCTTGTCAATCTGACGCGC
The DNA here is from genome assembly GCF_028689305.1 of Rhodoferax sp. Taxonomy (GTDB): domain Bacteria; phylum Pseudomonadota; class Gammaproteobacteria; order Burkholderiales; family Burkholderiaceae_C; genus Rhodoferax. The sequence goes on along the minus strand of NZ_JAQTWM010000041.1, from coordinate 21,360 downwards.
CCAGACCCCCGCATCATCGGGCAGGGACTGGAAGACGGCGGAATGCTCGCTGTCAATCGGCAACAGTTTGGCGCCACCCGCAACAACGGCCTGCAAAAAGTAATCTCCCCCCACCACCAACGCTTCCTTGTTGGCCAACAGCAAACGCTTGCCAGCTCGCGCCGCCGCGAGACAGGAGGCCAGCCCGGCAGCCCCGACAATCGCCGCCATGACGGTGTCAACCTGCTCATGAGACGCTATATTTTCAATAGCATCAGAACCAATCAGAACCCGGGTTGGAAGACCATTTTGTCTACATTTTTCAGCCAGAATCCGACCGTGATCATGACTGGCCATGACGGCAAAAGCTGGCTTGAAACGGACACATTGCGCCAGCATTTTGTCAACCTGCGTTGAAGCACTGAGTGCAAATACCTCAAAACGCTGAGGATGAAGCGCCATGACCTCCAGCGTGCTGACGCCAATCGACCCGGTGGATCCCAATACCGCCACACGTTGTGTCTTCAAACCATTCTGGTCACTCATGCACATTCTCAAAAAGAAACCAACATCATGGCCAGAGGTAACGTGGGCAGCAAGGCATCAACCCGGTCCAGCACACCACCGTGGCCCGGCAACAAGGCGCTGCTGTCCTTGGCGCCGGCACTGCGCTTGACCAAAGACTCCACCAGGTCTCCCACCACACTCATGGCAGCCATGAAGATGATCGAAATCATCAAAAAACCCCAACCCCGGGAGCCAATTTGGGTATACAGACTAGGCGCACCGGCGCCACCAGCCGCATCGACATAACGCCATAACAATGCCAGCAGGATCACGCCCGCCATACCACCCCAGACACCCTCCCAGCTTTTGCCCGGGCTGATCGACGCTGCCAGCTTGCTGTGACAGATCTTCCCACCAAACGCCCGACCGGAAAAATAGGCGCCAATATCGGCCATCCAGACCAGGGCAAACACCGATAGCAAAAAATTGATGCCGATGAGTCGGGCCTGTGCCACGGCAAGCCAGGTGACACACAACGCCGCCAGTCCCAAAACCAGTCGCACGGAGCGGGCATAACTGGCCCAGGCAGGCACCCCTGCGCGCAAAATCCAGGCGCCCAGCAACACCCAGGCACAGCCCGTGACCAGCCAGAGCCGAGGCAAGGCCGCCCCCAGCAAGCCAGACCACCACATCAAGGCACACAACAACACACAGACGCCGCCTGAAAGCCAGGACATCAGCACACCCAGTCCGTTCAGGCGAGCCCACTCCCAGCCAGCCGCGCCGATGAACACACCAGCAATCACAAAAAAGGGCTCAGGTCGTGAATAAAACAGCGCTGGCAACAGCACCATCAGCAGCAGCAACGCGGTAATAACCCGTTGTTTAAGCATGAACGGTCAGACCGTATCCGCCGCAGCGGATGCAGGGTCAAGCTGCTCAGTGATCAGGCCAAAACGCCGCTCACGCCCGGCATAAGAGGTGATCGCCTGATCCAACGCTGCCTCATCAAAATCGGGCCACAACAAGTCCGTGAAGAAGAATTCCGAATAGGCCGATTGCCACAACAGGAAATTGCTGATGCGCTGCTCACCGCCGGTACGAATCACCAGATCGGGATCAGGGACATGAGCCAGCGCCATAGCCCGATTCAAATTTTCCTCCGTGACCAGCTGCCCCTGGGCTGACAATTTCTGGGCCGCTTGAACAATGTCCCAGCGACCACCGTAGTTGAAACACACATTGAGAATCAGGCGATCATTGCTCGCGGTGGCAGCCTCTGCCTCCTCGATACCACGCAGCACCCTGGCGGACAGGCCCTGGCGCTCACCGACAAACCGGAGCTGAACGCCCTCTGCCTTGAGCTGCGCCACTTCGCGTGACAGGGCCATGGCAAACAAATCCATCAAACCCGAGACTTCCTCGGTCGGGCGCTTCCAGTTTTCTGAGGAAAATGCAAAAACGGTCAACACCCGAACGCCTCGGGTGTCACAAGCCCGGGCACAACGCTTGAGCGACTCCACCCCTTGCTTGTGACCCGCAATACGTGGCAAAAACCGCTTGTTGGCCCAACGCCCATTGCCGTCCATGACGATGGCAATATGGTAAGGCACCTGATGCGAGATCATGGCCGGTCAGACCGCCATGATGTCTTGTTCTTTGGCAGCCACCAATTGATCAATGGCGGCAATGTGTTTGTCGGTGACCTTCTGAATGTCGGCTTCCGTGCGTTTTTGGTCGTCTTCAGACGCCAGCTTGTCCTTGACCAGCTTTTTGATGGACTCATTGGCATCACGGCGCAAATTGCGCACAGCAATTTTGGCCCCCTCGCCTTCGGTGCGCACCACCTTGGTCAACTCCTTGCGGCGCTCCTCCGACATGGCCGGCATGGGCACACGGATCAGTTCACCCATCGAGGACGGATTGAGCCCCAGATCGCTGTCACGAATGGCTTTTTCGATTTTCGGCCCCATTGCCTTTTCCCAAGGCTGAACGCTGACGGTGCGAGCGTCAATCAGCGACACATTGGCAACTTGACTGAGCGGCACCATGGCGCCGTAATAGTCTACATGCACCGTATCCAGAATGGCTGGATTGGCACGACCGGTACGAATCTTGGTCAGGTTGTGTTTGAACGCCTCGATGGACTGGTCCATCTTGGTTTGGGCGGTTTGCTTGATATCCGTAATAGGCATGTTCTTCTCCTCACTCCAAGGTCATGAATTCAGCGGTGCAGCGAATTTTGACATGCTCAGGCATAAACCAGTGTGCCTTCATCTTCACCCAGAACCACGCGTTTGAGCGCACCATGTTTGAAGATGGAAAACACCTTGATGGGCAATTTCTGATCACGACACAAGGCAAACGCCGTAGCGTCCATGATGCCCAGGTTTTGCGAAATGGCGTCATCAAAAGAGATCTGACTGTAACGGGTGGCCGTCGGATCCTTTTTGGGGTCCGCCGTATACACACCGTCCACCTTGGTGGCCTTCAGCACAATCTGGGCACCAATTTCGGCCCCACGCAGTGCTGCTGCCGTGTCGGTGGTAAAAAACGGATTGCCGGTTCCGGCGGCAAAAATCACGACCTTGCCCTCTTCCAGGTATTGCAGAGCCTTGGGGCGGACATAAGGTTCAACCACTTGCTCAATGCCGATGGCTGACATGACACGGGCCGTCAATCCCGCCTTGTTCATGGTATCGCCCAAAGCCAGGGAATTCATGACTGTGGCCAACATCCCCATGTAATCGGCAGTGGCCCGGTCCATGCCAACAGAACCACCGGCAACCCCCCTGAAGATATTGCCACCACCGATCACAACAGCAACTTCCACGCCCAGACGGGTCACCTCGACAATCTCATTGACCATACGGACAATGGTGTCACGGTTGATCCCGAACTGATCGTCTCCCATCAAAGCCTCACCTGACAATTTGAGCAAAATTCGCTGATAGGCAGGTTTGGCAGCAGTCATGGGATTCTCCTAGAAGTGGTGACAACGAAGCGTGCGGCCAATCAGCTTGCCTGCTGTGCTGCAGCCACTTGAGCAGCCACTTCGGCCGCAAAATCGTCAACCTTTTTCTCAATGCCTTCACCCACCACATACAGCGTGAAGGATTTCACGGTTGTACCGGCAACCTTGAGCATCTGCTCGACGCTTTGTTTGTCATTTTTGACAAATGGCTGGTTAAACAGAGAAACCTCTTTGAGGAATTTCTGCACACCGCCCTCAATACGCTTGGCCACAATCTCGGGGGACTGCACCGGCTTGCCAGCAGCCGTAGCCACTGCCGCATCTTCTGCTGCCTTGGCCGCCGCCACGGAACGCTCACGCGCCACCAAATCTGCGGGCACATCTTCACTGGACAACGCCACGGGCTTCATTGCGGCAACGTGCATCGCCACATCCTTGGCGGCTGTTTCATCACCTTCGTACTCAACCACCACACCAATGCGAGTGCCGTGCAGGTAAGCAGCCAACTTGCTGCCATTGGCAAAGCGCTTGAAACGGCGGAAACTCATGTTCTCACCAATCTTGCCAATCAAACCCTTGCGCACGTCTTCCAGAGTGGGACCAAAACCTTCTTGCGAGTAGGCACAAGCACCCAGAGCATCCACATCGACCGGATTGTTCTTGACCACCAGTGCTGCAGCCGCATTGGCCAAAGCCAGGAAGCTGTCATTCTTGGTGACAAAGTCAGTTTCACAATTGACTTCAAGCAAGGCACCCACATCACCTTCACAGCTGTACGCCACCACACCTTCTGCAGTCACCCGGCTGGAGGCCTTGCCCGCCTTGCTGCCCAGCTTGACACGCAAAATTTCTTCAGCCTTGGCCATGTCGCCGTCAGCTTCTGTCAACGCACGTTTGCATTCCATCATGGGGGCGTCGGTCTTGCCACGCAGTTCAGCCACCATGCTTGCGGTAATTGCAGCCATTTGTATCTCCGAATTCAGTTCAGTTAATGAAAAATCAAATTAAAAAAAGGGGGCCACAAAGCCCCCTTTTTTGGGGTAGTCGACAAACTTAGGCAGCAGCCTCGTTCACTTCCACAAATTCATCAGCGCTTTCAGCAGCCACAGCCTTGACCACATCGTCCACGGCATTGGCACGACCTTCGATGATGGCATCCGCAATACCGCGAGCGTACAGAGTGACCGCCTTGGATGAGTCGTCATTACCGGGGATCACATAGTCAACACCTTCAGGCGAATGGTTGGAATCCACCACAGCGATCAACGGAATACCCAGCTTGCGAGCTTCGGCAATGGCAATCTTGTGATAACCAACGTCGATCACAAAAATGGCATCTGGCAACACCGTCATATCTTGAATGCCGCCAATGTCTTTTTCAAGCTTATCCAGCTCGCGAGCAAACATCAATTGCTCTTTCTTGCTCATGGAATCCAAGCCGACTTCCTGTTGCGCCTTCATGTCTTTCAGACGCTTGATCGAGGTCTTCACCGTCTTGAAATTGGTCAACATGCCACCCAACCAACGCTGGTCCACATAAGGAACACCGGCGCGTTGCGCTTCAACCGCCACGATTTCACGGGCCTGGCGCTTAGTACCCACCATCAAAACCGTGCCACGCTTGGCGGAAACCTGGCGCACAAACTTGGCGGCCTCCTGGAACATCGGCAAGGATTTTTCCAGGTTGATGATGTGAATTTTGTTGCGATGACCAAAAATGAAGGGGGCCATCTTGGGATTCCAGAAGCGGGTTTGGTGACCAAAGTGGACACCGGCTTCCAGCATTTCGCGCATGGTAACTGCCATAAATAACTCCAAAGGTTAAGTCTAAAATCCAGTCTGTTTTGATGTGCCCAAGCGCTTGACGCCCAGAGCCACAGCAACACCTTGAGAAAACTGGTTTGCGATTTGCCCAGCAACAAACAGTCAAGTGCCACTTGTTGCAAAGCCTGACGAGTATAACATTGCCTGCTCAGGCGTCCTGCCAGCCGGTTTGATGTGGGCCTGAGTTTCCAATACCATTGGATCCCGATGAAAACATCCCAGAATATCTGCACAGCCCCAAACCGCGTGATCGACTAAAAATGCAGACCATGCCCCCCGATCTATCCCAAAAAATCGCGAAAGCGGTTGACGGCATGCCAGCCTTCCCCAAAAGTGTCCAAAAAATTCTGGAACTCACGCGTGATGTCAACTGCTCCCCCAAGGATTTGGTGCAGGTCATTGAGAAGGACCCGGTGGTCACGGTCAAAGTCCTCAAGGTTGTCAACTCCGCCTATTTCAGACTGCCCAAACAAATCACGTCGGTCAACCATGCGGTGGTGTACCTGGGATTCAACACCATCAAGAATCTGGCCCTGAGCATTGCCGCCATCGGCATGCTGCCCAAACACAACGAGGCGGGTTTCGATGTGGATCAATACCTGCTTCACTCCCTGTCCACCGCCAGCATAGCCAGACAACTGGCTCTGAAAATGGATGATATCGACCCGATGGACTGTTTCATCGCCGGTCTGTTGCACGATTTTGGCAAGGTGGTTTTTGCCCAATTTATGCCTCAGGAGTTCCGCCAGGCGCTCGCCTTTAGTCAGGCCAATGGTTCGTCCCTGCATCTGGCTCTGCGCCAGACCCTGGGTACCGACCATGCCGTGGTGGGCGCCATGCTGGTGGAAAAGTGGCGCTTTGCCCCCGATCTGATTGACGCCATTGCCCACCAATACGAGGCTGACCAGCAGGATGGCGCCTTGTTCGCCAGCGTCTTCACAGCCAACCAGATCAGCAAAAAACTTGGCTTTGGCTTTGGCGGCAACCCCTATGTCCCCCCCTTACCACCACTGATCGCCAAACGAATGGGTGGTACGCTTGAGGAAGTGATCGAATCTGCCGACAACCTGAATGCGGCTTTCGAAGACGCCCAACTGTTTGCCAGAGTTTGACAAGGCCCACCATGAAAGTGAAATTTTGGGGAGTTCGTGGTTCCATCGCTTCACCAGGTCCCTCCACCGTCCGTTATGGTGGCAACACGACCTGCATTGAAATACGCACCGACAACAACGAACTCATCATCCTCGATGCTGGCACCGGTATCTTCCCGCTGTCCCAGTCCCTGTTGACGGAATTGCCATTCACTGCCAATGTCCTGATCACCCACTCCCACTGGGACCACATTCAGGGCCTGCCGTTTTTCATCCCCAACTTCATTCCAGGCAACACTTTGCGCCTGCATGGCGCCTTTGACCCGGTTTCCGGCAAAGGGGTGGAACAGGTCATGGACGTGCAATTGCAATACAGCTACTTTCCGGTCCGTGAAGCCGAAATGAAAGCCCGTATCGACTACGTCACCCTGACGCCTGGCGAGAGTATCCAGATTGGCTCTGCCACGATCACGCCCTTCATGATGAATCACCCGGTGATCAATTTTGGCTACCGGATCGAAGCCAACGGCAAATCGGTCTTCTTCACTGGCGACCATGAGCCACCACTGAATATTTACGAAGACAGCGACCCTGAATACGCAGAGTACCAGACCTTTGTTGACGCCAAGACCGCCGACATTTTGCAGGCCATGGCAGGCGTGGACGTGTTGATTGCGGATTGCTCTTACACCAGCGCCGAATACCCGGCCAAGAGAGGCTGGGGGCATGGCACCTTCCACACCAGCATCAACTACGCCAAGCAGGCTGGCGCCCGGATGCTGTTTTGCACCCACCATGAGCCAACCCGCAGCGACGACGCCCTGGAAGCCGCCTTTGAACAGGTGCTCAAAGACCACCCGCGCCAAGCCGGCGATCCAGACTACCGTTTGGCCAAAGAGGGTGAGTGTTACGAGTTCTGAGCCGGAAACCGTGCAGACCATCACTTCAGACACCCATCAGTTCCTGCATGGGATCACGCAGACACGCCAGATCGAACAACTGGCCGCAGCCCAGCTGCCACCACACGCCCTGATGCAGCGCGCTGGCCTGGCAGTGGCCCGTCTCGCATTGGCACTGGCGCCCCACGCCCAACATATCTGGGTGGCCTGTGGTCCCGGCAACAACGGTGGTGACGGTCTGGAGGCCGCCCTGCATCTGTCTCGCTGGGGCAAACAGCCAGTGGTCACCTGGCTGGGGCACCCTGATCGGGTGCCTGCTGACACCGCTGCAGCCTACCAGCGCGCGCTGGCCGCCAAGATCCTGTTCAGCGCCGAACCCATTGGTGAATTTGACCTGTGTATTGATGCCCTGCTGGGCATTGGCACCCAGTTGCGTGAACCCCATCAACGAATGGCCAACTGGATCACCCGCCTCAATACCAGCGCAGTGCCGGTGTTGGCCATCGACGTCCCCAGTGGGCTACACGCCGACACCGGTCAGACCACAGCCCTCCACGTCCAAGCCAGCCATACCCTGAGCCTGCTGACACTCAAACCAGGGCTTTTTACCGCCCATGGCCGAGATGCTGCTGGCACTGTCTGGCTCGACACCTTGGGGGTGGACCCCGCCGGTTTGAACAGTGTGCCTCCCATCGCCCGCTTGCCGGGCCGGGCCGGGCAAATCACACGGCCTCATGCCTCACACAAGGGCACATTTGGTGATGTGGCGGTGGTTGGTGGCGCTCCAGGCATGACGGGTGCAGCGCTGCTGGCAGCTTCGGCGGCCTTACACGCGGGCGCCGGACGGGTGTTTGTTGCCCTGCTCGATGACAACGCGATCACGGTGGATACACAACAGCCGGAGCTGATGTTCCGCCCGGTTCAGGCCCTGGATTTGGCCGCCATGACAGTCGTCTGCGGTTGTGGCGGCGGCACTGCTGTCAGCGCCTGCCTGCCACAGATATTGGCGACTTCATCCCGCGTGGTTCTTGATGCAGATGCTATCAATACCATTGCAAAAGAAACCACGTTGCAAGCTGCATTGCTCGACCGTCACACGCGCCAGACGGTGACCGTACTGACACCCCATCCACTGGAGGCAGCGCGCTTGCTGGGTGTGACGACGGCACAGATTCAAGGCGATCGCCTGACTGCCGCACAAACCCTGTCGCAGCGTTTTGCCTGTACCGTCGTGCTCAAAGGTTCGGGCACGGTCATTGCAGCACCAGGACAACTGCCGGTGATCAACCCCACCGGCAACGCCCGTCTGGCCACAGCCGGCACGGGTGATGTGCTGGCCGGCATGGTGGGCGCCAGGTTGGCCACGGGTCTAAGTGCCTTTGATGCCGCCTGCCAAGCGGTTTATAACCACGGTCAGCGGGCTGATGACTGGCCGGCCTCTCAGGTCCTGACCGCCAGCCGCTTGGCCAGTTCGACGCCACCAGCGCCTTAACGGCATTCAGGCACTGCCGAATACTCGGTAGTGCGACCTCTTCAGCGCCAATAGCTATAAAAATGATAGCTACATCCGCTTTAAATACGTGGGCTAGAGGTCAATTTTTCTTATAAAAAAAAACTATCCACGGCCAACAAACGGCATGTTGGTTGCCATCACGGTGTGAAACAACACGTTGGCCTGCAGCGGCAAATTGGCCATGTACAACACCGACTGGCCAACAATATTGACGTCCATCACCGGCTCCACCATCACGTCGCCATGAGCCTGCAAAATGCCTGCCTGCATACGTTGCGCCATATCGGTGGCGGCGTTGCCAACGTCAATCTGACCAACGGCAATGCCATATTTTCGGCCATCCAGCGAGGCGGACTTGGTCAGCCCCGTGACCGCATGTTTGGTGGCGCTGTAAGCGATGGAGTTGGGACGAGGTGTGGTCGCGGCAATCGAACCATTGTTGATGATGCGCCCACCTTGTGGATTCTGCGCCTTCATGACACGAAACGCCTGACGCAGGCACAAGAACATGCCCGTCAGATTGACGTCGACCACGTTCTGCCATTGCGCCAACGTCAGATCTTCCAACAACACAGCCGGTGCGCTGATGCCGGCGTTGTTGAACAACACGTCGACCCGGCCAAACGCATGCACTGCCGCGTCAAACAAGGCCACCACCGACGCCTCATCAGACACATCGGTAGGCACGACCAGGGTGCGCCCGACAGCGCCGCTCAACGCCGCCACCGCTTGCAAGGGCGGTTCACGCCGCCCCACCAGAACCACACGATAACCATCCTGCAACAGGGCCAGCGCAGCGGCCTTGCCGATACCGGACCCAGCGCCGGTGATCAGCGCCACTTTGGAGTGATGAGACATGACCATACTTTTGACATCAATACAAATCAAATACAAAAACTCAGGAGTGGCGCCGAATTTTCCGCCCCTTGTCCTTGCCTTTTTCAGTGACCGGGCGCGCCGCCGACCTGGCCTCTGCCCGTTGGGATTTGGGTGCCCGTGCCAACGGCTCCGACAACTTGCGGCTACGCCGCCCGGAGGGGATGTTATCGGCTTCACTCTCCAGCACCACCCGTTCCTTGTCCTTGCCCGACCGTGGTGCCGCAGGTACTCCCTCCTGCACCAACCGGAAATCGATGCGCCGCCCATCCAGATCAACCCGGCTGACCTGCACCTGGACACGTGTTCCCAAAGCATAACGCTGACCGGTGCGTTCACCACGCAGCTCCTGGCGCGCTTCGTCAAAGCGGTAGTACTCCCCCCCAAGCTCGGTGATGTGCACCAGCCCTTCCACATACATGGCGTCCAGCGTGACAAAAATGCCAAAACTCGTCACCGCAGAGACCACGCCTGAGTACTCCTCACCCAAATGCTCGCGCATGTATTTGCACTTGAGCCAAGCTTCCACATCGCGGCTGGCCTCGTCGGCCCGGCGCTCGTTGGCGCTGCAATGCAAACCGGCTGCCTGCCAAGCCTGCATTTCGGCGCTGAGCTTGCGCGGCTTGCGAGCAGGCTCGGCCACACGCGAGGCCAGATTCTTTTCCAGCCGTTTGGACAATTTGGCATGCGCCTCACCCGGCATCGGCAAGGTGGGCAACTGGTACTTGGTCTTGGCCAGAATGGCCTTGATCACCCGATGCACCAACAGATCCGGATAACGCCGAATCGGGCTGGTGAAATGGGTGTACGCCTCAAACGCCAGGCCAAAGTGGCCACTGTTGGACGGCGTGTAGATGGCTTGCTGCATCGAACGCAAGAGCATGGAATGGATCTGCGCCGCATCCGGACGATCTTTGGTCGCCGTGGCAATGGCCTGAAACTCCGCTGGCGATGGTTCGTCGCCGATCGTCAAGCCAATCCCGTTGATCTTGAGGTAATTGCGCAGAATTTCCTGCTTCTCGGGTGTCGGTCCCTCATGCACGCGAAACAGACCGGCGTGTTTGCTTTGGGCGATGAAGTCGGCGCTACAAACGTTGGCAGCCAGCATCGCCTCTTCAATCAGCTTGTGGGCATCGGTACGAACACGCGGCACAATTTTTTCGATATGCCCAGCTTCATCGCAGACAATTTGTGTTTCCACGGTTTCAAAATCAACGGCGCCACGGCGTTGACGAGATTTGAGCAGCGCCCGATACACATCGTGCAGATGAATCAGGTCGCCCACCCGGTCTTTGCGCCTGAGGGCTTCCGGGCCGCGGGTATTGGCCAAAATGGCGGCCACTTCAGTGTACGTAAAACGTGCATGACTCCACATCACCGCCGGATAAAACTGATAGGCAGACACCTCACCGTCTGGCGTCACCATCATGTCGCAGACCATACACAGACGTTCCACTTCGGGATTGAGTGAGCACAGACCATTGGAGAGTTTCTCGGGCAGCATCGGGATCACCCGCCGCGGAAAATAGACGCTGGTGGCGCGGTCATAAGCATCCACATCAATGGCCGAACCATTTTGGACATAGTGGCTGACATCCGCAATGGCAACCAGCAAACGCCAGCCCGACACGGCAGCCTTGCCCCGCCCGATTTTGACGGGCTCGCAATACACCGCGTCATCAAAATCACGGGCATCTTCGCCATCAATTGTCACCAACGGAATGTCCGTCAGGTCCACCCGCTGCCGCTTGTCCTGCAATAAAACATGGTCAGGCAAGGCACGCGCCTGCGCGATACAAGCCGCTGAAAATTCATGCGGCACACTGTATTTGCGCACCGCAATTTCAATCTCCATGCCTGGGTCATCAATGTCACCCAGGACCTCCTTGATACGTCCTACCGGTTGGCCGAACAATGCCGGCGGTTCGATCAGTTCCACCACCACCACCTGCCCGGGTTTGGCAGCACCCGTACCGGCCTTGGGAATCATCACATCCTGGCCATAACGCTTGTCCTCAGGGGCCACGATCCAGATACCACTCTCACACAGCAGCCGGCCAATGATGACCTGATTGCTTCGCTCCACAATCTCGACCACCCTGCCTTCCGGGCGGCCCTTGCGATCACTGCGCACGATGCGCACCTTGACGCGGTCCTTGTGCAATACCGCACGCATCTCGTTAGGCGGCAAATAAATATCGGCCTCGCCATCATCCCGAATGACAAAGCCATGGCCATCGCGATGCCCTTGAACAATTCCTTCAACTTCTTCCAGCAGGACGCTGTTTTGCTTAAAATTTTTGATACAATGCCTTTCTTTCCTGAAATGCCCAGGTGGCGGAATTGGTAGACGCACTAGTTTCAGGTACTAGCGAGTAACTTCGTGGGGGTTCGAGTCCCTTCCTGGGCACCAATATAAATGAATTCCGGTTTGTTTTTATGACAGAAACCGGAGTTTTTGAATTAAAAGCCGCTGCACCCGCAGCGGCTTTTTTATTGCCTGTTTCCTGCGCTGATCGCAACATCAAATCGGCTGCGCCACCAGATCATGGCCTTGGGTTCCAACAATACGCGCTTTGGTGAATTCCCCCACCTTGAGCGTTTTGCTGATTTTTTCTGGCGGCAATAACTTGACCACACCATCAACTTCCGGGGCATCGGCGTAAGAGCGGCCTATCCCCCCTTTTTTACCCAGTCCTGGTGCATGGTCCACCAGAATCTGCATCGTCGCACCCACACGTTGCTGCAATTTGTCGGCTGACACGGCCTCCGCCACTGCCATAAAGGCAGCGCGCCGCTCCTCCCGTACAGCATCTGGCAACATACCTGGCAGTTCGTTGGCCTCAGCACCCTGGACCGGACTGTAGGCAAAACAGCCTGCACGGTCGATTCCGGCTTCCCGCATGAAGTCCAGCAAATGAGCAAACTCTTCCTCGGTTTCACCTGGAAAGCCAGCAATAAACGTGCTGCGGATCACAATGTCAGGACAAGCTTCACGCCAACGCCGGATACGCTCCAGGTTTCTTTCGCCGCTGGCCGGACGCTTCATGCGTTTGAGCACATCTGGATGACTGTGTTGAAACGGCACATCCAGATAAGGCAAGATCAGCCCAGAGGCCATCAGCGGCAACAACTCATCCACACTCGGATACGGGTAAACGTAATGCAGGCGCACCCAGGCTCCGTACCCCTGCGCCATTTCACCAAGGGTTTGCGCCAGTTCTTTCAATCTGGTTTTGACCGGTTTGCCATTCCAGAAGCCGGTGCGGTATTTCACATCCACACCATAGGCCGAGGTGTCTTGGCTGATCACCAGCAATTCCTTGACGCCCCCTTCAAACAAAGCCTGCGCCTCCTTGAGGACATCACCAATCGGGCGCGACACCAAATCACCCCGCATGGAGGGAATGATGCAAAAGGTACAACGGTGATTGCACCCCTCGCTGATCTTGATATAAGCATAGTGCCTCGGGGTGAGTTTGATGCCGGCCGCCCCAAAAGCATTAGGAATCAGATCCACAAACGGATCATGCGGCTTAGGTAAGTTGGCATGCACCGCATCCATCACCTCCTGAGTCGCCTGCGGGCCGGTAACGGCCAGCACACTGGGATGCATCTCACGCACAAGATTTGCACCATCTACCCCGGACTTGGCGCCCAGACAACCGGTGACAATCACTTTGCCGTTTTCCGCCAGTGCCTCACCAATGGTGTCCAGACTTTCCTTGACAGCATCATCAATAAACCCGCAGGTATTGACGATCACCAGATCAGCCCCCTGAAACGTCTTGACGGTCTGGTAGCCCTCCGCACTGAGTTGCGTCAGGATCAGTTCCGAATCGGTCAAAGCCTTGGCACACCCCAGACTCACAAAACCAACCTTGGGTGCTTGAGCCCCCTTTGAAATCTCACTGTTCATGGGTTCACTGTTCAAAATTCAAGGGTTGCTGCTTTTGATACCAAAAGCGCCAAGCATCTGGTCGGTCTGCTTCTGCATCTGTTCCTGCATCTGGGCCAACATCGTTTTGGACTGATCCAGACTCCCACCCATCATGGCCTGCAAAACCGGCGGCTGCAATGTCGCAAACTGCGTCCACATCTCCGGAGTAAACCCCTTGGATTGTTCGGCAAACCGGGTCTGCAACTCAATCAGTGATTGAATGTTTTTTTCAAGATACCCACCCAAGAAACCTTGCATGGCATGACCATAAAACCGGATCAGACTCTCCAATACCGGCGCAGTGAACATGGGTGAACCACTGGCTTCTTCTTCCAAAATGATCTGCAACAAAATGCTGCGAGTAATGTCTTCACCCGTTTTGACATCACGCACCTCAAACGATTCCCGCTTCATCACCAACGACTTGACTTCCGACAGCGTGATGTAGCTGGAAGTGATCGTGTCGTACAAGCGACGATTAGGGTATTTTTTAATGATGCGCCGCTGGCCTTGCGCCGATGCTGCGGTCCCGTTATTCATAGGTTGTCCTCTGGCTCGGTATGAGCGCGATGGGGTCAGTTTTCGTTGGAAGGGATTGTAGAGACTGGCAGCAAGATGGCAGACAGAGACTAACCCTTGCAAAAAGGAAGGTTGTCGCTCCAACATGTCAGCCAACCCCAAATGGGGCGAGCCTCATGATTTGTTTTCAAGGAAAAGGATTACCAGGTTATCGACATCTGAATCGGAAACATTCAGAAAACCTGGTAGGCGCGATTGGACTCGAACCAACGACCCCCACCATGTCAAGGTGGTGCTCTAACCAGCTGAGCTACGCGCCTGAAAAATTCAGCAAGACCGCTAGTATAGCCTGAATATTTTTCTACTCCTTGCCTGACTTGAATAATTTTTCTCTTTCTTCCGTCGATAATTGACGTTTACGTTAACGTCAACCTCTGATTTGGAGACATCTATGGATATTGCAGGCAAGGTTTTTATCGTCACTGGCGGTGCTTCCGGTTTGGGTGAAGGCACCGCCCGCATGCTGGCTGCCAAGGGCGGCTCCGTGGTCATCGCCGACATGCAGGTCGACAAAGGTGAAGCTGTTGCCAGCGACATTGGTGGCACATTTGTGAAATGTGACGTCAGCAATGAGGCCGACGCACAGGCCGTGGTCGCCAAAGCCGTTTCCATAGGCAAACTCATGGGGCTGGTCAATTGCGCAGGCATCGCTCCGGCAGAAAAAACCGTCGGCAAAAACGGTCCACACACACTGTCCGTCTTCAACAAGTGCATCACCGTGAACCTGATCGGCAGTTTCAACATGATCCGTCTGGCCGCTGACGCCATGTGCAAGAACGAACCCGAAGCCACCGGCGAACGCGGCGTCATGATCTCGACCGCTTCCGTGGCAGCCTATGATGGTCAGATTGGTCAGGCGGCCTACAGTGCCTCCAAGGGTGGCATTGTGGGCATGACACTACCGATCGCGCGCGACCTGGCACGCAACGGCATTCGCAACATGACCATCGCCCCCGGCATTTTTGGTACGCCGATGTTGTTCGGCATGCCCAAGGAAGTCCAGGACGCACTGGCTGCTGGTGTGCCCTTCCCTTCGCGTCTTGGAACGCCAGAGGACTACGCCAAACTGGCACAACACATTTTCGAAAACGACATGCTCAACGGCGAGGTGATCCGTCTTGACGGTGCCATTCGCCTGGCGCCGCGCTGAGACAACCACAACACTGCAATATCATGAATGTCACCATCTTTGGAGTCGTTCATGAAAGTGATTATTTCAGCTCTGGCGGCGCTGCTCCTGGCAGCGGGCTGCGCCAGCCAGACCCCGTTTCGTTACACCCCACCAGACCAGCCGGAAAACGCCTCCGGTTATTCGGAAAAGACTGGCTGGGCCACATCCAGATTCGCCGTCGCCGCTGCCAACCCGCTGGCGGCCGACGCCGGCTACCAGATTCTCAAGTCAGGTGGCAGTGCAGTGGACGCCGCCATTGCGGTGCAGATGGTACTGACACTGGTCGAACCCCAGTCCAGCGGCCTCGGTGGCGGGGCTTTCTTGGTGCACTTCAACGGCAAAGACACAGAAGCCTTTGACGGCAGGGAAACTGCGCCGGCCGCCACCACCGAAGCCCTGTTCCTTGGACCGGACGGAAAACCGCTGCCCTTCATCGACGGCGTTGTGAGTGGCCGCTCAGTTGGCACACCCGGTACGCTTCGCATGCTGGAGATGGCCCACCAACAATACGGCAAGTTGCCCTGGGCGACCTTGTTCCGACCAGCAATTGCCCTGGCCGAGGAAGGTTTTCGGGTCAGCGCGCGTATGCACACGCTGCTTGTGAGTGAGCAACATCTGAAAAAAGACCCAGCGGCAGCCAGTTATTTTTATGATGCCAACAGCCAAGCTTGGCCAGTTGGACATCGGCTGAAAAATCCGGAATTGGGCGCGGTGCTCAGACGCATCGCCGGCGGCGGTGCCCGAGTGCTGATGGAAGGGGAACTTGCCCAAGCCATCGTGCGCAAAGTGCAGCAGCATCCGGTCCGCCCTGGTCCGCTGTCCCTGAGTGATCTGGCTGCCTACCAGGCTAAAAAACATGCCGCGCTCTGCTTCGACTACACCCCCCAAAAAAACAGAGCCGATGCGCCAGCCCCCAGAGACTACCGGATCTGTGGCATGCCACCTCCCAGCTCGGGTACCCTGGCCATCGCCCAGATACTGGGTATTCTCAATCACACCAACGCCGCCACCCTGGCGCCAGAACAGACGCCGTTGGGCCTCATCCCCAGCCCCGACTGGCTGCACCTGTACACCGAAGCATCCCGGCTGGCCTTTGCTGACCGCGCGTTGTACTTGGCCGATCCGGATTTTGTCGCGGCACCGGCTGGTGATTGGATGAGTCTGTTGGCCCCCGACTATCTGGCCCAGCGCAGCCAATTGATCGCCGTCGGCAAGGACGCTCCCAGCATGAAAACGGCACGCCCGGGCACGCCAGGAGGAGTTAGGACAGGTTTTGCCCCCAGTCCCGAGCAACCCGAATACGGCACCTCCCACATTTCCATCATCGACGCCTGGGGCAATGCATTGGCCATGACCAGCACCATCGAAGACGGCTGGGGTGCGCGCCTGATGGTCAACCGCGGCAGCGGGCTTGCCGGTGGTTTCTTGCTGAACAACGAGCTCACCGACTTCAGTTTTGCCCCGAGAGACCTCAATGGCATCCCCATCGCCAACCGGGTCCAGCCCGGCAAGCGGCCACGCTCATCCATGTCCCCGGTGCTGGTATTTGACAAAGCCAGCGGGCAACTCGTGATGAGTGCAGGCAGTCCCGGTGGCGCTTTCATCATTCACTTCACGGCCAAGACACTGTATGGTGTGCTGAATTGGGGACTGGACACCCAACAGGCCATCAATCTGCCCAACTTTGGTTCCCTCAATGGTCCGACCCTGCTGGAGGAAAAGCGTTTTCCGGCGGGAACCATCCAAGCCTTGCAAGTCCGAGGCCACGACGTACGGGAGATGAATATGACCAGCGGCCTGCAAGCCATCCAGAGAACCCCTACCGGCTTTTTTGGTGGTGCCGATCCACGACGTGAAGGCGTGGTGATCGGCGATTAGGCGGCCTCGGCCACGCCGGGGTTTCTACAATCCGGGCATGTCCATCCCCCAGACCTTTGTTCAGGAACTGCTCGCCCGCGCTGACGTGGTGGAAATCGTTGGCCGCTATGTGCAGCTCAAAAAAGGGGGGGCCAATTTCATGGGGCTGTGCCCGTTTCACAGCGAAAAATCTCCTTCATTTTCGGTCAGCCCCACCAAACAGTTCTACCACTGCTTCGGTTGCGGCAAAACCGGCAATGCGATCAGCTTCCTGATGGAACATGCCGGCATGAGTTTTGTCGAGGCCGTGCAGGATCTGGCACAACAGTTTGGCATGCAGGTGCCCGAAGACGACGCCAGCCCCCAGGACCGTGCCCGTGCTGCCCAGCAACGGCAAAAACAAAACACGCTGAGCGAGGTGCTTGAAAAGGCCTGCCGGGCCTACCAAAAACACCTCAAGGCTTCCCCCCGGGCCGTGGCCTATTTCAAGGGACGCGGCCTGTCCGGTCTGGTGGCAAAACAATTTGGTCTGGGTTACGCGCCCGAAGGCTGGCGCAGTCTGGCCAGCGTTTTCCCCAATTACGACGATGTCCTGCTGGTCGAAAGTGGACTGGTCATCCTCAACGAAGAAGACGGCGCGCAAGCCAAACGTTATGACCGGTTTCGTGATCGCGTCATGTTCCCGATCCGCAACATTAAAGGCGAATGCATCGGTTTCGGCGGACGTGTGCTGGGTGACGACAAGCCCAAATACCTCAATTCCCCGGAAACCCCCGTGTTCAGCAAGGGTCGTGAGTTGTACGGCCTGTTTGAAGCCAGAAACGCACTGCGTGAACACGGCTACGTGCTGGTCACCGAAGGCTATATGGACGTGGTTGCGCTGGCGCAGCTCGGTTTTCCCAACGCCGTGGCCACTCTGGGCACGGCCTGCACGGCAGACCATGTACACAAGCTGTTTCGTTTTACCGATTCGGTGGTGTTCAGCTTTGATGGTGACGCCGCTGGCCGACGCGCCGCACGCAAAGCGCTGGACGCCGCCCTGCCTCTGGCCACCGATGTACGCAGCGTCAAGTTTCTGTTTCTGCCACCCGAACATGATCCTGACAGCTTCATCCGCGAGTACGGCAAGGACGCCTTCGCCCGCTTTGTCAGTGAAGCGGTACCCCTAAGTCGCTTTTTGCTCGATGCCGCCCGTGATGGCTGTGATCTGCACACCGCCGAAGGCCGTGCCCATCTGGCCAGCAACGCCAAGCCACTGTGGGAACTGCTGCCACCTGGCGCCTTGAAGCAGCAAATACTGACCGACATTGCCGATCTGGTGCAGCTGTCCAGCCGTGAACTGATGGCTGTGTGGCACCCACAGCGTGACAAAACACCACGCAAGCGTGCTGAAAGCTCTCAAAAAGAGAGCAAAAACTTCAATAAGAACGAGGGCTACACCCCAAAATCACGTTTCCCCGACAACAGTGACCGGCCTTCGGGACGCAGCCGGTTGCCAGCCAGCCGGGCCGACCATGCTGCCCGTATCCTGCTCGGCAATATGGCGGTGCAGGAGACCCTGACCGTCGAGGATCATGGTTTGCTGTGCGGTCTGGCCGCACCCCATGGTCCGCTGTTTGTCTGGCTGGAGGCACAGTTTCACGAACACGGCGCCCAACCCTGGGTGGCGCTGCGCGAAGGTCTGCAAGGACATGAGAGTGAGGCCTTTGCCCTCAAACTGATGGCGGATCACACCCTAGGCTCGGAAGACAATACCCAGGAGGCCGGCAGCGAATTGCGCCATCTGATCAACCGGATGCTGATCGAGCAACTCAAAATCGACGAGACCCAGGCGATTGAAGCCGCCAAAACCGACCCCCACGCGCTGCAGCGTTATCGCGAATTGCAGGCCAGACGGCGAGCGCTGGAAGCGGCCTCCTGAAACGCCCCAAAGCCTCTGCCATCAAGAAAAAGGTATAATCCGCCTTTTCGCTCAGGCAAGCGCGACAGCAGCACCTCCGGACCCGGCCAAACGATGCTCACACTGCATCCGGCCAACCTGCCGCAAGGACTGCACACCAAATGTTCGCCCCTCGGTCTTGCCCGACAAAGCCCGTTCCCCGCTTCGTTTTTCGACCACGCTGGCCTACCCGCAGCACCCCAGAAATCTGTCTTCGTCGTTTTGAGGTTTCATCATGCCTGCTTCCAAGTCCAAGAAATCTGCCGCACCTGAGGCCAAGACCGGTACCGTCCACAAAATCGTTGGTAAAGCTCCCCATCCGAAAGAACCCGTCGTGACCGACCCCAAAGCCAAACCCGCCGCCAAAACCAAACCCTTGATCGTCCCGGCACAAGTACCGGACAAGAAAAAATTAGTGCGTGTTGCCAAAGCCGGTATCACATCCGCAGCAGAACCAGCCGATATCGATCTGGAGACCGCCAAACCGGCCAAAGCCAGCAAGACCAGTACAGCCAAGACCAGTACAGCCAAGACCAGTGCTCCCAAGACCAGCACCGGCGCCAAACGCGGACGCAAGCCCAAGGCCGGCAAAGAGTCATCTGACATCGACGACCTCGACATGTCTGACATTGAAGACGATCTGGCGGGTGAGCCGGTTGCCGAAACGACGGAAGCCACCGAGACCGTTGAAAAGGTCAAACCCCTGCGCATGAAAATCAGCAAGGCCAAAGAACGGGCCTTGATGAAAGAATTTGGTCTGGACGAGACCGTGCTGTCTGAAGAAGACCTGGCCAAGCGTCGCCTGCGTCTGAAGGCGCTGATCAAGCTCGGAAAAACACGCGGCTACCTGACCCACGGCGAAATTTCCGACCACCTGCCTGACAAGCTGGTGGATGCCGAAACGCTGGAAGTGGTGATCTCCATGCTCAACGACATGGGTGTCGCGGTTTACGAACACACCCCTGATGCCGAAACCCTGCTGCTCAACCAGAATGGTCCCACCGCCGCCACCGAAGAAGAGGCGGAAGAAGAAGCCGAGGCCGCCCTGTCCACGGTGGACAGCGAATTTGGCCGCACCACCGACCCGGTGCGCATGTACATGCGTGAAATGGGCACGGTTGAGCTGCTGACCCGTGAAGGCGAAATCGAAATCGCCAAACGCATCGAAGGTGGCCTGATGGCCATGATGGAAGCCATTTCCGCCTCCCCCGCCACCATTGATGTCATCCTGCAGCTCGGTGAAGACATCCGCAATGACAAGGTGGTCATCACCACCATCGTCGACGGTTTCACCAACCCCAATGAAGCCGACGACTATGTGGCCGAAGAAGACTTTGACGAGTTTGATGCCGATGACGATGACGATGGCAAGGGTGGCTCCAAAGCGCTGACCAAGAAACTCGAAGAACTGAAAAAAGAGGCCATGAGCCGCTTTGACCGCATGCGCGAGTACTTCGAAAAAATCCACGCGATTTACGACAAGGAAGGTTACGGCTCGGCCAATTACCTCAAGGTCCAGAAAGCGCTGTCCGACGAACTGATGTCCATCCGTTTCACGGCCAAAACCATCGAGAAGCTCTGCGACATGGTACGCGCCCAGGTGGACGACGTGCGCAAAAAAGAACGTGAACTGCGCCGCATCATCGTCGACAAATGCGGCTACCCGCAGGCCCAGTTCATTGCCGAGTTCAGTGGCCGTGACAAACACCACAACAAAGTGGCAAGCCACCTGCTCGACCTGAAATGGATCGAAAAACAGGCTGCCGCCGGCAAGCCCTGGAGCGCCGTCATGGGCCGCAACATTCCGCCGGTGCAGGAACTGCAGCAGCGCCTGATCGACCTGCAGGCCAAGGTGGTGGTGCCGCTGGACCAGCTCAAGGACATCAACAAACGCATGAACGAAGGCGAATACGCCTCCCGTGCCGCCAAAAAAGAAATGATCGAGGCCAACCTGCGGCTGGTGATTTCCATTGCCAAGAAGTACACCAACCGCGGCCTGCAGTTCCTCGACCTGATCCAGGAAGGCAACATCGGCCTGATGAAAGCAGTGGACAAGTTTGAATACCGTCGCGGCTACAAATTCTCAACCTACGCCACCTGGTGGATTCGCCAGGCCATCACCCGCAGCATTGCCGACCAGGCGCGCACCATCCGCATCCCGGTGCACATGATCGAAACCATCAACAAGATGAACCGCATCAGCCGTCAGCA
>NZ_JAQTWM010000040.1 GCF_028689305.1 Rhodoferax sp. | reverse complement strand
ATCCAGGCATGATGGCTTTGTGCGCAAGGCGCTGTCGAAGTCAATTCGACGTTGACGCAGGCACTGAAAACGCTATATTAAATATAGCTGTTTTGGCTTTATTTATAAGGGCTGGAGCCCTATTTCTCTTTTAAATTGTGCCCCAGCCGCAGCGACAGGTTTTCGGCACAGCGCTTCAAAGCCATGACTACATTGCTATCCGGTGACAGGTCAATCATGCTTTTGACACCAATCGCCAACACCGACAAGGTAATCTCGTGCTTGAAATTAAACACCGGTGCTGCCGCCGCAGCCACCCCCGGCACCAAGTGGTAGTCACTGACCACCGACACGTGGTCAGCGCGCACCTGGGCCAACATGGCATCTATACCTGCGGTGGTTTGCAGCTCGGCCGGCAGTGCCAGGGTGGCGCGCTCACGGCCAATCAGCGCTTCAGTGGTGTTGCGCGGCAACCAAGCGGCAAACACCCGGCCACTGGCCGAGGTCAGCAGTTGCAGCGCGCTGCCGGTGACCACGTTGACGGTGATCGGACGGTAGGGTCGCAACGAGCGAATGATGACTGGGCCGTTGTCGCTCCACACCGCCAGTGCCGTGGTCTGGTTGATTTCGTCGCGCAAATCGGCAATGGCGGACAAGCCCAGCTTGACGCGGTCCAGTCGGTCCACCGCCACCAGCCCCAGACTCAGCGCAAATGGCCCGAGGTCGTAACGCGAGGTCATGGGGTCCTGCTCCACCAAACCGGAACGCACCAAACTGACAATGTAGCGGTGTACTTTGGAGGCCGGCATGTCAGCCGCAGCAGCGATGTCCTTGAGCATCATAGCGCGGTGACCGCCGCTGATAGCACGCAGAATGGTCATGCCAATTTCTAAGGACTGGACACCGTTTTTACCCTCAGCATCGCGAGCTATCGAGGTCTTTTGTTGAGGCGACATAATTTATGTGTGGGCTAAAGGTCCCATCAGGTCGGCCGGACCCTCGATAGGAAATTTAACAGCATAGATAGGCTCAAGCTTAGCATCATCAAAACCACCGGCTTTGAAAGCAGCGATGCACGGCTTGCCAATGTTAACGCTCGCTCACCAATTGAGAAACAGGCCGTATATTGGTCAAATCGCAAGAAGCGGTTGACCCTCCCCAACACGACCAAAGGCTTGAAAGTTATGCTGAAACACTCAGATCAACGATTTGCGGATGCGGGCGGAAATCATGTCAATCAGGGTCACCGTCACAACGATGATGATCATCACGGCACAGGTCTGGGCGTATTGGAAACCGCGAATGATTTCCCACAGAATGACGCCGATGCCGCCGGCGCCCACCATGCCCACCACCGAAGCGGAGCGCACGTTGGATTCAAACCGGTACAGCGAATAGGATATCCACAGTGGCAACACCTGCGGGATGATGCCGTAGACAATCTCCTCCAGCGCATTGGCCCCGGT
Source organism: Rhodoferax sp. (assembly GCF_028689305.1). Classification (GTDB taxonomy): domain Bacteria; phylum Pseudomonadota; class Gammaproteobacteria; order Burkholderiales; family Burkholderiaceae_C; genus Rhodoferax. The sequence continues at coordinate 29,962 of NZ_JAQTWM010000040.1, read as the reverse complement.
CGCGCGGATGCCTTCGACCGGCTGTGAGTCGATCGACTCGACCGCTTCCGAGAACAGCTTGGCCAAAATGCCGGTGGTGTGCACAAACAGCGCCAGCACCCCGGCGAAGGGCCCCAGGCCCACGGCCACGATGAACAACATGGCGAACACCATTTCATTGATGGCGCGTGCTGCATCCATCAGGCGGCGGATCGGCTGGTGGATCCACCACGGCGTGATGTTGGCCGACGACAGCAAACCCAGCGGCACCGCAAACACCACAGCCAGAATCGTGCCCCACAGCGCGATTTGCACGGTGATGATCATCTCCTGCAGGTACAGCCGCCAGTCGTCAAATCTGGGTGGGAAAAAATCGGCGGCATAGGTGGCCATATTGCCTGCATCACGCAGCAGATCAAAAGGCCGCATGTCCGCGCCCCGCCAGGAGCCGGCCAGCAAGACCAGCAGCAACCCCCATGCCACCAGACCCAGCAAGCTGGTGCGAGGTGGTTGCATGGTTGGCAAGGTTGACGGGACTGGCGCGCTCACAGGTGCATTCACGTCTGCACCTCAAGACAATCAAACTTTGGTTGAGGTGCCATGACCATTACTGCACCTTGCCCAGGGCCGCCAGCTGTTTGTCGATGTCGGCCAGCTTGGCTTGTTTGTCAGCCGCCGCCAGCGTGGCATCCGACTCAAACTTGTTGCGTGTCTTGAAGAGTTCCAGCTGGCGAATGGGTGTGAGCTGGTGGTTGGTGGAGGCCTTGAAACCTGACAATTTGGAGAGTTTGAACAAATTGTCTTTTTCCTGCTGGCCACCTTGACCATAGCTGTAAAAAAAGTCACGCACCTTGGTCTTGGTCGCTTCGGGCAGGTCTTTGCGCATGACCAACGGGTCCAGCGGGATCAGCGGCGAGGTCCAGATGATGCGGATGTCGTTGAACTTCTCGGGCAGCTTGCTTTTGAGCTTGTCCAGGTTTTCGCTGTTGTTGGTGGCCACATCCACCTGCTTGCTGGCCACGGCGAGTGCGTTGGACTCATGGTTGGCGCTGCGGCTGAGCTTGAAGAAGGTCTTGGCATCAATCTTGTTCTGGGCAAACACGTAATAACTTGGCACCAGAAAGCCCGAGGTGGAATTGGGGTCACCATTGCCAAACGACAGGTTTTTGCCTTGCCTGAGCATGTCATCGAGCGACTTGATCGGGCTGTCTTTGTGCACGATCAGGTGCGAGTAGTAGCCCTGCGTGCCGTCGGCATTGACCATTTGGGCAAACACTTCACCACCGGCGCGGTCGACCGCTTCCATGGCCGATTTGTTGCCAAACCAGGCCACGTGCACTTTGCCGAAACGCATGCCTTCGATGATGCCGGCATAGTCCGGGGCAAAAAAGGCGTTGACCTTCAGGCCCGTCTTCCTGGCCATGCCATCCAGAATGGGCTGCCAGTCTGATTTCAGGTTTTGGGACGATTCGGTTGAAATGATGCCGAAATTGAGCTCTTTCAATTCCTGCGCCGCAACCGGCGTGGCGATGACGGCGGCAGTGGCCAGGCTGGCAAGTAGTTTTTTGATCATGGCATGTCCTTGAATAAGGTTGGATGTGGAGGGAGCAGGGGAAACGGGGTAGATGGCGTCAAGCCGCCAGGGCAACCGGCTGCGGCCACGCGGCCGTGGGCACCAATCGGGAGGGTTTGTCCTGCAGGCTGGTGATGTGGTCACCCAAGGACAGGATGTCATCCGCCTCGGCGCCGTACAGTTCGCGCAGCAAGGTCGGGGTCAGCGCGGCCGACGGGCCGTCGTACACCACACAACCATGGTGCAAGGCGACCGTGCGCGGACAGTATTTGATGGCCACGTTCACCTGGTGCAACGACACCACCACGGTACAGCGGTCTTCGCGGTTGACCCGTGCCAGGATGTCCATCACCTTGCGTGAGGACTCGGGGTCCAGCGATGCAATGGGCTCATCAGCCAGAATGACTTTGGCACCCTGCACCATGGCACGGGCAATGGCCGCGCGCTGTTGCTGGCCACCCGAGAGAGTGGAGGCGCGCTGGGCGCAGCATTCGGCAATCCCGACACGTTTTAAAGCCTCCAGGCCTTTGGCGACTTCGGCCGGGGTGAACCAGCGCAGCAGGCTGCGCCACCATGGCACCCGGTGCAACATGCCGGCCAGCACATTGACAATCACGGGCAGGCGGTCCACCAGATTGAATTGCTGAAAGACGAAACCCACCGCAGCGCGTGTCTGGCGGATGTCTGCAGCGATTTTTCCGCCTTGCTGCACCGTTTTGCCGTGGATCTGTATCAGCCCATGGTCTGCGGCATCCCCCGCCATCAAGCCGGCCATGTGGCGCAACAAAGTGGACTTGCCGGAACCGGAGGCGCCAATCAGCGCCACCATTTCACCGGTCCTGATGTTCAGGCGAATGTCATGCAGCGCTTGGCGACCGCCACGAAAGGTCTTGTTTAATGCATTGATGTGGATGGCCGTTTCCATGGTGACTCCTGTTGGATGTGCGTAACTTAACGACGCAATATGTCAAATCGATGTCGGCGCACGGATCGGGGTTTGCCAACGTTCACCCGTCATCCGGTGAAAATGCAGACCTCCTTCCTGAAACACCTTCCCCCATGAACCGACATCTTTGGCTATTGGCCATTTGCCAGGGCCTGTTCCTGACCAACAACGTGACCTTTATTGCCATCAACGGGCTGGTGGGGTTCAGCCTGGCGCCGTTGGGCTGGATGGCCACCTTGCCGGTGATGGGGTATGTCGTCGGTGGTGCGTTTTCAACCGCGCTGGTGGCCAAAACCCAACATCGGTGGGGTCGCAAGACGTCGTTCCAGCTGGGTCTGGTCGTGGCCCTGGGCAGCGCCCTGTTATGCGCCTATGCTGCCTGGAGCAGGAACTTCTGGCTGCTGTGCACCGCCACCGTGGTGGCCGGCTACTACAACGCCAATGCCAACCTCTACCGTTTTGCCGCCGCCGAACTGGCGGCAGCGGGTTACAAGGAAAAAGCCGTGTCGCTGGTGATGGCTGGCGGCCTGATCGGCGCCGTGCTGGGCCCCAACCTGGCGGCACAAACGCGCACCCTCACCGCCGTGCCGTTCATGGGCGCCTACCTGGCCCTGGCCGGGGTGGCACTGCTGTCGATGGCCGTTTTGGCGTTGGTCAGCTTTCCACCAACCCCGCCCAAAACAACAGGCAACGATGGCCGCCCCCTGGGTGAGATCATGCGCCAGCCCACGTTCATCGTGGCCGCAGCCTGCGGTGCCCTGGGCTTTGGAGTGATGAACCTGCTGATGGCAGCCACCCCGCTGGCCATGCAGCAGTGCAGCCTGCCGTTTGGCGACGTGGCGCTGGTGTTGGAGTGGCATGTGATTGGCATGTTCGCCCCCGGCTTTGTCACCGGCCACCTGATCAAGCGTTTTGGCGTGTTGCCGATCATGGGCATCGGTGTGGTGCTCAACGCCCTGTGTATCACCATCGCCTTGTCGGGGGTGGATTTGCAGCAGTTTCTGCTGGCGCTGTTCTTGCTGGGGGTGGGCTGGAACTTCCTGTTCACCGGCAGCACCACGCTGTCACTGCAGACCTATACCCCCGTCGAGAAAGACCGTGCACAGGGAGCGCTGAACTTCTTTGTGTTTGCCACCACAGCGCTGAGTTCATTTGCCTCGGGGGTGTTGGTCACCACCCAGGGCTGGCAATGGCTCAACGCCGGATCACTGGTGCCCGTAGCCTTGACTGGCGTCGCCATCGCCTGGCTGGCGCGGCAAACACGCCGGGCGGTATGATTCGGGGCTGTCACTTCCCAAAAAGTGACCTGATTTTTATAACGATTGGAGACACACCATGCTTAGACGCCATCTTTTGGCCAGCGGCCTTGCCGCCGCCACCCTGCCCCTGTGGGCCAATGCCCAAGCTCTTGAAAAAGCCAAAGTCACCATCGCGGTCGGTGGCAAGAACCTGCTGTATTACCTGCCCCTGACCATTGCCGAGCAGTTGGGTTACTTCAAGGCCGAGGGGCTGGACGTGACCATCGTTGACTTCGCCGGCGGCGCCAAGGCCTTGCAGGCCGTGGTGGGCGGCAGTGCCGACGTGGTATCTGGCGCGTTTGAGCACACCGTCAACATGCAGTTCAAGGGCCAGGCCCTGCGCGCCTTTGTGCTGCAGGGCGCCACGCCGCAGATCGTGCTGGGCGTCAACCCCAAGACCATGCCCAATTTCAAGACCATTGCCGACCTCAAGGGCAAGAAGATTGGCGTTTCGGCACCGGGCAGCTCGACCAACGTGATGGTCAACTTCCTGCTGGCCAAGGCCGGCCTCAAGCCCAGCGATGTCAGCATCATCGGTGTGGGTACCGGCAACGGTGCCGTGGCCGCCATGCGTTCGGGCCAGATCGATGCCATGAGCAACCTGGACCCGGTCATCACCCTGCTGCTGCGTTCGGGCGACCTGAAAATTGCCTCGGACACACGGGTCATCGCCGAATCCGAAAAAGTGTTTGGCGGCCCGATGCCCGCCGGCTGCCTGTACGCACCGCAGCCCTTCCTGGACAAGAACCCGGCCACGGTGCAGGCCCTCACCAACGCCATGGTGCGCGCCAACAAGTGGATCCAGACCGCCGGCGCTGCCGACATCATCAAGGCCGTGCCCGAGAGTTACCTGCTGGGTGACCGCGCGGTGTACATCGACGCCTTCCTGGCCGCCAAGGGCTCCCTGTCACCCGACGGCATGATCCCCGACAAGGGTGCCCAAACCGCGTTTCGGGCGCTGGGCAGTGTGGATGCCAAGCTGGCTGCCGCCAAACTCGACCTGAATGCGGTCTACACCAACGCCTTCGTCAAGAAAGCCAACGCCAAGTACCCCAAGGGCTGACATGACGGTGGCTCTTGATCTGCAGGGCGTGGCCTGCACCTTTACCGCCAAGCACGACCCCGGTCAGCGCTACACCGCCGTCAAGGATGTGAGCCTGACGGTGGGCGCGGGCGAATTTGTCAGCGTGGTCGGCCCCACCGGTTGCGGCAAGAGTACGCTGCTCAATGTGGGCGCGGGGCTGCTGGCCCCCAGCACCGGCACGGTGAAGGTGTTTGGCCAGCCGCTGCGAGGCATCAACCAACGGGCCGGCTACATGTTCCAGGCCGAGAGCCTGATGCCCTGGCGCACCGCGCTGGGCAATGTGATGGCCGGGTTGGAGTTTCGTCGCGTGCCCACCACACAGGCGCAAGCCCAGTCGCAAGACTGGCTGCGCCGCGTGGGGCTGGGGGCCTTTGGCGACCGCTATCCGCACCAGATGAGCGGCGGCATGCGCAAGCGCGTGAGCCTGGCGCAGACCTTGGTCATGGACCCCGACATCATCCTGATGGACGAGCCGTTCTCGGCCCTGGACATCCAGACCCGCCAGTTGATGGAAAACGAGCTGCTGGCGCTGTGGGCGGCCAAACGCAAGGCGGTGCTGTTCATCACCCACGACCTGGACGAGGCCATTGCCATGAGCGACCGCGTGGTGGTGATGAGTGCCGGGCCCGGCAGCCACCCGATTGGCGACTTTGTCATCGACATCGAACGCCCGCGTGACGTGGCCGAGGTCAAGATGACCCCGCGTTTCATCGAACTGCACCAGGCCATCTGGGCGGTGCTGCGCGAAGAAGTGCTCAAGGGTTACCAGCAGCAATTGCAGGCGGCGTGAAGTCATTTTTTACCTACGTTACGGGTGTGGCCCACCCGGCCAGGGTGTTGACGTTGGATGCAGTTTTTTTGCTTCACCGCCCAGCGCAGTGGCTGCGCGGGTAAAAACTCCCAACGCCTCCCCGTATTGATGCGCCAATAGAAAGTCATGCATGTGGAAATTTTTTAAACCCAAAACCAGCAACCTGTGGCTCTGGCAGCTGGGCCTGCTGATCTTGCTCTTTGTGCTCTGGCATGTGATGACCGTGCCCGGCCTGATCCCGCCAATGATGTTTGACAACGCCAACCAGGCGGCCTTCTTCTTTGGCGAGCCGCTCAAGATGGCTGATCGCATCTGGAGCTGGTTTGTCACCGATGCCGACATCTACAGGCATCTGGGCATCACCCTGATGGAAACCCTGCTGGCTTTTGCCGTCGGTTCCGGGCTGGGCCTGGCCGGTGGCCTGTGGCTGGCGCTGGCGCCGATGGCCTCTGCGATTCTGGAGCCCTACATCAAGGCCATGAACGCCATGCCGCGCATCATCCTGGCGCCGATCTTCTCGGTCTGGTTCGGGCTGGGCATGGGCTCCAAGGTGGCGCTGGGCGTGACGCTGGTGTTTTTCATCGTGTTCTTCAACGTCTACCAGGGCGTGAAGGAAGTCAGCCCGGTGGTGCTGGCCAATGCCCGCATGCTGGGCGCCGACCAGCGCCAGCTGCTGCGCCACGTCTACCTGCCCAGCGCTACCAGCTGGGTGTTCAGCTCGCTGCACACCTCGGTCGGGCTGGCCTTTGTGGGCGCAGTGGTGGGTGAGTACCTGGGCTCCAGCCAGGGTGTGGGCTACCTGATTTTGCAGGCCGAGGGCAGCTTTGACATCAACACGGTGATGGCCGGTATTGTGGTGCTGACGGTGTTTGCGCTGGCGCTGGACGCCCTGGTGGGCAAGATCGAACACCGCCTGATGAAATGGCAGCCCAAGGCCGGCGAGACGGAGAAACTCTAAGGCGGGCTGGCGCAGCTCGCTATCACTGCGCTGGCGGATGGCGCTGCTGTTGCTGCAGGCGCTGGCGGGTGTGCTCATCCGCCAGGGCGCGTAATTCGGCAAACAAGGCGTGTGTGCTGGTGTGGCTCTGCCCGTAGCTCAGATTGAAGGCGTAATCAAAATCCGGCGGATTTTTTCCCTGGCTGTGCTGGATGATGGTTTCCAGTTTGTCCAGCGCCTTGACCGCCTGCGCCTCCGCTGAGGTGGCGTTGTCATACTCGTCCCACAAGGCCACGAATTCTTGCTGCAACGCAGCCGGCAAGGGTGACAGCAGGGTCAGCAAGTCCCGCCTCTCGCTGACCGACTTGTCGATGGTCGTGCTTTGATGGATGGCGGGAACATCACCGTTGATCGCTTCACCCAGGTCGTGGATGACGCAGATCTTGAGCACTTTTTCAAAATCCAGCTCAGCCAACCTGTCCTGAAATACCATGGCCAACAGACAGAGCCGCCAGGTGTGCTCGGGCGTGCTCTCTTGTCGGCCGGTGGAGGTGTAGGCGCTGCGCAGGACGTTCTTCAATTGTTCTGCGGCTCGAATGAATTCAAGACGCCCGGCAAGGTCAGGTTGATTCATGGTGCTGGCTCTGGCGAGGGTGGCCTGTTTTATGGATGAAAAAGGCCTCTAGCCCACATAAAATATGCTTGTAAAGCTATTAATTTAATAGCATTTTTGGCAGCCACCAGCCGCTCAGGCATTGGCTGCTGCCGCGATCACCTGCGCCACCGCCGCCGTGAGTTTTTTGGCGTAGGGCACATGCAGAAATTCGTTCGGGCCGTGGGCGTTGCTCCTGGGGCCCAGCACACCACAGACCATCATCTGCGCTTTCGGGAAACCGGTGCTGAGCATGGCCATCAGCGGGATGGTGCCGCCCTGGCCGACGTAGCCGCAAGGCGCCCCGAAAAAAGCTTGTGACGCGGCATTGAGCGCCTGCTCGAACCACGGCGCGCTGCTGGGGGCGTTCCAGCCGGTGGCGCCGGCGGCGTGGTCAAACGTGACCTTGGCCTGGTACGGTGCGTTGTCTTCCAGCAGGGTCTTGAGTTCGGTCACGGCGCTGGCAGCATCCACAAGCGGGGGCAGGCGCAGGCTGAGCTTGAAGGCGGTGTAAGGGCGCAGCACATTGCCGGCGTTTTGCAGATCGGGCAGGCCCTCGACACCCGTGACGCTGAGCGTGGGCAGCCAGGTGCGGTTCAACAGGGCTTGCAGCGGGTCGGTGGTGGTGGGCAGCATGGTTTGGGAGACACCGCCGCAGTCCTCGTGCACCCAGGGAAAACGTTTGTAAATCTGGTCACCAAGAATGTCGGCGCTGGCCTGGGCCTGGACCATGCGTTCGGCCGGTACCTGGCAGTGAAACTGCTCGGGCAACAGCTGGCCGCTGGCGCTGTCTTCCAGACGGTCCAGGATGTGGCGCAGGATGCGAAAGCTCGACGGCACCAAGCCGCTGGCGTCCCCCGAATGCACCCCCTCGGTCAACACCTCGACCTTGAGCACGCCGCTGACCATGCCGCGCAGGCTGTTGGTCAGCCAGAGCTGGTCGTAATTGCCCGCGCCGGAGTCCAGGCAAATCACCAGGCCCACCTCACCCAGGCGGGGGCGCAAGGCGTCGATGTAGGACGGCAGGTCATAAGAGCCGCTTTCTTCACAGGTTTCCACCAGGCCCACGATGCGCGGATGTGCCACCTGCTGGGTCTTGAGCGCCTGGATGGCAGTGATGGCGGCGTAAATGGCGTAACCATCGTCGGCACCGCCACGGCCGTACAGTTTGCCGTCCTGGTACTTGGGGGTCCACGGCCCCAGGTCGCTGCGCCAGCCGGTGAACTCGGGCTGTTTGTCCAAGTGGCCATACATCAGCACGGTCTGGGCTGACACCGTCTGGCCGCGGCTGCCGCTGCAAGCGGGCACGTCAAAAAACAGCACCGGCGTGCGCCCCGGCAGGCGGATGATTTCCAGCCTCAGGCCGACGACTTTTTGCGCCTGTACCCAGTCGGCGGCGCTGCGCACCACCTGGTCCAGATAACCATGCTCGACCCAGTCGGCGTCAAACAGGGGTGATTTGGCGGGGACGGCAATGTACTCGGTGAGCTGGCGGACGATGTCATCATCCCAGGCAGCGCTGACCTGACCCAGGATCTGAGTCGTATCCAGGGCACCCTCGGGCAAAAGTGCGTTCACGTGTCGCTCCTTATCGGGGGGTGAGGCCCAGGGTCGGTTTTCTGCCGGATGGGGTGGCCGTTCTGGCTGCCAGACGAGGCGCTGGCGCCTGTTGCAGACGTTGGGTCGGCTGGTGTGCCAAGGACGGCGCCACCGGCGGGCGGGCCAGCTGGGGCTGGCGGGGGCTGGTTGTGCCCGACAGGCGGAACACGGCCACGGCTTCTTCCAGACGCTGTGCCTGGTCACGCAGGCTGGCCGCCGCCGCGGCAGACTGCTCCACCAGCGCGGCATTTTGCTGCGTCATCTGGTCAAGCTCATTCACGGCCGAATTGACCTGGCCGATGCCATGCGACTGGTCGGCTGCGGCGGCGCTGATCTCACCAATGATGTCGCTCACCCGCTTGACCGAGCTGACGATCTCGCCCATGGTGTCGCCAGCGTTTTGCACCAGCCGTGAGCCCGACTCCACCTTGTCCACCGAAGCGGTGATCAGTGCCTTGATTTCACGCGCCGCCTCGGCGCTGCGCTGCGCCAGGCTGCGCACCTCGCTGGCTACCACGGCAAAACCACGCCCCTGTTCACCGGCACGCGCCGCCTCCACCGCCGCATTGAGCGCCAGGATGTTGGTCTGGAACGCAATGCTGTCAATGACGCTGATGATGTCGGCGATCTTGCGCGAACTCTGGTTGATGTCGTTCATGGTGGTGACCACCTCACCCACCACCACGCCGCCGCGCGCTGCCACCTCCGCAGCCGATGCCGCCAGCTGGTTGGCCTGACGGGCCGAGTCGGCCGACTGCTGGACCGTGCCGGTGAGCTGCGCCATGCTGCTGGCCGTGTTTTGCAGGTTGCTGGCGGTCTGTTCGGTACGATGGCTCAGGTCCTGGTTGCCGCTGGCGATCTCGGCGCTGGCGGTGCCAATGCTCTCCACCGCCTCGCGCACTTGCAGCAGCGCCTGCAGATACCGCCCGCGCAGGCCTTCGGTTTCACTGACCAGTGTGCCAATTTCATCATGCCGGTCCGAGCGGAACACCTGGGTCAGATCACCCTGCGCCACGGCGGTCACTGCAGCGGCCAGGGCATCCAACGGCCGGCCCACCGTGCGCTGCACCAGCGTGTACAGGCCCAGGCCCAGCAGGACGGCGGTCAGGGCCAGCAGAGCCCAGATGATGCCCATGTTGGTCCAGTACTGGGCCATGGCCTCGCGGGCGCTCACTTCGGCCACCAGCCACAGGCTGCCAGCCTTGACCTTGTGGGCCACCGCCCAGCGCTCACCCTTGGCCGCACCAAGCAAAGGGGCAGCGGCCAACTGGACGCCTTCGTCCTGACTGGTGATGGCAGTCAGGAAAGCCTGCGCCTGCGGGTACACCTCGAGCACCTTCTTGCCTTTGGCCGTGGGGTGCACCAGGAAACGCGCTTCATTGGGTGCGCCTTTGGATTCGATCAGGTAGGTGCCACCGGTGTCAAACAGACGCACATCGGCAATCTGCTTTTCCAACGCCGCCTGCTGCAGCGTGATGTCGGAACCGATGAAAAAGATGCCCACGACCGCACCCGTAGCGTCCTTGATCGGGTCGTAATGGGTCATGTAGGGTTTGCCGAACAGCACCGCCGGACCGGTGTAGCTTTTGCCAGCCAGCATCAGCGGATAAGCCGGATGTGTGCGGTCCAGCAAGGTTCCCATGGCGCGTGAACCGTCCTGCTTTTTCAGCGAGGTGGTGACGCGCTCGAAGTCGTCCGCCTTGCGGGCAAACACTGTGGCCACGCCCCCGGTGTCCTTGTTGAATTTGTCCACCGCCGCAAAATCACCGTTGACGGGCACACCAAAACTCAACACCTCGGCGCTGTCCTTGTTGTAGGTGGGCGCCGGGTCGAACTCACTGCGAAACCGGGTGTAATTCGCCAGCGCCTGTTCACGGTTGGTATGGTCTGCGGCATCGGCCACCGCCACAATGCCCTGCACGCGCTCCGCGATGGAAGCCAGGCGCATGGCCTGGGTGCTGCGCCACTCCAGCACACCAATGGCCACCGCCACCAGCAGCAGCACCAGTGCCAAACCGGTGAGCGACCACAAGGCCAGGCGCCGCGCGACCGACTGCTGATGCCCTTTCAATTCACGCATGACTTTCTCCCCATCCATCAAAAAAACCGGCGGTCAGGTGTGGCATCGCCAGCCAACGCAGACGACACCCATGATTACCAACAAAAACAGGCTCTAGCCCGCAAATAATAAGCCCATTTAGCTATATTTTTAATAGCAGAACACACCGCCACTGGTCCAACTGGCAGCGGTGCACCTCGGTTCAGATCAGCCGTTTGCGCAATTGGGTGGCCACCACCTCGGCCACCACCACCACGGCCAGAATCACCAGCAAGACCAGTGACACCTTGTTCCATTCAAACACATCGATGGCGGAATTGAGGGCCATGCCAATACCGCCGGCGCCCACCAGGCCCAGCACGGCCGACTCGCGCACATTGATGTCCCAGCGAAACAGGGCAATCGAGGCAAACGCCGGCTGCACCTGCGGCCAGTAGCCGTAGATGATGCGGCTGTACCAGGGCGCACCGGTGGCGGTGAGCGCTTCGATGGCGCCGCGGTTGGCCTCTTCCAGTGCCTCGCTGAGCATCTTGCCGATGAAGCCGATGCTGTGAAAGGCGATGGCACAAGTACCGGCCAGGGCGCCGGGGCCGAACATGGCGACAAAGAACAAGGCCCACAGCAGGGTGCTGATGCTGCGGGTGGCAATCAGGATGAAGCGGGCAAATGCATTGAGCCAGCCAATCCGGTTGATGTTGCGCGCCGCCAGAAAACCCACCGGCGTGGCCAGCAGCAAGCCCAGGGCGGTGGACATGAAGGCAATGGCCAGGGTGTCCATCAGCGCCGCGTGCACGCTCTGGGCGCCGGTATTTTGCGGCTCCAGGTAAAACGACCATTCCACCGGCCACATGCGCAGCAGCAGGTCTTGCATCTGCGTGTGGGCGTCGGCCAGAAACTCGGGGATGATGTTGACCGCCTTGAGGGACAGGACGATGGCCAGCACCACCCCGAAATACACGGCAAAACGGGACAGGCGCTCAGCCGCGGTAAAACGCTGCCATTCGCGCAACGTGAGGGTACTCATTGTTTGAACACTTTCTTGACGGCAATCTGCAGCACCTCGCCCAGCATGATGAGGGCAATGATGCAGATCACGATACCAAGCACAAAGTCGTAGTCGAAGCGCTGGAAGGCGGCAAACAGCGTGCCGCCAATGCCGCCAGCGCCAACGATGCCCACCATGGTCGAGTTGCGCAGGTTGCTGTCAAGCTCATACGCCATGAAGCCGATGAAGCGGTACACCACCTGGGGCACGACCGAGAACGTCAGCACATTGGCAAAACTGGCGCCGGTGGCACGCACGGCCTCAATCTGTTTCATGGAGATTTCTTCGATCGCCTCGGCAAACAGTTTGCCGAGAAACCCGACGGAAGCCACGGTCAGCGCACAAATGCCCGCCAGTGCGCCAAAGCCCAGGGCCTTGACAAACACGATGGCCACGATCACCGGGTGAAAGGTGCGGCACAGCGTGATGACAAAACGTGCCGGCCAGGTGACCCAGCCCGGCATCAGGTTGCGCGCCGACAGCAGGCTGATCGGCAACGCCAGCAGCACCCCCGCCGCCGACGCCAGCACCGCGATCTGCACGGTTTCCCAGAGGCCTTTGATCAGCTCGTCACGCGGGTTGAACACTGGCGGGAACATGCGGTGGACAAACTTGGCGGCACCGTCCGTGCCCAGCAAAAAGCGCTCCCAGGTGATGTCAATGCGCGTGAACGCCCAGACAAAAATCAGCGCCAGCACCAGACTGCCCAGGCGCGCCGCAGAACTCTGGCTGAACGGGCGGATGTGCGCCGGGACCGCGCTGCGGCTCATGCTGCCAGCCATGACTCGCCGCCATAAATGGCCTTGAGGACCTGGTCATTGAGACCGTCGGGCGCACCGTCATAAACCACGTGGCCACCACTCATGCCCACCACCCGATCGGCAAAACGCCGTGCCAGGTCAACGTCGTGCATGTTGACGATCACCGGAATCCCTTTGGAGACCGCCACTTTTTTGAGCAGCTCCATGATTTCCACCGAGGTCTTGGGGTCGAGTGAACTGGTCGGCTCGTCGGCCAGCAACAGGGCCGGGTGCTGCATGACGGCGCGGGAAATCCCCACCCGCTGGCGCTGCCCACCCGAGAGCGAGTCGGCCCGGGCGTTGGCAAAGTCCTGCAGACCCACCACGTCGAGCATCTCCCAGGCGCGCTGGATGTCCACCGCCTCGAACTTGCGCAGCCAGGCTTTCCAGGCCGGGGTTTTGCCCAGCACACCGGTCAGCAGGTTTTCCATCACGGTCAGGCGCTCGACCAGGTTGTATTCCTGGAACACCATACCGATACGTGAACGGGCCTGCCGCAAAGCGTCACCACGCAGCGTCACCAGGTTGACACCATCGAGCTTGATAGCGCCAGCGCTGGGCTCCACCAGGCGGTTGATACAACGGATCAGCGTGCTTTTGCCGGTGCCACTGGGGCCAATGATGGCGGTCAGGGCCGCCCCCTCAAACCCCAGATCAATGCCCTTGAGCACCGGCTTGCCCGGTTGGTATTCCTTGACCAGGCCCTTGATTTCCAATGTTGCCGTCATGCGCTGGCTTACTTCTTGCCGTTGGCCGCAGCAGCCTTGTCCACTGTGCGCACCACGTCCCAGTCCCGGGCGTAGTTGATGGTCACGAAACGGTCAGCGCCGTCAAAGTTTTTTTGCATGTCTGGCGGGAAACGGAAATCGGCAAAACACTTGAGCATCTTGTTGGCCAGTTCCGGCGCCAGGTCATGGGCGTAAGCGAAGCTGGAGGTCGGAAACCGCTGGCTGCGGTAGATGATGCGGAAGTCGGCTTCCTTGATCTGGCCGCGTTCGGCCATGCGCTCAAACACGTCGCTGGCCACGTGGGCGGCATCGTAGTCACCGGTGCCGACACCCAGGGTGGACTGGTCATGCTTGCCGGAGAACTTGATCTCGTAGTCCTTGCCGGGGGTGATGCCTTGTCCGGGCAACAGGGCCAAGGGTGCCAGGTGGCCCGAGTTGGAGGACGGGGCGGTATGCGCCACTTTCTTGCCCTTGAGGTCAGCCACGGTTTTGTACGGGCTGCTGGCCTTGACGATGGTGATCAGGTTGTAGCCCTGGAAGCCCTTGGCGTCACCCTTGACGGAAAACGGAATGGCGCCAGCCTTGTTGACGGCAAACACCGTGGGGCCAGTGGAGAAACCCCCAACGTGCAAGCGGCCCGAGCGCATGGCTTCGATCTGGGCGGCGTTGTTTTGCACCTGGAAAAACACCACTTTCTTGCCAGTGCACTGGCCCAGGTAATCGGTGAAGGGTTTGAAGATGTTCTCGTACTTGGCCGGGTCTTCCACCGGGGTGTAGGTGAACACCAGGGTGCTGGGGTTTTTCCACTTGGCCGGATCGGTCGGCACATCCGCCACCATGTCCTTGTTGGCGTCGCAATACAAGGCGTCCAGGTCACCCCGGTTGGGGCAGGCGTCCTGGGCCAGCGCCGGGGCGGCGGCCATCCATGCCAGAGAAGCCAGAAAAGCGGAAGGAATGAGCTTGTTCATGATGTTTGCAGGGAAGAAATTAAAGGACAAGGGGGTGACTATCCGGCACCCACCGACAGGCGTCAATCAGGCTTTCTACTAACCTCATCTCCGTTTTCAGTGCTTGGCCAGTGTGGGGTAATCGGTGTACCCCCTGGCGCCACCGCCGTAATAGGTGCTGCGGTCCCCCTCGTTGAGGGCCTTGCCGCGCCGCAGCCGTTCCACCAGATCGGGGTTGGCGATGAAAGCGCGGCCAAAGGACACCAGATCGGCGCCTTCTCGCACCGCCTGCTGCGCCAGGGCCTGATCCAGGCCATTGTTGACCATCCAGGCGCCCTTGCCGCCCGCGGCACGGTAGGCCCGGTGCAGGCCGGTGTAATCAAACGGGCGATCCGGCAGCTCACGGGCGCCGCCGGTGGCACCTTCAATGATGTGCACATAGGCCAGCGGGTAGGCCGCCAGCTCGCGCACCAGGTAGTCAAAGAGCGGTTGCGGGTCCGGGTCAAACACGTCATTGGCGGGTGTCACGGGTGACAGGCGGATGCCGGTGCGGCCAGCGCCGACGGCTTCGGTCACGGCGCGCACCACTTCCAGCACCAGGCGGGCGCGGTTTTCAATGCTGCCGCCAAAGTCGTCACGGCGCTCGTTGGTGCCGGCCTTGAGGAACTGGTCCAGCAAATAACCATTGGCGGCGTGAATTTCAACACCGTCAAAACCTGCGGTTTCCACCGCATTGCGGGCAGCCGCCTGGTAGGTGTGCACGATGTCAGGCAGCTCATAAGCCTGCAGGGCGCGTGGTTCGGAGGTTTCGACGAAGCTTGGCACACCATTGTTGATCAACACGGTCCGGGTATTGGCGCGTAGGGCTGATGGCGCCACCGGCTGGCCCCCGTGGGGCTGCAAGCTGGTGTGCGAAACCCGACCCACGTGCCAGAGCTGCACCACGATCTTGCCGCCTGCGGCGTGGACACTTTGGGTGACTTTCTTCCAGCCATCGAGCTGTTCGGTGCCATACAGGCCAGGCACGTCGGCATAACCCTGGCCCTGCTGGCTGATGGCGGCGCCTTCGGTGATCAGCAGCCCGGCACTGGCCCGCTGGGTGTAGTACTCGACCATCAGCGGCGTGGGAATGGCCTCGGGCGCGCGGTTGCGTGTGAGCGGGGCCATGACAATGCGATTGGCCAGCTGCAAGTCACCGGCGCGAACGGGGTCAAAAAGGGTTGCAAGAGAGTGGGGCATGGTAAAACCTGTTGGCGGTTGATGAAAGTTTGGACCGACATCGGCCCGAATCAAAGTAGGCAGTGGCACACCGCCCGGCTAACGCGACAGTTTGAACACCGAGGTCCCCGCCAGCAGATTGGGCAGCAGGCGCACGGTCTCACCGTTCTGGATGCCAAAGCTGTCGAGGACCTTCAGGCCGTTGCGGCGCGCCAGAATGCCCAGGTCGGCATGGGTGCCGACCCGGATGTTGGGCGTGTCATACCACTGGTAAGGCAGGCGCCGCGTCACCGGCATACGCCCCTTGAGCACACTCAGACGGTTGGGCCAATGGGCAAAGTTGGGAAACGCCACAATCCCCAGACGGCCCACGCGCACGGTTTCGCGCAGCATCACCTCGGCGTTGCGCAAGTGCTGCAAGGTGTCAATCTGCAGCACCACGTCGAAGCTGGCGTCTTCAAACATCGACAGACCTTCGTCCAGATTGAGCTGGATGACGTTGACACCTCGCTGCACACAGGCCAGCACATTGGTGTCATCAATCTCGATGCCATAACCGGTGCAACCACGGGTAGCCTGCAGATGGGCCAGCATGGCCCCATCACCACACCCCAGGTCCAGCACCCGTGAGCCCGTCGGCACCAATGCCGCCAGCGCCTGCTGAATTTGCATGTCGCTCATGACGTCACCTCGACACTATCAAAATAAGAGCGCACAACACTCATATAACGCGGGTCATCGAGCAAAAACGCATCATGGCCATGGGGAGCGTTGATTTCGGCATAACTGACATCACGCTTGTTGTCGAGCAGGGCCTTGACAATTTCGCGGCTGCGTTTGGGCGCAAAGCGCCAATCGGTGGTGAAGCTCACCAGCAAAAACTTGCAGCTGGCCCGCTCCAGCGCCTGGCTCAAGTTGCCACCATAAGCGCGGGCCGGGTCAAAATAATCCAGCGCGCGGGTGATCAGCAAATAGGTATTGGCATCAAAGTACTCGGCAAACTTGTCACCCTGATAGCGCAAGTAGCTCTCGATCTGGAACTCCACATCCTGGGTGCTGAATTTGTAAGCCGCAGGCTCCCCGGCCTGCGCCAGGACCGCGTCACGCAGCTGGCGGCCAAACTTCTCGTTCATCACGTCATCACTCAGATAGGTGATGTGGCCAATCATGCGGGCAATACGCAGGCCGCGCTTGGGTACGGTGCCATGCTGGTAAAAATGTCCCCCATGAAAATCGGGATCGGTCACGATGGCGCGCCGGGCGACTTCATTGAAGGCGATGTTCTCCGCGGTCAGATTCGGCGCGCTGGCCACCACCACCGCGTGGCGCACCCGGTTGGGGTACTGCAGGGTCCAGCTCAGGGCTTGCATGCCACCCAGGCTACCCCCCATCACTGCAGCCAGGGTCTGAATACCCAAGGCGTCCAGTAGGCGGGCCTGGGCGTTGACCCAGTCCTCCACCGTGACCACCGGGAAGTCGGCACCGTAAACACGACCGGTGTCAGGGTTGAGGTGCATCGGCCCGGTCGAACCAAAACACGAACCCAGATTGTTGACCCCAATGACAAAGAACTTGTTGGTATCGAGCGACTTGCCCGGCCCGATCATGTTGTTCCACCAACCTTCGGACTTGTCCTGGCCGGCATACACGCCAGCCACATGGTGCGAGGCGTTGAGCGCATGGCAGATCAGCACCGCGTTGGATTTGTCGGCATTGAGCGTGCCGTAGGTTTCATAACTCAGCGAGTAGTCCCGCAGCAACGCGCCGCTTTGCAGGGGCAAGGCTGCCGCGAAATGCATGGACTGGGGCGTGGCAATCAGCATCTTGAAAAATAAAAACCCGGTTCCGCTAAAGGCAAAACCGGGTTGGCAGGCATCTTTAGCGGAACTTGTTAAGCGCCCGCAATTCTGGCAAATCGGCGCATTTGGAGTATAGCAACGGCCAATGCATGGCCTAGAACCGGCCAATCAGCGCCCACACCCCCAAGCCCAGGAAAATCAGCGCCGACACGATGTGCACCACCCGCAATGGCACCAGACGGGTCATGCGTTCACCTAACCAGACCACCGGTGCATTGGCCAGCATCATGCCCAGCGTGGTTCCGGCAATCACCCAGTAATAGGCGTGGTATTGGGCCGCCAGCATGACGGTGGCCACCTGGGTCTTGTCACCCATCTCGGCCAGAAAAAACGCCACCACGGTGGTGCCAAAAACACCAAAACGGGGCTTGGCCGGGGTGTCGTCGTCGTCCACCTTGTCGGGAATCAGCATCCAGATCGCCATGGCAATGAAAGAGACGCCCAACACCCAACGCAACACGTCTGGACCGAGCACGGTATTGACCCAGGCACCGACTGCGCCAGCCAGCGCATGGTTGGCCACGGTGGCCACAAAAATGCCCACCACGATCGGCCACGGTTGGCGAAAGCGCGCCGCCAGGATGAGTGCCAGCAGTTGGGTTTTGTCACCCATCTCGGCCAGGGCAACGATGCCGGTTGAAACAAGAAATGCGTCCATGAACGTCTCCGGCCGGTGGTCAAACCCATGACTGCACAGCATCCCCGGCCTGAAACGGAGGCATGCAGCCAAAGGTCTCGCCAAAATTCACATGTGTGAACCCCGCTTGCGCCATGTCTGCCTTAGCTGGCAGGACAAGTCTGTTGACACAAGCCCCTTTCAATCAAAGAAGGGCGGCTACTCCCCGATGGACAAAACACATTGTAGAGTCAATCGCCACCTCACCAAACTGGCGCGATTTTTGCTTTATGTTGGTGCGTTTTCTCAAAACTTCCTGAAAACGCACAAAACAACAGCAATTCACACAAAGAGGGTTTTATGGAAGCACCAAAACAGGGCGTTGATGTCTTGTTCATTCTTCTTGGCGGCATCATGGTGCTGGCGATGCACGCCGGTTTTGCATTTCTGGAACTGGGAACCGTGCGGCGTAAAAACCAGGTCAACGCGCTGGTCAAAATTCTGGTGGATTTCTCGGTTTCGACGGTGGTGTATTTTCTGGTGGGTTATGGCGTTGCCTATGGCACCCATTTTTTTGTGGGCGCAGAACAACTGGCCGCCAAAAATGGCTACGAATTGGTCAAATTTTTCTTCCTGTTGACTTTTGCGGCCGCCATTCCCGCCATTATTTCGGGCGGTATCGCCGAACGCGCACGCTTCTGGCCTCAATTGATTGCCACCGCTGTCATCGTTGGCCTGATTTATCCATTTTTTGAGGGAATTGCCTGGAATCAGCACTTTGGCGTGCAAGGCTGGCTAAAAAACCTGACCGGCGCCGAGTTCCATGATTTCGCCGGCAGCGTGGTGGTCCATGCTGTCGGCGGCTGGATTGCCTTGCCAGCCGTGTTGTTGCTCGGCGCACGCGCCAACCGCTACCGCAAGGATGGCGGTATGTCCGCTCATCCGCCATCCAGCATCCCGTTTCTGGCGTTGGGGGCCTGGATTTTGACGGTAGGCTGGTTTGGTTTTAATGTGATGAGTGCGCAAACATTGGACAAAATCTCTGGCTTGGTGGCCGTCAACTCATTGATGGCCATGGTGGGCGGTACGCTGGCCGCGCTGGTACTGGGCAAAAACGACCCCGGCTTTGTGCATAACGGCCCACTGGCTGGCTTGGTCGCGGTATGCGCCGGCTCTGACCTGATGCACCCTTTAGGTGCATTGGTGGTGGGGTTGGTGGCTGGGGTGTTGTTTGTCAGCATGTTCACCTTGACACAAAACCGCTGGAAGATTGACGACGTGTTGGGTGTGTGGCCTTTGCATGGCCTGTGCGGCACCTGGGGTGGGGTGGCAGCCGGCATTTTTGGCTATCCGGCGTTGGGGGGACTAGGTGGTGTGACCTTGGGTGCACAACTGATTGGTACCGTCATGGGTGTGGCCTGGGCCATGGGCGGCGGTCTCCTGGTGTACGGCACCCTCAGAGTCACGCTGGGCTTGCGGCTGAGCCAGGAGGAAGAATATGACGGTGCTGATTTGTCAATCCACAAAATCAGTGCCACACCAGATCGAGAGGCCAGTTGGTAGCAGGCGATTGCCTGCTGACCGCCTAACATGGCTGCCCATGCGGACTCTGCACAAATATATTTTTTGAAAATCACGAACTTAGCGTATCATGCACTTTGTATTGCTTTTAAAAAGTGATATATGGTTTGCGGTGAATGTCAGTCTCGCGTCTTATCTAAGTCTTCAGTGGTTTGGTTGTTGCGGTTTGGACTCCATCGCGTTTTGAGTTATTTTGAGGAGTCCTTTCATGGGCAACAAACTTTACGTAGGCAACCTGCCTTATTCTTTCCGTGATGATGACCTGCAACAAGCGTTTGCAGCCCACGGTACCGTTACCAGCGCCAAGGTCATGATGGAACGTGACACCGGCCGCTCCAAGGGTTTCGGTTTTGTCGAAATGGGCAACGATGCTGAAGCCCAAGCAGCCATCAGCGCCATGAATGGACAACAATTTGGCGGTCGTGGCCTCGTGGTGAACGAAGCCCGTCCGATGGAACCCCGTCCCCCCCGCTCTGGCGGCGGCTTCGGTGGTGGCGGTGGCGGCTACGGCGGTGGCAATCGCTCCGGTGGCGGCGGCTACGGCGGTGGCAGCGGTGGTGGTTACGGCGGTGGCCGCAGCAGCTACTAAGCTCAATTAACGCGCCTCGGGCTAATGCCTGACGTCTAAAGGGTCCTTCGGGGCCCTTTTTGCGTTATGTGTCGGTGATCCGTGGTTTACGCGGCCGCCCGGCAAACACCTTGTCAAACACGGCATTGGGTAACAATCGCAACAATTTGGCCACGATCCCCATCTGCCAGGGAATCACGCGATAACTGTTGCCGGCTTCAATGGCCTGAAAGGCTTTTTCCGCAAACACCTCCGGCTGCATTAAAAACGGCATGCTGTAGCCGTTGTTGCGGGTCAGAGGTGTGGCAATGTAACCAGGGCAAATGGTGACCACCTTGACGCCACTGGACCGCAGTTCACCGCGCAGACTCTCGCAATAGCTGATCACGGCCGCCTTACTGGCGCAGTAGCCACCGTGTCCAGGCAGGCCACGGATGCCCGCCACACTGCCGATACCCACCAGCGTACCCGAACCACGTGCCACCATGACGTTGATGAATGGCCCAAAAGTGGCGGCCACCCCCATCACGTTGGTCGCCAGGATGCGCGCCATGACGTCAAGGTCTTCACGTCGCGAGGAATCCACGCCGATGCTGATACCGGCGTTGGCAATCACCACATCGGGCACCCCCTGGCGCGCCATGCAGTCTTGTGCCAAAAGATGCATGCTCTCCAGATCGGAAACGTCGACGCTATATATTTGATAGCTATCAGAGCTTATTCCAAGCGGGATAAGCCATGATTTGACGGCATCAATGCGACGGGCAACCAAGGCCAGGCGATACCCTTGGCGGGCAAAATGCCAGGCCAGAGCCTGGCCAATGCCACTGGAAGCACCGGTGATCAAGACTAGTTTTTGCATGATGTTTGAGGGTAGCAGGCCATGGTCACGGCTTGGTGGCTGGCACCAGAACACCTTTGACACGACCATTCAACTGCACAACACGCTGCTGATGGTCGTAGTCCATGCTGTCAGCGGTAAAACGATCCCGGCCATGCGTGAGCTCCACCGGTTTGTGTGACTGGACACGCTCCGTATTGACGAAGGCATGCAGATACTCCCCGGTAAAAATCATGGCCGGCTGCTCCTTGCCTTGCGCATTCATGGTGGCCGCACGCACCACCCGCGCACCACCGATCAATTCCACCTCGGACCCGTCACCATTGGTGATGGCCTGACGCGCGGTGGCGGTGGTCAGATGCCCCTGCTGATCAAAGGAACGAATCACCACCTCGTCAATCTCCAGCGTATCGGTATCGGGGTAGTGGCGCGCCTCGCCACCACTCACCTGACTCTTGAGCTTGCCTTCAGCGTCAAAGGTTTTGACAGCAAACTTGCGCATGAAATAGTCACTCTGGTGCTGCACACGTGACGTCGGTACCGGCGTGCTGACCAATGGCGTGGTACGCACCAGCCAGTAGGTGGCCATCGCCAGCACCCCCATCAGAAACACCGGCAGATACAGCGTCAAACGATCCAGAACCTGACGCAGCACAGCCATCATTGCAGCGACTCTTGCAACAGTTGCGCGTAGCGGCCACTGGCCACCAGCAGCAAGTCACAGAACTCGCGGACCGCACCGGCGCCTCCATGCAGGCGCGTGACATAGTGTGCGATAGCAGCCACTTCCGTTTGGGCATTCCCCGGCGCGCAGGCCAAAGCGCAGCGTGTCATCACCGGCAGATCGGGCCAGTCGTCTCCCATGGCTGCCGCTTGCGACCAGTCCAGCCCCAACGCCTTGAGGGTAGCCTCGGCCGCGGGTCGTTTGTCTTCGGTGCCATAGTGCACGTGCTCGATCCCCAGGGCCGCCAGGCGCAAGCGCAACGGTTTGGAATCACGGCCAGTGATCACCGCAGGCGTGATGCCAGCACGCTGCAGCAGTTTGAGGCCGTGACCATCCAGTGTGTTGAACCGCTTGAGGGTTTCGCCATTCTCGGAAAAATAGATCCCACCGTCCGTCAACACACCATCCACGTCGAAAAATACCACGCGAATGCCTTGTGCCTTGAGCAGCAGTTCCGGCAAAAAGTTCAGGACGGGTGGCATCAGATCACCTTGGCGCGCATGAGGTCATTGCTGTTGAGTGCACCGCACAACTGTCCATTGGCATCAAGCACCAGCACACTGGTGATGCGCCGCAGCTCCATCAACTCCGCCGCTTCCACCGCCAGCGCGTCAGGCTGAATGGTCCAGGGCTTGGCATGCATGACCTGGCCGGCTGTGGCGCTGCGCAGGTCGACCCCTTTTTCGATCAGACGGCGCAAGTCTCCATCCGTGAAAATACCGCACACTTGGCCAGCCTCATCCACCACCGCCGTGGCCCCCAGACCCTTGGCACTCATCTCACGCATGAGGTCACCAAAACCGGCCGACAGACCTACCCTGGGTACTTGGTCGCCTGTACGCATGACGTCGCTGACATGAGTCAGCAGCTTGCGCCCCAGGGCGCCACCGGGGTGGGAACGGGCAAAATCTTCGGCCTTGAAGCCACGGGCGTCCAGCAAAGCCACGGCCAGCGCGTCACCCAACGCCAACTGCGCGGTGGTGCTGGCAGTGGGCGCCAGATTCAGCGGGCAAGCTTCTTTCTCGACACTGCAATTCAGGAACACATCCGCATGACGCGCCAACGTCGACGCGGCATGGCTGGTGATGGCCACCAGCGGCGTCCCCAGCCGCTTGATGGTTGGCAAAACGGCATTGAGTTCATCCGACTCCCCGCTGTTGGAAATGGCCAAGACCAGATCCACTGGCTGAATCATGCCCAGGTCGCCATGACTGGCTTCAGCCGGATGAACAAACAGGGCCGCTGTACCGGTGGAGGCCAGCGTGGCTGCAATCTTGCGCCCGATATGACCACTTTTGCCCATGCCCATGACCACCACACGGCCACTGACACCGAGCATCAGGTGCACCGCCTGGGCAAACGCTTCCCCCAGATGCCGCTTGAGACCCAGAATGGCCGCGGCTTCGACATCCAGTGTCTCCAGGGCCAACACAATGGCGCGCTCAACATCAAAGCCCGGCGCGGAAATGGGGTTCTCGTTCATGCCCGGATTTTATCGGTCACCTACCTGCGTCAGGCAGCTTCTTCCTCATAAAGTGGCTTGGTACTATCGGGGGGTGAACCCACTTGACCTGACCCTTCTGTATCTGCTGGCCGCCGTGCTCGGTGTGGTGGCTTGCCGCTACCTGAAATTGCCACCCATGCTGGGTTATCTGGCCGTGGGTGTGGTGATTGGCCCCAATGCGCTGGCGCTGGCCAAAAATGCCGATGGCGTGCGCCATCTGGGCGAGTTTGGTGTGGTGTTCCTGATGTTTGTGATTGGGCTGGAATTCAATCTGCCCAAGCTGCGCACCATGCGCCAGAACGTGTTTGGCCTGGGTCTGTTTCAGGTGGCCCTGACCATGGTGGTCACCACGGCGGGCAGTCTGGGCCTGGCTTGGCTGGCACCCAGCTGGTGGGGCATCGGCTGGAAGACGGCCCTGACCCTGTCCAGCGCCATGGCCATGAGCAGCACGGCCATTGTGGTCAAGCTCATGGCCGAACGCATCGAACTGGAAAGTGAACATGGTAAACGCGTCATGGGGGTACTGCTGTTCCAGGACTTGGCGGTGGTGCCGCTGCTGGTTCTGATCCCGGCATTGGGCGCCTCGGCCGAAGAACTGATGGAAACCATGGCCCTGGCCATGCTGAAAGCCACGGCGCTGATCACGCTGCTGATGGTGGGGGGGCCACGTGTCATGCGCTGGTGGCTGACCCTGGTGGCTCGGCGCAAAAGCGAGGAGTTGTTTGTGCTGAACCTGCTGCTGGTCACGCTGGGCCTGGCCTGGCTGACCGAACTGGCGGGACTGAGTCTGGCGCTGGGTGCATTTATTGCCGGCATGCTGATTTCCGAAACCCAATATAAACACCAGGTGGAAACCGACATCCGGCCGTTTCACGATGTCCTGCTTGGCCTGTTTTTCATCAGCATTGGCATGATGCTCGATTGGCGTCTGGTGTTGGAACGCTGGCCGCTGGTGCTGGTGCTGGTGGTCCTGCCGGTACTGTTCAAGGCCGGATTGATTACCCTGATCACGCGTGGCTTCGGCGCCAGCATGGGGGTGTCCCTGCGTACCGGCCTGTATCTGGCTCAGGCCGGTGAATTCGGCTTTGTGTTGTTGGCGCTGGGCCAGACCCATGCACTGGTGCCGCCGGAACTGCTCAACCCCATCCTGGCGGCCATGGTGCTGTCGATGCTGGCCACCCCATTCATCATCATGCACAGCAACAACCTGGTGATGCGTGTTGTCAGCAATGAGTGGCTGATGGAATCGGTGCAGATGACCACCATTGCCCGCAAATCCATCAAAACCAGCAAACACGTGATCATTTGCGGTTATGGACGCTGCGGCCAGAACCTGGCACGTATTCTGGACAAGGAATCCATTCCCTACATGGCACTGGACCTGGACCCAGACCGGGTCCGCCAGGCCGCCGCTGCGGGTGATTCAGTGGTGTTTGGTGACGCCGCCCGCCTGCAGGCGCTGATGGCTGCAGGCCTGGCCCGCGCCAGCGCCGTGGCCATCACCTATCTGGAAACCGCCAGTACCATGAAAGTGCTGGCCCACATCCGGGAACATGCGCCGCAGGTTCCGGTGGTGGTGCGCACCCAGGACGACCATGACCTGGAATTGCTGCAGAAGGCCGGCGCCACTGAAGTTGTGCCCGAGGCCATTGAAGGCTCGTTGATGCTGGCCAGCCATGCCTTGGCGCTGGTGGGGGTCCCCATGCGCCGGGTGATCCGGATCGTGCAGGACCAACGTGATGCCCGCTACAACCTGCTGCGCGGATTCTTCCGCGGTGCTGACGATGGTGACGCGGACGAAGCACAGCAGGAGAGGCTCAGCACGATTCAACTACCCCGGCATGCCAAATCCATCGGCCGCCCCATCGGGGAACTGAGACTGGAATCATTGGGGGTGCATCTGGTGAGCCTGCGGCGTTCATCCGGCAAGGTTTTGACACTCTCGGACGAACTGGTGCTGATGGATAACGATGCACTGGTGCTGTCCGGCAAAGCCGATGCGCTCAGTCAGGCCGAGGTACGGCTGCTCAAAGGTTGATCTGGCACCGTCGTGCCTGACAACGCAAACATGCACAATAGGCATCACTTCGTCTTTTGATTCCTCCTCCTATGCAGAACATCAGTGTCACGCAATACCTTCGCGACCACATTCGCACCGTGCTGGATTGGCCAACCCCGGGTGTCCAGTTCCGTGACATCACGCCCTTGCTGCAGGATGCCAAAGTTTTTCGGGTGTTGGTGGATGCTTTTGTACACCGCTACATGGACCCGTCCCGGCGACCGGACGTGGTGGCCGGCTTGGATGCACGTGGCTTCATTCTGGGCGCGGTGATTGCCTATGAACTCGGTGTTGGTTTTGTACCGATCCGAAAAAAGGGCAAACTGCCTTTCACCACGGTGGAAGAAACCTATGAACTGGAATACGGCAGCGCCACGGTGGAATTACACACCGATGCCGTCAAGGCGGGTCACCGGGTGCTGTTGATTGACGACCTGATTGCTACCGGTGGCACCATGATGGCCGGCAAGAAGTTGCTGGAAAAACTCGGCGCTGAAGTCATGGAGGGGGCAGCCATCGTTGATCTGCCGGAACTCGGCGGCTCAGCCCGACTGCGCGAAGCTGGCCTGCCCCTGTTCACCCTGGTCGACTTCAAAGGTTATTGAGCAGCACGGCCGCAGACGCCTGATCAGTCCAGGCCACCGAACTGGGTCTTGCTCAGAGGTGAGGCCGCGTCATCGGACTCCAGCAGCAAGGTGTCCTCATAACCCGTCATGGCCGACGGCAGACGAGGCCCGCTGGTCACCACCTGACCGGGCTCCGGTGCCAACGGGTCTTCCGGTGTCACAGCCGCAATGGCTTTCTTGAAGGCCAGCACTTCATCTTGGTCAATGGGCTCGAATCTCGGCCCACCAGACACCTTGGCCGGGGCTGGCGCCGCATGGGCTGCCACGGGCGCGGGGGTAGCATCGGCAGCGGTTTCGGCGGTGGTCACCATGGGCACCACCAGACGCCAATACACCGCCTTGACCTGCAAATCGTGACGCTGCGCCGCCGTCTTGGCAATCAGTTGTTCCACCGGCGCCCAGCGATCTGGATGCAAGGCTTGCTGATCAAGCAGATCCATCATGATGAGAAAACGCCGACCCGCCGCATCCAGCGACAGCACCTTGAACTTGTAGTGCGAGGCCAGCACTTCGCTGCGCAGCATCACACTGCGGACCACACCGTAGAGCTGTTCACGGCGCTCGTGCCGCAACTGCTTGATGTTCACCTGTGGCTCGGTGCGTGCCGGCGTTGGCACGGTCTTGGGTTGAGGTGCGGTCAGCTCATCGTGGGGTAACCGCGAACTTTCGGGTGCTTTTTTAGGTTTGGCAGAAAACCAGCTGAATAAGGACACGCTCAACCTCTCAAACATTCAATCACAAGAAACCATTCAGGTAGAACACACTCGGCGAATCTTCCCCCACAGCCGTAAAGGAAGCGCTATTTTCCGATGCAAAAGCTGGAAAAAATGACACCCAGGAGATCATCGGACGTAAATTCGCCGGTAATTTGACTTAGCTCAATTTGCGCCAGTCGTAACTCTTCGGCCAACAAATCCAATGCCTGTGCCTGTTGTGTCAGGTGCGTTTGGGCTGCCTCAAGATGGGTTTCCACCTGGCGCAGGGCCTGGACGTGCCGCTCGCGGGCCATGAACAGCCCCTCGGTCGCCGGTTGCCAACCAGCCAGCGCCAGCAATTGGCGCCGCAAATCATCCAGCCCCTGGCCTGTTTTGGCAGACAGGACCACACCGCCATCAGGCGTCGGTGCCGACGCTGGCACGGCATCAGCTTTGTTCCAGATGTCGATCCTAGCCACATGTTTGGGGAGTTTTTGAGCCATAGCCCGCGTAATATCTGTATCTGCAGCTATATATTCAATAGCATTTACGCGAGTCAAGTCATGCAAAAACAACACCGCGTCCGCCGTGGTAATGGCGTCCCAGGCTCGGGCAATGCCGATTTTTTCCACCTCGTCGTCACTGTCGCGCAAGCCGGCGGTGTCGATCACATGCAGTGGCACACCCTCGATCTGAATGGTCTGCTGCACCTTGTCACGTGTGGTGCCGGCCACCGGGGTGACGATGGCCAGCTCGGCTCCGGCCAACGCATTGAGCAACGACGACTTGCCGGCATTGGGCTGGCCGGCAATCACCACTTTGATGCCTTCACGCAACAGCGCGCCCTGACGCGCCCGCTGCAATACCTGCTGAACCTGCTGCTGCAGGTGGGTGAGCTGTCCCTGTGCGTCGGCCTGACGCAGGAAATCGATCTCTTCTTCAGGAAAGTCCAGTGTGGCTTCGACCAGCATGCGCAAATGAACCAGGGCATCACGCAGTTGGTGAATTTCCTGGGAAAAGACGCCCGACAGTGACCGGCTGGCACTGCGTGCTGCCGCCTCGGTGCTGGCATCAATCAAGTCGGCAATGGCCTCGGCCTGCGCCAGATCCATCTTGTCATTCAGGAACGCCCGCTCGGAAAATTCGCCCGGCAACGCCACACGCAGATGTGGCAAGGTCAGCTGGCCGTTCGAGGCAACCTGCGCCGCCGCTTCCAGACAACGGGCCAACAGCAGTTGCAGCACCACTGGGCCACCATGGGCCTGCAGCTCCAGCACGTCTTCACCGGTAAAGGAGTGCGGTGCCGGGAAATAGATCGCCAGGCCGCGGTCAATGGCCACGCCCTGGGCGTCCAGAAACCCGGTATAGCTGGCTTCCCGCGCTTTCAGCGAACGGCCCACCAGAGCCCGTACCAGCGCCTCCAACGACCGACCACTGACGCGCACAATACCCACCGCACCACGCCCGGGGGCTGTGGCGATGGCCACAATCGGGTCCTGGTGACGCGGTAGGCTCACGGCAGACCCAACCCCTACGGTTTAAAACTTGGGCAGATGGAACTTGGGCGGCACACCCATGCGGGTGTTGATCACCCATTGCTGGGCTATGGACAACACGTTGTTGGTGATCCAGTACAGCACCAAGCCGGCAGGAAAGAAGAAGAACATCACGCTGAAAGCCAACGGCATGAACCACATCATCTTGGCTTGCATCGGGTCTGGCGGCGCCGGGTTCAGCGACGTTTGCAACACCGTGGTCAATGTCATGACCAGCGGCAGGATGTAGAACGGGTCGGGTGAAGACAAGTCATGAATCCAGCCGATCCAGGGCGTGTTGCGCATCTCGACGCTGGCCAGCAGCACCCAGTACAGGGCAATGAACACCGGAATCTGGATCATGATCGGGAAACAGCCGCCCATCGGGTTGACCTTTTCCTCACGGTAGATGCGCATCATCTCCTGCTGCATCTGTTGCGGGTTGTCCTTCAGGCGTTCACGCATTTCGGTGATGCGCGGATTCACCGCCTTCATCTTGGCCATGCTGGCGTAGGCCTTGGCATTGAGCCAGTAAAAGGCCGCCTTGAGCAACAGGACCAGGGCCACAATCGACCAGCCCCAGTTACCGATCAACTTGTGCAACTGGTCCAGCAGCCAGTACAACGGTTTGGACAGCATGGTCAGCCAGCCATAGTCCTTGACCAGTTCCAACCCGGGGGACAGGGCTTCCAGCACCTTTTCCTCCTGGGGACCGGCAAACAGACGTGTCTCCACAGTCTGGCGGGCGCCCGGGGCGATGGAGGTCAGCGGAGCAATCATGCCCACGGAATACAAGTTGGTGTCCACCTTGCGCATGAACAAATCGCGTTTGAGGCCATCACCCAGCAACCAGGCGCTGGCAAAGTAATGCTGCACCATGGCGACATAACCGTTTTCCGACTGTTTTTCGATCTCGACCTTGTTTTTCTCGATATCGCTGAATTCCACTTTCTGGTACTTCTTGGCCTCGGTGTACACCGCCGGACCCGTGAAGGTGGAATAGAAGGAAGACTCTCCCGGTGGTTTGTTGCCGTCGCGCACCAGCTGCAGATAGAGTTGTGGTACCACTGGTGCCACTCCAACATTGACCACTTCGTGTTTGACGGCCATGGCATAACTGCCACGGGTCAGCGTATAGGTTTTGACCAGCTTCACCCCACCCACTTCGGGTGACTCAAAACGCAGCTCCAGCCGTTGGCTGCCATCTTGCAGAGTACGCTCACCCGGTGCCAGCATCATGACCGACTTGTGGGTCGGCAAGGCGGCGGCGCCCGGCGCAGAAATCAGACCCGACTGCGCCAGGTAGACGCGATCCTTGCTGTCATCCAGCAACACAAAATGGCGGGTCTTGTCAGCCATGTCCACGTGCTTGAGGAACTCTGTCTTCACCACCGAACCACCTTCGGTATCAAAGGTGACCTTCAGCACGTCCGTCTGTGCCACCACCCGCTCATGCGCCACAGGTGCGCTGGTTTGCGCCACTGCGGTCGCCGGCAGGCCTGCCGGATTTGCGCTGGCAGCAACAGGCGTGGCCGCACTGGGTACGCCACCGGCCGCACTGGGTACGCCACCGGACGCGCCGGCGGCCGAAGCAGCGCCGCTGGCCTGGGAGGCGACGGGTGCCGGCCCCGGGAAAAAGGTTGCCTTACGCCCGTTGTAAACCTGCCATTGATCCCAC
>NZ_JAQTWM010000039.1 GCF_028689305.1 Rhodoferax sp. | reverse complement strand
TGTCGCGGCAGGTGCGTTCGGTGGACGAGTTGCTCAAGCAGGCCGATCTGGCCATGTACGAGTCCAAAGCCGCCGGACGCAACACCATGCGCTTTTTTGATCCGGCGATGCAGGCCCTGGTGGCGCATCGCATCAGCATCGAACACGACATGCGCCTGGGTCTCAAGCGCGACGAATTTGTGCTGTTTTACCAGCCGGTGGTGGACAGCCAGGCACGCGTGGTGGGGGTCGAGGCCCTGGTGCGCTGGCAGCATCCCGTGCGTGGACTGGTGGCGCCGGGCGAATTTGTCGAAGTGGCCGAGCAGACGGGCCTGATCCTGCCATTGGGACAATGGGTACTGCGCAGCGCCTGTGTGCAGTTGGCCAGCTGGGCGCAGAGCCCCGAAACTGCCGGATTGACCATGGCCGTCAACGTGAGTGCAAGACAGTTCCGGCATCCGGATTTTGTCGCGAATGTCATCAGCACACTGCAAGCCACCGGTGCCAAGCCAGGCCTGCTGAAGCTGGAAATCACCGAAAGCCTGTTGCTCACCGACATGCAGGAAGCCATTGAGACCATGCAGGCCTTGCGTGCCGAGGGGCTGACATTTTCACTGGACGACTTTGGCACCGGGTATTCCAGCCTGTCTTATCTCAAACGACTGCCCCTGGATCAGCTCAAGATTGACCAGTCGTTCGTGCGTGATGTGCTGACCGACCCCAACGACGCCGCCATCGCCCGCACGGTCCTGGCCTTGGGGCGCAGCCTGGGCCTGCGTGTGGTGGCCGAAGGGGTGGAAGAATCCGGGCAATGGGCTTTTCTGCTGGAGCAGGGGTGCACCCTGTTTCAGGGGTATCTGTTTGGCAAACCGGTGCCGTTGGCCCAGCTGCGGCTGGGCTGCTTGATGCCGTCACGTTGACCCGCTGCCGGTTGGTTTCCGGTTTCAGCGGGAGAAAAAAGCGCTGAATTTCCAGAGCAGCAAGAGTCCCACGACCAACCAGATGGCCACCACCATGATCGCGCCGCCGATGGCCTTGGGCCGGTCATGGGCCTGACGCAGCCACTCGGCGGCTTGAAGTCGGGATTGCTCCAGCACCTCGGTGGGGATCAGGCGGACCGTCAGCCAAATCAGGGCCGGCAAAAGCAGCAGATCATCCACATAACCCAGCACCGGGATGAAGTCCGGGATCAAATCGATGGGACTCAGGGCATAAGCCACGACAAAGGCGCCAAGTGCCTTGGCATACCAGGGGGTTTGCGGGTGGTTTTTGGCAAACCACAACGCCACGGCATCGGTTTTGATGCGCCTGGCCCACTGGCGGAGTTGGTCGAGGAGGGGCATCGCGGCTTGCAGGGGCGTTTCAAGCGGCTGCTGCAAACCCGCCTGCTCAGGGACTACTCGTCGCTGGCGGCCGGTGTGTCGGCCGCGGCATCGTGCCGCTGGTCCAGCTCTGCCACCGCGGCGCGCACCTGGGCTTTGTCACCGGCACTGGCAAATTTGCTGTATTTGCCCAGAATGCCGACCAACTGGCCGTAAATCCGCGGGTTGCCGGCCAGGCATTCGTGCTGCTCCAGAAAATCGGCGTCGCCAGACAGATTGCCGACCAAGCCACCGGCTTCGGTGACCAGCAGCGAACCGGCAGCCACGTCCCAGGGCTGCAGGCCGGTTTCAAAAAAGCCGTCGGTAAAGCCGGCAGCCACGTAGGCCAGGTCCAGCGCGGCAGCCCCCGGGCGGCGCAGGCCGGCGGTGCGCTGCATCACATCACCCATCATGCGCAGATAGGTGTTGAAGTCATCCCCCTTGCGAAACGGAAAGCCGGTGGAAATCAGGCATTCCTGCAGGCGGGTGCGTTTGGCCACGCGGATGCGACGGTTGTTCATGTAGGCGCCCCGGCCCTTGGTGGCGGTGAACAGGTCGTTGCGGCTGGGGTCGTAGATGACGGCCTGTTCCACCTTGCCTTTGACGGCCAGCGCAATACTCACGCAGTAAATGGGCAGACCGTGGATGAAGTTGGTGGTGCCGTCCAGCGGGTCGATGATCCAGACATAGTCGGAGTCCTGGGCGCCATGCACACGGCCCGATTCTTCGGCCCAGATGGCGTGGCCAGGGTAGGCGCCCAGCAGGGTTTCAATGATGATTTGCTCGGAAGCCTGATCCACTTCGGTGACAAAATCATTGACCTGCTTTTGCGAGACGCGCACGGATTCAACGTCAAGCGCGGCGCGGTTGATGATGGTGCCGGCAGCGCGGGCGGCTTTCACAGCCACGTTGATCATCGGGTGCAGATTGGGAGAAGTCATGATGGGGTCAGTAATTGCCGGACAGGTGGTGCGTTGGCCTGGGCGGCGAGTTGCAGAGGGCGTCGTTGCGCGAACGCGGGCAGCGACAATAGTGCTATTTTAACGGCCACCACATGCAGACGCGATTTATCCTGATCCATACCAGTCACGCGGGCAACGTTGGTGCCGCCGCCCGGGCCATGAAAACCATGGGTTTTGATGATCTGGTGCTGGTGGCGCCGCGTTGGCCCAATGTGCTGCGGCGCGACGAAACCATCCAGCGCGCCAGTGGCGCCACTGACGTGTTGAAAAACGCCCGGATTGTGGACACGCTGGACGAGGCGCTGGACGGCATGACCCACCTGTGCGCAACGGCCATGACCCCACGCGACTTTGGCCCGCCCACCCGAACCCCGCGTGAACATTTCAAAATGCTATTGAATCAGGAGCTATATAGGCAGGAAACACCTGGGATAGAGGCTGAAAAAGCCCGTAACTCAGGGGTGGCTTTCCTGTTTGGTTCAGAACGTTTTGGCATGCGCAACGAAGACGTGTACCGTTGCCACGTGTGCCTGAGCATTCCCAGCAACCCTCAATTTGGCTCACTCAACCTGGCGTCCGCGCTGCAGGTGATTGCCTATGACTGGCGTGAAGCCCTGGGGGGCTATTTGGTGCAGCCGGTCACGACCATGCCGACGCTGGCCGATGCGGCCCAGGTGGCCGGTATGCTGGCGCATCTGGAGCAAGGGCTGCAGGCCATCGGTTTCCTGGACCCGCAGTCCCCCAAAAAACTCATGCCCCGGCTTAATCAGCTGTTCAACCGCGCTGCGCTCACCCAGGAGGAAATCCACATCCTGCGTGGCATCGCCAAGATGATGCTGAAAACGCCGACCACGGATGAAACAGCCCTGTCCGTGTCCCCGTCTTCGCTCACCGACTAGACTTCGTCCATGTTTTCCAGACTCCGCTCCGACGTTCAGTGCATTCTCGACCGCGACCCTGCTGCCCGCAGCACCTGGGAGGTTCTGACCTGTTACCCCGGACTGCATGCCGTGGTGCTGCACCGGCTGGCGCATGTGTGCTGGACGCACGGGTTCAAGTGGCTGGGGCGTTTTATCTCGCACCTCACCCGGTTTTTGACCGGCATCGAGATCCATCCGGGCGCCAGGATCGGCGACCGGGTGTTTTTTGACCACGCCATGGGGGTGGTGGTGGGGGAGACGGCAGAAATTGGCGACGACTGCACCATCTACCAGGGCGTGACGCTGGGCGGCACCTCTCTCTACAAAGGCACCAAGCGTCATCCCACGCTGGGGCGGGGGGTGGTGGTGGGGGCTGGGGCCCAGGTGCTGGGTGGCTTCACGGTCGGTGATGGTGCCAAGGTCGGCTCCAACGCCGTGGTGACCAAGCCGGTGCCAGCCGGGGCCACGGCGGTGGGCAACCCGGCACGCATCATCCAGGCCGATCTGGACGTCAAACGTGAGGAGGCGGCTTCCAAAATGGGTTTTTCCGCCTATGGTGTCACGCAGAGCGACGACCCGCTGAGCCAGGCCATGCGTGGCTTGATTGACAACGCTTCCAGCCAGGAGCACCAGATTGCCCTGCTGTGGAAAGCCATTGAGACGCTGCAAGCCAACCGCGCTGCGGGTGATTGCGTGCCCTGCGATGCGGCGCTGAAGGAGCATTTTGAAGCGGAACGGCTGAACCAGCTGGTGGGCAAATAAATCATGCGCTGGGCGTTTCAGAGGCTGCTTCGGCTGGTGCGCCTGTGGTGTGTGGCGTGGGTCCTGTTGGGTGTTGTGGGTTGTGGTGCTGCGTTTGGTGCGACAGCTGCGCCGTTCATTTTTGGCGCTAATGCAGAGCCCCAGGCGTTCGGCGTTCGCTGGGGCACCTTGATCCTCTCCGAAGCCTTCCGCCGTCTGGGGATGCCGATGCAAATCGTTCATTACCCGATGGCGCGTTATGCCGCCATGCTGGATTCGGGGGAGATTGACGGTGACCCTTCGCGCATTTACGACTATGGTGCGGCGCATCCCAATTTGATCCGGGTGGAAGAGTCCATCATTGACATGGGTTTTGTGATGTATGCCGCCAAGCCGGACATCAAGCTGAAAAACCTGGAACAGCTACGCACCTCTGGCTGGGCGGTGGAGTACCAGCGTGGTGTGCTGTTTTGTGAAAACAAGCTCAAGGAGGTGGTGCCGCAAGATTCTTTGAGCAGTATTTCCAGCGGCGAGCAGGGGCTGAGGAAGTTGCTGGCCGGGCGCACTGATGTGTATTGTGATCTGGAGACCTCAATGCGCCGATACCTCAACAGCCCCGAGTTCAAGGACAACACGCGCCTGTTCAAAGTGTTTCATTTGGCGACCTTGCCCACCTACCCCTACCTGCATCCCAAACACGCCGCATTGGCCCCGCGTCTGGCGGCTATCCTGAAGCAGCTCAAGGCCGAAGGTCTGGTCGAGGCCTATCGTGTGCAGGTCGAAAAAGACCTGAAGTGGACACGCTGAGCTTGCGCCAGCTCAGGGGCCAAAAGTGCGGATGGCTGCTTTGGGCCTGAAGGCCTTGCACACGGCCTCGTTGGTTTCGATGTATGGCCCGCCAATCAGGTCGACACAATAGGGCACGGCGGCAAAGATGCCGTTCACTACCGACTGGCCGTTGGCGTCTTTCAGGCCTTCGAGTGTTTCGGCGATGGCTTTGGGCTGGCCCGGCAGGTTGATGATCAGCGTCTGGTGGCGAATCACGGCCACCTGACGCGACAAAATGGCCGTGGGCACAAATTTCAGGCTGACCTGGCGCATCTGTTCCCCAAAACCGGGCATTTCCTTGTGCGCCACGGCCAGGGTGGCTTCGGGCGTCACGTCGCGCAAGGCCGGGCCGGTGCCCCCGGTGGTCAGTACCAGGGCGCAGCCGGCATCCACCAGCTCGATCAGGGTGGCGCTGATGGTGGCTTGCTCGTCTGGAATCAGCCGTGGCTCGAACTGCAGCGGGTTTTGGATGGCCCG
This sequence comes from Rhodoferax sp., assembly GCF_028689305.1. Lineage (GTDB taxonomy): Bacteria > Pseudomonadota > Gammaproteobacteria > Burkholderiales > Burkholderiaceae_C > Rhodoferax. The sequence goes on along the minus strand of NZ_JAQTWM010000039.1, from coordinate 26,150 downwards.
GCTCAGCCAATCCTGCAGGGCCGGCAGGCCCTTGTCTTCATAGACGCCGCTGGAAGCGCGGTCGCTGACGGACACAATGCCGATCTTGATCGGGTCAAAGGGGTTGCGGGTGTTCAAGAGGCCTCCCGGGCAGGGCTGAAAGTGGCGGGTGCGGGTGCGTTGTCCGGTTCCGGCAGCTCGGTCAGGGTGTCGCGCACCAACTGGAAAATCTCGCGGTAGGCGCGGCCATGGCGAACGGCAGCGCCGGGTTTGTCCGGCACGGCGTCCTTGCGCGCCTGGCGGATCAGGGCACGCAGCTGCTGGCTGTCGGTGCCGGGGTGTTCGGCGATCCACTGGCCCGCGGCGTCATCGTGGCTGATCAGGCGGTCGCGCCAGACTTCGGCCTGGTGCAGCACCAGGTTTTCCGCCGCCGAGCCGTTGGCCTGCTCATCCAGCGCGGCCTTGACGGCCTCGACCTCCTGGGGTTCGAGCTTGCGCATGAGTTTGCCAATGAACTGCATCTGGCGGCGTTTGCCTTCAAAATTGGTGATGCGTTTGGCGTCGGAGATGGCGTCCAGGAACTTGTCGGACAGGGTCAGACGCCCCAGAAGATCCGCGCGCAAGGTCAGCAGCGCCTCACCGAGTTTTTGCAATTCGGTGCTTTCACGTTTGAGGTCGGTGCGGCTTTGCTCGTCGGTCCCTTTGAGCTCGCGTTTGAGTTCCAGGTCGCGTTCGCTGCCTTCGGCCACGAATTCGCCCTGGACAAAATAGCCTTTTTTCAATTTTCTTGACATAGCTGGGTATCATAGCCGCCGCTATGAACAAACCCAAATCGCCCAAGTCAGCGGCCCGCCGGGCAGCCCCTTCCACCCCCACCACGACAACCCAGGCCGAATCCGGTTTTGCCTACAGCCGGGCTTTTTTTGAAGACCTGGTGGGCAGTGCGCTGCAGCACGCCAAAAAACTGGGTGCCACGGATGCCTCGGCCCACGCCTCGGAGGGCTGTGGCCTGAGTGTGTCGGTGCGCAAGGGCGAGCTGGAGAACGTGGAGCGCAACCGCGACAAGTCGCTGGGCATCACCGTGCACCTGGGGCAGCGCCGGGGCAACGCCAGCACCTCGGACTTTTCGCAGACCGCCATCCGGCAAACGGTACAAGCGGCGTTTGACATCGCCCGATTCACCGCCGAAGACCCGTTTGCCGCGTTGCCAGACGCCGCCGACATCGCCCAGCCGTCGGAGCAGCGCACCGATCTGGATCTCTTTTTCCCCTGGGCCATCACCAGTGCCGAGGCGGCGCAATTGGCGCTGCAGACCGAAGCCGCTGCGCTCAAGGTGGACAAACGTATCACCAACAGCGAAGGGGCCAGTGTGTCGGCCCAGCAGTCGCACTTTTTCAGCGCCCATACCCACGGTTTTCGCGGTGGTTACGCCAGCTCGCGCCATTCGGTGTCGGTGTCACCGATTGCCGGCAAGGGCGCAGCCATGCAGCGCGACTATTGGTACAGCTCCCAGCGTGATGCCGCCGAGCTGGCCGCACCTGAGGCCATTGGCCGCTACGCCGCCGAGCGTGCCCTGAGCCGCTTGAATGCCCGCAAGATCGCCACCACCGAGTGCCCGGTGTTGTTTGAGTCGCCGCTGGCGGCCGGCTTGCTGGGCAGTTTTGTGCAGGCGGTCAGCGGTGGTTCGCTGTACCGCAAGAGTTCGTTTTTGCTCGACTCCCTGGGCAAGGCCGTGTTTCCGAAACACATCGACATTCTGGAAGACCCGTTTGTCAAACGTGGCAAGGGCAGTTCGCCATTTGACGACGAAGGGGTGCGGGTACAGGCCCGCAGCGTGGTGGAAGCCGGCAAGGTGCAGGGTTATTTTCTGAGCAGTTATTCCGCGCGCAAACTGGGCATGAAAACCACCGGCAACGCCGGTGGCTCGCATAACCTGATCTTGACTTCGCGCCTGACCCGCGCCGGTGACAACCTGGACGCGATGCTGGAGCGCCTGGGCACCGGCCTGTTTGTCACCGAGCTGATGGGCAGCGGGGTCAACGCCGTCACCGGCGATTACTCGCGCGGCGCCAGCGGCTTCTGGGTGGAAAACGGCCGTATTGCCTATCCCGTGCAGGAAATCACCATTGCCGGCAACATGAAGACCATGTTCAAGGAGATCGTGGCCATTGGCGCCGACAGCTACAACTACGGCGCCAAGACTGTGGGCTCGGTGCTGATCAAACGCATGAAGGTGGCGGGCAGCTGACCTTAAGCGCGCTCCAGCCGGATCGCCACGCCACTGAGCACCGCATTGCCCGACAGCGGGTCGCGTAACTGGTCGTCCAGCAGGGCGTTGAGATTGGCCCCCGGGCGTTCGGCGGCCACATGCAGTTGTGCGCCAGGCAGGTTGTGGCCCCAGCCATGTGGCAGGCTGACCACGCCAGGCATCATGTCGGTGCAGAGTTGCACCTGGGCCTGCACACGGCGTGGGCCGTTGTGCAGTGTGGCCAGGGCGCCGTCGCTCAGACCATGACGGGCGGCATCGTCGGGGTGAACCAGCACCGTGCAGCGGAACGGGCCTTTGGCCAGGGTCGGCAGGTTGTGCATCCAGCTGTTGTTGCTGCACACGTCGCGTCGGCCAATAATGACTAAATCGGGTGTTAGCCCGCGTATATCCTGCTTTGTGCGCTCTAAATCTTGTAGCAATAGGGGTGGTGCCAGCTCCACCTTGCCGCTCGGGGTGCGCAGCATCTCGGGGATACGTGGTTGCAGCTCGCCCAGGTCAATACCGCCGCCGGGACTAGCGTCCATCACTTTTTGCAGCGTCAGGCCACCCGGATTCAGACCGAATTGGTCGCCATAGGGGCCGCTGCGCAGGGCCACTTCCAGCGCTCGCAGCGGGCCGCGCAGGCCTTGGGTGGCGGCCATCACGGCCTGGGTGGGTGGACCCAACAGGCGCTGGGCGTCTTCGGTAAACAGGGTGTCGTCCAGCGTATTGGCATCGGCTTGCGCGCCCAGACCCTGGATGATGGCGGCGAGCTTGAGCAAGGTTTGCCATTCTTCGGGCTGACCTTCGGGGCGGGGCAGCACCGCCGGGCTGTAACGCACGTGGTTGCGCCAGGAGAGTTGGGGAAAGGCTACGTCGTAATGCAAGTCTTCCAGCGGCGAGGGGCCGGGCAGGATCACGTCCGCATGGCGGGTGGTTTCGTTGAGGTAAATGTCCAGGCTGACCATGAAGTCGAGCGATTCCAGGGCCTGGGCCAGGCGCGGGCCATTCGGGCTGGAGAGCACGGGGTTGGTCGCCACCGTGATGAGGGCGCGGATTTGTCCTTCACCGGGGGTGTCGATTTCCTCGGCCAGGCAGGTGATGGGCAGCTCGCCATACACCTCGGGCGCACCGCTGACGCGGGCGTGGTGGCGTCCGGTGCTGACCCCCTTGCCGATGCCGGGTTTGCCGACGGTGTTGCTGGCAAAGGCTGCCGCTTTGGCAAACAGCATGCCGCCTTCCAGGTCCAGGTGGTCGGTCAGGGTGTTGAGCACGTCCACCAGCCAGCTGGCCAGTGTGCCGTAGGTCTGGGTGCAGGTGCCAATGCGGGCATACACGGCCGCGCGTGGGGTGGCGGCAATTTGGCGGGCCAGGGCGCGAATGGTGGCGGCCGCCACGCCACAGCGTGCACTCACGGCTTCGGGGGTGAAAGGGGTCACGGCCTGCTGGACGTCCTGCACGCCGTTGACCCACGGCGCCACACGGCCCAGCGTCACCAGGCTTTCAGCAAACAGGGTGTGCACCATGGCGGCGAGCAAAAACACATCGGCGCCGGGGCGGATGAAGTGGTGCGCGTCAGCGATGGCGGCGGTCTCGGTGCGGCGCGGGTCGATCACGATCAGCTGGCCGCCGCGGGCCTGCAGCGCCTTGGCCTTGCCCCTGAAGTCGGGCACGGTCCACATGCTGCCGTTGCTGACCATCGGGTTGGCACCAATCACCAGCAGCAGGTCGGTGCGGGTGATGTCGGGCAGGGCGGTGGAAAGCCAGTGGCCAAACATCAGCCCGCTGGCGAGTTGTTTGGGCATCTGGTCCAGCGTGGAGGCCGAGAACACGTTTTTGCTGCCCAGGGTGCGCGCCAGCTTGCCAAGGTAGGTCAGCAGGCCAATCTTGTGCGCTGATGGGTTGCCAACCACCACGCCGACGGCGTTGCGCCCCTGGGTCGCGAGCACCGCAGGCAGGCGCTTTTCAATTTCGGCAAAGGCCTCTTCCCAGCTGGCTTCGACATGCACGCCGTTGCGTTTGATGCGTGGCGTGCGCAGCCGGTCCGGGTCTTCCTGCAGGTCTTTCAGGGCCACGGCCTTGGGGCAGATGTAACCGCCGCTCAGCACATCGGCGTCGTGACCGCGGATGCTGATGACTTTTTGGTCACGTACCTTGATTTCGAGGCCGCAACAGGCTTCACACAGGGGGCAGATACGGTGGTGGGTGGTCTCGCTCATGATATTGAAGGTTTGATGGAACAAACCGGCTTTATCACATCCTGGGTGCGCCCGGTCCAGCACCTGGGCGACTGCCCCGACGGCGAAGTCGGGACAGTGCCAGCGGGTGGGTCAATGCCCCAGGATTTTCGACAGGAAGTCCCGGCTGCGGTCGCTTTGCGGGTTGTTGAAGAAGTCGTGCGGGTTATTCTGCTCGACGATCTGACCCTGGTCCATGAAGATCACGCGGTCAGCTACCGCCTTGGCAAAACCCATTTCGTGCGTGACGCACAGCATGGTGATGCCTTCGTCGGCCATGGCGATCATCACGTCCAGCACTTCCTTGATCATTTCCGGGTCGAGTGCCGAGGTGGGCTCGTCAAACAGCATGATCTTGGGTTTCAGGCACAGGGCGCGGGCAATCGCCACGCGCTGCTGCTGGCCGCCGGAGAGTTGCAGCGGGTATTTGCCGGCCTGTTCGGCAATACGCACACGCTTCAACTGCAGCATGGCCTTTTCTTCAGCCTCTTTCTTGGGCATTTTGCCGACCCACATGGGGGACAGTGTCAGGTTTTCCAGCACGGTCAGGTGCGGGAACAGGTTGAACTGCTGGAACACCATGCCGACTTCCTTGCGCACCTGGTCGATGGCCTTGACGTCGTCAGTCAGCTCGGTGCCATCGACAATCAGGCGGCCTTCCTGATGTTCTTCCAGCCGGTTGATGCAGCGGATCAGCGTTGATTTGCCGGAGCCCGATGGCCCGCAGATGACGATGCGTTCGCCCTTGGCGACGCTCAGGTCAATGTCGCGCAGGACATGGAAATTGTTGCCGTACCACTTGTTGACTTTGTCAAAGGTGATGATGGGGGAGGAATTGGTTTCAGCCATGATCGAATTCTGATGAGTATGAAGTGGTTAACGCAGCTTGCTCTTGTTGACCTGTTTCTCGACCCAGTGGCTGTAGCGCGACATGGAGAAGCAGAACACAAAGTAAATCAGGGCAATGAAGATGTAGCCTTCAATGGTGAACGGGCGCCAGTTGGCGTCGGAGTTGAGTGCCAGGCTCATGGCCCCGGTCAGTTCGTAGAGACTCACAATGGTCACCAGCGAAGTGTCCTTGAAGGTGGAGATGAAATTGTTCATGATGCCGGGCACCACCATTGCCAGCGCCTGGGGCAGCACGATCTTGCGCTGGGTCTGCCAGTAGGACAGTCCCAGTGTGGCGGCGGCTTCGGTCTGGCCTTTGGGCACGGCCTGCAAGCCACCACGAATCACCTCGGCCATGTAGGCTGCGGCAAACAGGGTGATCCCCACCAGCACACGGATCAACACGTCAATCTGCAGGCCCTGCGGCATGAACAGCGGGAACATGAACGAGGCCATGAACAGCACGGAGATCAGCGGCACGCCGCGGATCAGTTCCACATAAATCGTGCAGAAACTGCGGATGGCCGGCAGCTTGGAGCGCCGCCCCAGTGCCACCAGCAGCGCAATCGGGAAGGATGCCACCAGCGACAGTGAGGCCAGCAGAATGGTCAGTGGCAAGCCACCCCAGCGGTCGGTTTCCACCTTGATCAGGCCCAGGGTGTTGCCGTACATCAGTGTGAAAAAGACGGTCAGCACGGCTAGCCAGAGCAGGGGTAGCCAGGCTTTCCAGAAAGCCCGCACGCAGCTGGCGATCAACAGGCCGACCAGCAGTGTGGTGGCCACGAGCGGCCGCCACTGTTGTTCAAACGGGTACCGGCCAAAAATGATCACACGGTATTTCTCCGCGATCACGCCCCAGCAGGCACCTGCGCCATCGAGACGGCAGGCTTCATAGTTGGGTTGCCAGACGGCCTTGATCAGAGCCCAGTTCAGGATCTGGGGGATGAACCACAGCAGCAGGCCGCCGACGACGACAGTAGCCAGCGATGTTTTCCAATCGGCCAGCAGATTGGCCTTGACCCAGGCCACCGGGCCGGCCGACTGATTGGGCGCCGGACGCGGCGCAATAGGTAGAAAAGTGTTTGCAGTCATGATGAGGCTCGCTTCAACGTTCTTTGATGGCGGCGCGGCTGTTGTACCAGTTCATCAACAGCGCGGTACCCAGCGAGGTGCTCAGATACACCAGCATCACCAGCGAGATACATTCCACGGCGCGCCCGGTCTGGTTGAGTGACGTGTTGGCAATCGACACCACGTCGGGGTAACCAATAGCGACGGCCAGCGAGGAGTTTTTGGTCAGGTTCAGGTATTGGTTGGTCAGCGGTGGAATGATCACACGCAGTGCCTGCGGCAGCATCACCAGGCGCATTTCCTGGTTGCGGCTCAGGCCCAGCGCCGAGGCAGCTTCACTCTGGCCGCGGGCGACCGAAGCAATGCCGCCGCGCACCACTTCGGCGATGAACGACGCGGTATAGAGTGTCAGGCCCATCAACACGGCCAGGAACTCGGGTGTGAGCGCGCCACCGTTTTCAATGGAAAAGTCACCTTTGACGGGGCGGTTGAACTCGGTGGGCGCGCCACCCAGTACCCAGCCAGCCAGACTGGCCAGCAGCAGGATGGCCAGTGGCATCAAGACCATGCTGCGTGGTTTGCCGGTGGCTTCAAATTGACGCACAGCCCAGCGGCGGTAAGCCCAGGCCAACAGCACCCCTGGTAGCAGGCCATAAGCGGCCCAGAGCTGGCCGGTGCCCCAAACGGGAATGGGGTAGTTCAGGCCGCCCTTGCTCAGAAACAGGGGGCCCACCTGCCAGGCTTCAGCCGCTGGCGGCAACACTTCGGTGAGGATCACGTACCACATCAGCAGTTGCAGCAGCACCGGGATGTTGCGGAAAAATTCGACATACGACAGGCACAGGCCACGCACCAGGGCGTTGCGCGAGAAGCGGCCAACACCCAGCAGGGTGCCCAGCACCGTGGCCAGCACGATGCCCAGGATGGCGACGCGCAGCGTGTTGGTGACGCCGATCAGAAAGGCGCGCCAGTAGGCTTCACCCGAATCAAACGGGTACAGGCTTTCGCCGATATCAAAGCCGGCAGCCTGGGTCAAAAAGTCGAAACCGCTCTGGATGCCGCGAATGCGCATGTTGACGAGCGTGTTGTGGGCCAAAAACCAGACGACACCGGTGATGGCAAGAATGGCGACGATCTGGTAGATCAGTCCCCGAAAGGCCTGACTGCGCCAGGACCAGTTATTTTTTTTGGGAGGAGTATGTGTAGTCATGGTGCTGGGTGCCATGTGACGGCATGGGTTAGACACACTGCAAGCATCCGATGGGAGCTGTCAAAACAAAGCGCCGCATGAATCGCTTGTGGCGACATCAGGCGGCGCTAGAGGCGCTATTGAGCGCTTAACGAACCGGGTAGGCGTACATCAGGCCGCCCTTGTTCCACAGGTTGTTGACACCACGGGGCAGGCCCAGGGCAGATTTCGGACCAACATTGCGCTCGAAGATTTCACCGTAGTTGCCGGTGGCCTTGATAGCGCGGGCCATCCATTCCTTGTCCAGACCCAGCAACTTGCCGGTGTCTTCCGAGGTACCCAGAATCCGTTGTACCACGGGGTCTTTGCTTTCGGTCTTGAGTTTGTCCACATTGGCTTGGGTCACGCCATATTCCTCAGCTTCCAGCAGGCCATGGATGACCCACTTGACGATGGCAAACCACTCGTCGTCACCGCGGCGCACCATGGGGCCCAGAGGTTCCTTGGAGATCAGCTCAGGCAGGATGACGTGTTCTTTGGGGTCTTTGGCAACCTTGTTGCGGGTCGAAGCCAGACCAGAGGCGTCAGTGGTGTAGGCAATGCAACGGCCAGTGAAGTAGGCATTTTCAGCAGCTTCGAGTTTCTCAAACACCACGGGCTTGATATTCAGGCCGTTGGCTTTGGAGTAGTCGGTCAGGTTTTTCTCGGTGGTGGTGCCAGACTGCACACACACGGTTTGGCCCTTGAGCTGCTTGGCGCTCTTGATCTTGCTCTTGACCGGCACCATGAAGCCTTGGCCATCATAATAAGTCACGCCAGTGGCGTGCATGCCCAGGGACGCGTCACGGGTCAGCGTGAAAGTGGTGTTGCGCGACAGCACATCCACTTCGCCGGATTGCAGCGCGGTGAAACGCTGTTGTGCGTTCAGCGGGACATACTTGACCTTTTCAGCATCGCCCAGCGTGGCAGCAGCCACAGCGCGGCACACGTCCACGTCCAGACCGCTCCATTTGCCGGCAGAGTCGGCAGCACCAAAGCCGGCCAGACCGGTGTTGACACCGCAGATGACCTGGCCACGGGCCTTGATGCCGTCCAGGGTTTTGCCTGCGTGGGCGGGCGCGGCAGCCAAAGTGCCAAAAGCGGCTGCAACGAGAGCCAGTGTTTTGAGATTGCTAAAACGCATACGTGTTACTCCAGTTAAAAAAAGATATCCGCGTTGATGAAACGAACTGAGAAATTCATCAAGAGCGCGACTTTACCAGCGGCGGGGAAGCCGTTGCCTCGGGGTTTACTCTTGAACTTTATGCAATTCGCTCATAACTTAATTCGCTCGGTTTGCGGTATAAGACAAGCAGTAAGCGTGCCAAGCTGTGGTCTGGCACAGCTTGGCCGGACTGCCCTTCAGACAACACAGAACTTGGTGATACCTATGGTGATGCAGAAACAAGCCATTCTTGGCAAGCCGCTGGCGGGCTGGCGCCTGAGGTTGTACACCGTTATTTTTGAGGCCGACACCCGTGCTGGTCGCTGGTTTGATCAAGCCCTGATTGCGGTGATTCTGGCCAGTGTGGCTGTGGTGGTGGCCGACAGTGTGCAAAGCATCAATCATGATTTCCATTTTGAGTTGATGCTGCTGGAGTGGTTTTTCACGCTGGTTTTTACGGTGGAATACCTGGCGCGTCTGGCCTGTGTGCGCCACCCTTGGCGTTATGCCTTGAGTTTTTACGGCGTGATCGACTTGCTGGCCTTGCTGCCGACTTACCTGGCGTTGCTGGTGCCCGAGGTGGGGGTGCTGATTGATGTGCGGGTTTTGCGCCTGTTGCGGGTATTTCGGGTGTTCAAGCTGACCGCGTATGTGTCGGAGTACCAGGCCATTGGGCAGGCGCTGCGTGCCAGTCGCCGCAAGATTCTGGTGTTTCTGGCCGCGGTGTTGATGATTGTGCTGGTCATTGGCACCCTGATGTATGTGGTGGAAGGCCCGACCCACGGCTTTACCAGCATCCCGACATCGGTGTATTGGGCGATCACCACCATGACCACTGTTGGTTTTGGCGACATCACCCCTAAAACCGACCTGGGTCGCCTGATTGCCTCTGCCATGATGCTGCTGGGCTGGGGCACGCTGGCGGTGCCCACCGGCATCGTCACGGCCGAGATGACCCACATCCGCAGAATACCCACCACCACCCGCACCTGCCAGGAATGCCTGACCGAAGGCCACCCGCCCGACGCCAATTTCTGCCGGCACTGTGGCGCCCGTTTGCCGTCTTATTTGCAGGACACTTGAGGTGGCCAGGCGCTGGGCACAATCCCCGCACCAGGCTGGTGCCTGTTGTTGTGAATGAAAGGAAACTGAATGACATTGACCCTGGTCAGCCCGGACAAAGTGGGCCTGAGTACAGCCCGGCTGGAACGCCTGATGGCGGTATTGCACAGTGAAGTGGCACGCAAGCGCCTGCCGGGCGCCGTGGCCGTGGTGGCACGGCACGGCAAGCTGGCGTTGCTGGACAGCGCTGGGCAACTCAACCCGGCCACCGGCGAAGCCATGCACCGGGACGCCCACTTCCGCATCTACTCCATGACCAAACCGATCGTGTCGGTGGCGGCCATGATGCTGGTGGAACAAGGCCGTTTGCTGCTGGCTGACCCGGTGTCCAAGTACCTGCCCGAATTTGCCGACCAGACCGTGGCCTTGCCAGACGGCAGCACCCAGGCGGTGCAGCGCGATGCCAGCGTGCACGATCTGTTGCGCCACACCGCCGGCCTGACTTATGAATTCCTCGGTAGCAGCCCGGTGCAACGGCAGTACACCCAGTTGCGTATGGGTTCGCGTGAGCGCAGTCTGGCCGAATTCACCACCCAGCTGGCCCGGTTGCCGCTGATGTACCAGCCCGGCAGCGTGTTCGAGTACAGCCGCGCCACCGATGTGCTGGGCCGTGTGATCGAGGTGATTGCCGCTGCGCCGCTGCAGCAGGTGCTGAAAGAATGGATTTTTGAACCCCTGGACATGCCCCATACCGGCTTCACTGTGCCGGCCCAGTACCACGGCCACATTGCCGAACCCTTTGCGCGCGACCCGGACGGTGGTGTGCAGATGCGGGTGATCGACGTGCGCACCGACGCCGCGCTGGCCTCGGGCGGTGGCGGCCTGATTTCCACAGCTCAGGATTACGCGCGTTTTTTGCAATTCATGCTCAACCGTGGCGAACTCGACGGCGTGCGCCTGCTGGGGCCGCGCACCGTGGACTTCATGACGACGGACCACTTGGGCGACATCGCCGTAGCCGACGGCGGCTCGCGGATGCTGTTGCCGGCCGGGCACGGTTTCGGCCTGGGTTTTGCCGTGCGCAAACACCTGGGTGTCGCACCAGTGCCGGGGTCGGTGGGGACCTATTTCTGGGGTGGTTTGGCCGGCACCACCTTTTTTGTCGACCCGACGCTGGACCTGTTCGCCTGCCTGATGCTGCAGGCGCCCAACCAGCGCGAGTATTACCGCATGCTGTTTCGTGACCTGGTCTACGCCGCGGTCATGGATTGAGAGCCAAACAGGCCTCCAGCCCGGATTTCATCTGCTTGTATAGCTATATAAATTATAGCAATCTTATTTTGATTCAATATTTCAATAATTGTTGTATAGTTGATCCATGGACCAATCCTCAGCCCTTGCCGCCTTTGAATCACTGTCATCCGCCGTGCGGCTGGACATTTATCGCCGGCTGGTCAAGGCCGGGCGGGAGGGGCTGGTGGCGGGTGAAATTGCCAGTGCCTTGGGTTTGCCGCCGACCAATCTGTCGTTTCACCTCAAAGCCCTAACCCACGCCGCCCTGGTGTCGGTGGTGCAGGAAGGGCGTTACCAGCGTTACCGCGCCAACCTGGCGCTGATGCAGGAGCTGATTGCCTACCTGACGGCCGAATGTTGTGCCGGCCATCCGGAGCAGTGCGCCGAGACCTGCCAGGCGCCGCTCTGTCCGTGAAGTCCCCCCATTGTTGTTATCTCAAGGAGAACTGCCATGACCCAAGTCCAAGTGTTTGACCCGGCCCTGTGCTGCAGCAGCGGCGTCTGTGGGGTGGAGGTGGACCCGCAATTGGTGGCGTTTGCCGCCGACGTGGCCTGGGCCAAGGCGCAGGGCTTGGCCATCGAACGCTTCAACCTGGCCCAGCAACCCATGGCCTTTGCCGACAACGCGGTGGTCAAGGCCCTGCTGGCGCGCTCGGGTGAGAGCGTGTTGCCAGTGATCCTGCTGGACGGTGAGCTGGCGCTGGCCGGACGCTACCCCAGCCGCGCCGACCTGAGCCGCTGGCTCGGTGGTCCGACGCCGCCTGCCAGTGAAGCGGCGCCGACCACGAGTTGCTGCTCGGGCGGCGGTTGCTGCTGAACACGGGCTCGGGGTGACGCACGCCGTCCCCCGCCTTTTGACCCACCTTGCCTCATGGCGCTTACATGAAATTTCTCGACCTGCCCCCACGTTTCCTGTTTTTCACCGGCAAGGGTGGTGTCGGCAAAACCTCCATCGCTTGCGCCACGGCCCTGGAACTGGCGGGACGCGGCCAACGGGTGTTGCTGGTCAGCACCGACCCGGCATCCAACGTCGCCCAGGTATTTGGCCTGCCCATTGGCAACCAGATCACCCCGGTACCGGCGGTGCACAAGCTCAGTGCGCTGGAGATTGACCCGCAAGCGGCGGCCCAGGCTTACCGCGACCGCATCGTTGGTCCGGTGCGTGGCCTGCTGCCCGAGTCGGTGGTCAAGGGGATTGAAGAGCAGCTCTCGGGCGCCTGCACCACTGAAATTGCGGCGTTTGACGAATTCACCGCGCTGCTGACCGATGCGGCCCTGACCGCCGACTTTGACCACATCGTGTTTGACACCGCCCCCACCGGCCACACCATCCGCCTGCTGCAGCTGCCGGGCGCCTGGAGCGGCTTTCTCGAAGCCGGCAAGGGTGACGCCTCGTGTCTGGGGCCGCTGGCCGGGCTGGAAAAACAGCGCAGCCAGTACCAGGCCGCGGTGGCGGCGCTGGCTGATCCGGCGCACACCCGGCTGGTGCTGGTGGCGCGGGCGCAGGCCGCCACCTTGCGCGAGGCGGCGCGCACCCACAGCGAGCTGGCGGCCATTGGCCTATCGCAGCAGTCTCTGGTGATCAACGGCGTGTTCCCGCCTGCCGCCGCTGGCGGCGACCCGCTGGCGCAGGCGCTGGTGTCCCGGGAGCAGGCCGCGCTGGACAGACTGCCCGCGGCGCTGGCGGCGTTGCCAACTGACCGGATCGATCTCCAACCCTTCAACCTGGTGGGGCTGCCGGCCCTGCGCCAGCTGCTGGCCGGCGCGGCCATCGGCACGCCCGAGCTCCCGGCAGTCGCGCCCGCTGTGCCGACCATTCAGGCACCGGGCCTGTCGGCGCTGGTGGATGACATCGCGGCGCAAGGTCATGGACTGGTGATGCTGATGGGCAAGGGCGGTGTCGGCAAGACCACCCTGGCCGCCGCCGTGGCGGTGGCGCTGGCGCAGCGTGGCATGCCGGTGCACCTGACCACCTCCGACCCGGCGGCGCATCTGGCCGAAACACTCGACGGCTCACTGGAACACCTCACGGTCAGCCGCATTGACCCGCATGAAGTCACCGAACGCTATCGCGCGCAGGTGCTGGCCAGCAAGGGTGCCGGGCTTGACGCTGCCGCACGCGCCATGCTGGAGGAAGACCTGCGTTCTCCCTGTACCGAGGAAATTGCGGTGTTCCAGGCCTTCTCTCGGGTGATCCGTGAGGCCGGCAGCCACTTTGTGGTGATGGACACCGCTCCCACCGGCCACACCCTGCTGCTGCTGGATGCCACCGGCGCCTACCACCGCGACATTGCCCGCCAGATGGCAGCCCGCCACACCCATTTCACCACCCCCATGATGCAGCTGCAGGACCCGCGCCAGACCAAGGTGCTGATCGTCACCCTGGCCGAAACCACCCCGGTGCTGGAGGCCGCCCAACTGCAGGCCGACCTGCGTCGCGCCGGCATTGAGCCCTGGGCCTGGGTCATCAACAACAGTGTGGCCGCGGCCCATGTCAGCGCACCATTGCTACTGCAGCGGGCACACAGCGAGCTGCGTGAAATCCAGGCGGTCACCACCGAGCACGCCCGTCGTTATGCCCTGGTGCCCTTGCTGCAGGACGAACCCATCGGGGTGGCGCGGCTGCTGCAGCTGGCGGGCTATTGAACCTTTCATCAACCCACTTCAAAGGAAATCCGACATGGCCGATCACGCCCTCAACGTCCTGTTCCTGTGCACCCACAACTCGGCGCGCAGCATCCTGGCAGAAGCCATCCTCAACCACATCGGCCGCGGCCGCTTCAAAGCCCATTCAGCGGGCAGCAGCCCGCGTGACAAGCAACAGCCGCATCCGCTGGGCCTGCAGGTGTTGCGCCAGGCTGGCATCAGCACCGAGGGGCTGTACAGCAAATCCTGGGACGAGTTTGGCCGCCCCGACGCGCCCCACATGGACCTGGTGATCACCGTGTGTGACAACGCTGCCGGTGAGGTTTGTCCCTTTTGGCCCGGCCAGCCGGCCACCGCCCACTGGGGCTACCCAGACCCCTCGGCGGGTGACGGCAGCGAAGCGCAAAAGCTCGAAGCCTTCCGCCAGACCCTGCTGGCGCTCAAACGACGGTTGGAGTTGCTGGTCAACCTACCCGCCGAAAAGCTGGAAAAAACGCTGCTGCAGCAGACCGCCCGTCAACTGAACCAGGCCTGAGCCATGAGTGCCCAATGTGAAGTCACCGGCAAACGCGCTGCGGGTGCGCCCATGAGCGGGTTTGAGCGTTTTTTGTCGGTCTGGGTGGCGCTGTGCATCGTTGTCGGGGTGGCCCTGGGGCAGTGGCTGCCGGGGCTGTTCCAGGCCATTGGCCGGCTCGAAGTGGCGCAGGTCAACCTGCCGGTGGGCGTGCTGATCTGGGTGATGATCATCCCGATGCTGGTCAAGGTGGACTTTGGCGCCCTGGGCGAGGTGCGCCAACATATCAAGGGCATTGGCGTCACGCTGTTTGTCAACTGGCTGGTCAAGCCATTTTCCATGGCGTTTCTGGGCTGGCTGTTCATCCGCCATCTGTTTGCCCCGCTGCTGCCGGTTGACCAGATCGACAGCTACATCGCCGGGCTGATCCTGCTGGCCGCCGCCCCTTGCACCGCCATGGTGTTTGTCTGGAGCCGCCTCAGCGGCGGTGACCCGCTGTTCACCCTGTCGCAGGTGGCCTTGAATGACAGCATCATGGTGCTGGCGTTTGCGCCGCTGGTGGCGTTTTTGCTCGGCCTGTCCAGCATCACCGTGCCGTGGGCCACGCTGCTGATCTCGGTCGGCCTGTACATCATCATTCCGGTGCTGCTGGCGCAGTGGTGGCGCAAGGCGCTGCTGTCCAAAGGGCAGGCGGCGTTTGATGCGGCCATGGAAAAGATGGGCCCCTGGTCCATCACCGCGCTGTTGGCCACCCTGGTGCTGCTGTTTGCGTTTCAGGGTGAGGCGATCATCCGCCAACCGCTCATCATTGCGCTGCTGGCGGTGCCAATTCTGATTCAGGTGTTTTTCAATTCCGCATTGGCTTACTGGCTGAACCGGGTGGTCGGAGAGAAGCACAACATTGCCTGCCCGTCCGCGCTGATTGGCGCCAGCAACTTCTTTGAGCTGGCGGTGGCTGCGGCCATCAGCCTGTTTGGCTTCAACTCGGGTGCGGCGCTGGCCACGGTGGTGGGGGTGCTGATTGAAGTGCCGGTGATGCTGCTGGTGGTCCACGTGGTCAACCGCTCCAGGGGCTGGTACGAGCGCGCCTGAGCCCACCGGGCCTGGCGGTTAGCACATCACGGCCTCAAGCCGGTCCCGCTTGGGCGGCAGGCCTGGACATTTGCGCACCTGAAAACCCAGGGCGCTCAGGCCATGGCGCACCTGGGCGGCCACCGTGTAGCTGGCCAGCCGGGTGCCGGGGCGGCAGTGTTGCGCCACCGCGCCCAGGGTGGCGTCGCACCACATGTCGGGGTTGCGCGCCGGGCTGAAGCCGTCCAGATACACCGCGTCGGCCAGTCCCGGCCACTGCGGCAACATCGCACGCACGTCCCCCACGGCCAATGTCAGCTGCACCCGGCCCTGGTCCAGTGGCCAGTGGTTCAGCCCCGGCTGCAGCGTGGGCCAGACCGGGGCGAGCTGCTGCGCCAGCGCCGGCAGTCGGGTGGCGAAGTCAGTGGCGCAGCCCCCCGCTTCGGTCGACAGCGCCAGTGTGCTGCGCAGAATGTCGTCCAGATGCACCGGATAAGCCTCCACCGAGACAAAGTTCAGCCTGGCGCAGGCCTGCGGGTCGGCCTGCCAAGTGGCCCAGGTGGTCAGGAAATTCAGCCCCAGGCCAAAGCCGGTTTCCAGCACGGTGAACTGCGGGCGCCCGCGCCAGCCTTCGGGCAGGCCACAGCCGGCCAGGAACACCGAGCGCGATTGCGCCAGCGCCCCGTAGCGGGTGCGGTAGATGTCGCTGAAGCGGCTGCTGTGCGGGGCCTGGTCTTGCCAGAGCACGGGTTCAGGCGCGGTCATCGGCTGGTGAGGGGGAAATGTTTGCTATCTATTTGATAGCTGTATGGGCTTGTTTCTTCCGGGCTGGAGGCCAAAAGTCTTATAACCCATCCACATGCAGCTGCAGCCACCATTCCAGCAGGGCCAGGTGCCAGAGCTTGCTGCCGTTGATGCGGGTGAAATGCTGCGGGGCTTCCGGCGCGGCCAGCAGTTGGTCAACGTAGCTGCGCTGGTACAGGCCGCGCTGGCGGCAGGCGTCGGAGTTCAGAATGCCGCGCATCAGTTCCAGGAACGGCCCGCGCACGTACTTCAGCGCCGGCACCGGGAAGTAGCCCTTGGGCCGGTCGATCACCGCGTCGGGGATCAGGCCCCGTGAAATCGCCTTGAGCGGGAACTTGCCGCCCTCGCGCAGCTTCAGTTCGGGCGGCATGTGAGCCGCCAGTTCCACCAGCTGGTGGTCCAGAAACGGCGTGCGCACTTCCAGCCCCCAAGCCATCGGCATGTTGTCCACCCGCTTGACCGGGTCGTCCACGATCAGGGTGGTGACATCCAGCCGCCAGACCTGGTCGAGAAATTCATCCGCTTGGGACTGGCTCAGGGCCGTGCCGATCAGCGCGGAGGTGACATCGGGCACATGCCAGGCCGGTGTCATCATCTGCAGGTATTCGGCGTGGTCGCGGTCAAAATAGTGCTGGCTGAAACGCGCCAGCGGCGTGCCCGCCGTGGCATCCATCCGCGGGTACCAGAAGTAGCCGCCAAACACCTCGTCGGCGCCCTGGCCCGACAGCACCACCTTGACCTCGCGGGACACTCGCTCACTGAGCAGGTAAAACGCGATCACGTCGTGGCTGACCATCGGCTCGGTCATCTGCGCCACTGCTTCGGGCAGACGGGTGAGCACCTCGCTGTTGGGGATGCTGTATTGGTGGTGCCGGGTGTGGAAATGGCGCGCGATCTGGTCCGAGTATTCAAACTCGTCGGCTTTTTCCGAACCAGCACCGACACCTTCGAACCCGATGGAAAACGTGCGCAGGTCACTCACCTGGTCGGCCAGCAGACCTACCAGCAGGCTGGAGTCCAGTCCGCCCGAGAGCAGCACCCCCACCGGCACGTCAGCCGCCTGCAGGCGGCGCTTGACACTTTGCTTCAGCTGCTCACGCGTGGCGTCCAGCCACTGGGCCTCGGTCCGGGCCGATGTCGGGCGGGTGGCGTCCAGCGTCCAGTAGACCTGCTCGGTGATGGTGCCGTCAGGGTCCAGCCGCAAGGTGCAGGCCGGTGGCAGCTTGCGCACCCCCTTGAGCACCGTGCGCGGCGCCGGCACCACCGTGTGCAGCGTGAAGTGATGGTGCAGGGCGACCGCGTCCAGCGTGGTGTCCACACCGCCACCGGCCAGCAGCGCCGGCAGGCTGGAGGCAAAACGCAGGCGGTGGCTGTCTTGGTTCAGGTACAGCGGCTTGATGCCAAAGCGGTCACGCGCCAGAAACAGCTGGCTGCTGCGCTGGTCCCAGATGGCCAAGGCAAACATGCCCATGAAGCGCTTGACGCAGGCCTCGCCCCAGGCGTGATACGCCTTCAGGATGACTTCGCTGTCACCTTCCGAGAAAAAGTGATAGCCCAGGCCCTGCAGTTCGGTGCGCAACGCGCGGTAGTTGTAGATCGTGCCGTTGAACACCAGCGTGAGCTGCAGCGCGGCGTCCACCATGGGCTGGTGGGCGTGGCTGGAGAGGTCGATGATCGACAGGCGGCGGTGGCCCAGGCCCAGCGGCCCGTCCTGGTACATGCCGGTGTGGTCGGGGCCGCGCCGGGCCAGTTTGGCCGACATGCGCGCCACCGCACCCATGTCCGGGGTGGCGCCGTCAAAACGCAGTTCACCACACAAGCCGCACATCAAGGCTCTCCGAGTTCAGGCACCGCAATGACCGGGGCAAACCCGCCGCCGAGGGTGCGAAAGTTGGTGGTTTGGCCGGTGTACATGCGTGCGGCCAGCAGTTGCACCTGGCCGGCGTAGGTGTAGGCGCGGATGTCGAACTTGAGGTCGGTGGGCACACCGTCCACTTCCACCATCCGGGCACTTGGCGGCACCAGGGCCTGGGCCACAAAGTCGCCCGCCAGGATGTCGCTCCAGACCCGGCGCGTGAGTTTGTCACCCCGGTAGGCCGCCTTGGCGCCATAACCGGCCACGGGTTTGAAAAACAGCTCGCGGCGCTGGGCCCACAAGGCCTCGGCGTGCGCCTGGGTCACCAGCCGGGTGCTGGGCACGTTCTGGCCCAGCAGTTGGCGGTCAGCGGCACTGGCGCCCCAGGCCGCCAACTGCTCGTCCTGGCTCAGGGCGATCAGATTGCGTTTGTCCGCCAGCAGCGCGTGGGCGCGCGGGTGCGGCGTCAGCACCACGGCGCCGGCTTCATGGGCCAGACGCAGCGCCAGCTGGGCAGGTTCCTGCAGGTAAAAGTCGGTCAGGCGGTTGTAGACCATGTCCACCGGGGTGCCCTGGTAAAGCAGTTGGCCACCTTGCCAGTGCAGCTCGCCGGGATCGGCGATGTGGGTCTGAAGGCCGTGCTGGGTGAACAGCTGGCGAAACAGCTCGAACTCCGGCGCCAGGTACTGGCTGTCAGGGGTGCTGTCCACAATCAGCACGTTGCGCCAGGGGGCGTCACCGCGTTGCAGCCGCCATTCGGTGGCAAACATGTCAAAAACACCTTGCCGCAGGGTGTCGCGCCGGGTGGGTGAGGAAAACGCCCAGTCCAGTTCGTCACAGCAGGTCTCCTGCGCCCGCGCCAGGGCGGCGTTGAGCAGCAGGCCACCGGCATTGGTGTTGATCTCGATCAGCTGCGGTCCGTGCGCGTTCAGATGAAAGTCGTAACCCATACACACGCCCAGCGGCCCCCAGGCGCGCCGGGCGATGCCATCGGCGCGCGCCAGGGCCTGCGCCTGGTAGCCGGGCAGGGCGGCCACCCGCTCAATGGCGGCCACCGTGGCGCAGATCTGGCGCTGCATCTGGCCCGAGAGGAACACCACAGTGCTGGAGAACAGGTAAGGCCGCGTCTGGCTGATGTTGTCCATCAGGCCCTGCAGGCTGGGGTCGTGCTCCAGTTGCTCGCGCAGGCGCTCCCGGTTCAGCGTGCGGCAAAAGCAGTCGCGGTTGAGCGCCTCGGCAGAAGAGGTGTTGAGCTTGGGCGCAGTGAGGAGAGCTGGGGTCATGACATCGCAAAAAAGGAAGGTGCCAGGCACCACTTCGGGCATCAGTGCTCCGCAGAGACCGTGTCGGGGCAGTTGTGCTCAGACCCGGATTCTGCCTCAGTACCCTGGGTGGGGTGTAAAGCGCCACGCCGGCAAGGGGTTTGGGTGCCATTACCATACCGGCCATGGCACCCAAACCCCGCATCCTTTTGGTGGAAGATGAATCCGGCATTGCCGACACCCTGCAATACGTGTTGGCCACCGACGGCTTCACGCCAGTGTGGTGCAGCACCGCGGAAGAAGCCATGCGCCAATTCCAGGCTGAGCCGCCCGCGCTGGCGGTGCTGGACGTAGGCCTGCCTGACATGAATGGTTTTGAGCTGTTTCGCCGCCTGCAAGCCCTGCCCGGCGGCAGCCAGGTGCCGATGGTTTTCTTGACGGCACGTAGCGACGAGATCGACCGCGTGGTGGGGCTGGAGCTGGGCGCGGACGATTACATTGCCAAGCCGTTTTCGCCGCGTGAACTGGTGGCCCGGGTGCGCACCATTCTGCGGCGCAGCAGCCGCGTGAATTCCGCTGCCGTCCCTGCGCCCGTGCTGCCAACCCCGGCGGTCAGCGCTCCGGCCATCTGGCTGCTGGACGAAGAGCGCCGCCAGATCCGTTTTTATGGCCGCTTGCTGGAACTCTCGCGTTTTGAATACGGCGTGCTGCGCATGCTGGTGCAAAAACCCGGGCGGGTGTTCACCCGCGATGAGTTGCTGCTGACCGTCTGGGGTGACGACAACGACAGCTTTGACCGCACGGTCGATGCGCACATCAAAACCCTGCGCGCCAAGCTCAAGCTGGTGGCCCCGGCGCTGGAGCCGATCCGCACCCTGCGCGGCACCGGCTACGCCTTGAGTGAAGCGCTTCCAGAGACCATTTCGTGAAAACACCAGTCAAGCGCCACCTGGCCACCCCAAGGCGCTATGCTTAAATGAGCAAGAGAAGCAGAATATTCCTGGGCTTGCTGCTGATCTACGCAGTGGGCATCGCGTTTGTGCTGTACCGCGTGGTGTCTGATCTGGATCCGCGTTACCGCGAGTCGGCCGAAGAGTCGCTGGTGGAAACCTCGCAACTGCTGGCCACGCTGGTGGAGCAGGAGGTGCGGGACGGGGTCATTGACACCGGGCCACTGGAGGCCCTGTTCAGGGCCGCTTATGCGCGCACCTTCGACGTGCAGATTTTCAGCGTCAAGAAAAATCGGGTCGAGCTGCGTGCCTACGTCACCGACCGCCGCGGCACGGTGGTGTTTGACTCCACCGGCCAAGCGCTGGGCAAAGATTTTTCACAGTGGCGCGATGTGCGGCTGGCGCTCAAAGGCGAGTACGGCGCCCGCACCACGCTGGACATCGCGGGTGACCCCAACTCGGCCGTCATGTACGTGGCCGCGCCGATACGCTGGGTCGGCAGCACACAGGGTGCGGGCAGCGGCGAGATCATTGGCACGCTGACGGTGGGCAAACCGGTGCAAAGTTTTGGCCAGTTTGTGGTGGCCGCGCGCAGCCGCACGCTGTACGTGGGTTTCTTGTCAGTGCTGGCGGTGCTGGTGCTGGCGGTCACCGTGTCAGTGTGGCTGGTGCGCCCGTTTGGCCTGATCTCGGACTACGCGCACTACGTCAAAACACAGCAGGGCTTTCACCCGCTGCGCCTGCTGCGCCGCGCCTGGGACCTGGTGCGTGCCGCTTATGACGAGATGCGCGACGCCCTGGCCGGGCGCAACTACGTGGCCGACTATGTGCAGACCCTGACGCACGAGGTCAAAAGTCCGCTGTCGGCCATTCGCGGCGCGGCGGAGCTGCTGGAAGAGCCGATGGCAGAAGCCCAGCGCCAGCAATTTCTGGGCAACATCCAGCGCGAAACCCAGCGCATCCAGGAGATGGTGGACCGCATGATGGAGCTCACTGCGCTGGAAACCCGCCGCGTGCTCGACCAGGTGCAGCGCGTGGCCTTGCGGCCCTTGCTGGAAGAGCTGGTCCATGCCTCACAAGGCGTGGCCGCCCAACGCCGCATTCGCCTGTCGGTGCAAGCGCAGGCCGATGCCACGGTGGAGGCCGATCCGTTTCTGCTGCGCCGGGCGGTGAGCAACCTGCTGGACAACGCGCTGGACTTTTCGCCTGAAGGTGGCTTGATTGAGCTGGGCCTGCGCCTGGACGGGCGCTGGGCCTGCATCACCGTGGGCGACCAGGGCCCCGGCATTCCCGCCTACGCGCAAGACAAAGTGTTTGAGAAGTTTTACTCCCTGGTGCGCCCGCATTCACGCAAAAAAAGCACCGGCTTGGGTCTGAGTTTTGTGAAAGAAATCGCCGCCCTGCACCGCGGGCGGGTGGAGCTGGGCAACCGGCCTGAAGCGCAAGGCACGGGTGCACTCGCCAAGCTGTGGCTACGTTTGGCACCCGCATGAGGTTTGTTATGACTTGGAGATGCGTCCGAAGAAATTACTCACGGATGCACTTTGTAGTTGATGCCCCGCCATCATTAAAACTGTGTCTCTGCTGTGGGCGTCCCGACGAACGTCTTGGTCGCCCACCGAGAGGCGTTTTCTTGAAGTGCCAGTCTAGTGCCCTTTGATGGTGTAGTTGCCATCTTTGGTCCACTTGATCTCGGCATCCAGGAAGACAGTTTTCAGGGCTGGCTTGTGCAACTTGACCATGTCATGGGCTTCGCCACTGCGCCCGCCGGCACCACAGAAGAAAATGATGGGCTTGTCCGTGGGCAACTTGTCGATGGCGTTGTCCAGTCCGTTGACGGGCATGTTGATCGCGCCCTTGAAGGTGCCACTGGCAAACTCCTGTGGTTCACGCACGTCGATCAGATACACCGAGTTGGGTGCCTCTTTGTAGATGCGTTCGAATGACGCTACTGAAATGGTGCCAGCCTCTTTCCCGGCTTCGATTTCTGGGGCTTTCGCAGCGGCGGGTGATACTGCGGATGCAGCGGACGGGCCTTCGCCAAAGGCTTTCACCCAGGCTGGATAACCTTCGGGGACCACTTTCACGTTGGTGTATCCCAGCTTGGTGGCTTTCATAGCCGAGTCGTTACTCAGCTTGCACGCCAGTCCGTCGCAGTAAAAGTACAACTCGGCCGACTTGTCAGCAGGCAGCAGTTCTGCGGCCATTTTTTCAAACTGAGAATCCGGAAGGTTGATAGCACCAGGTATGTGACCCACATCGTATTTGCGCGCTTTAGGGCGTGCGTCGATGATGGTGATGGGCTTCTTTTCGTCCATCAGCTTCTTCAGATACGCGACGCTGACCGCATGCAGGTTGCCGCCCTTGATCCAGTCGGGAAAGCCCGCCGCATACACGCGCACATTGGTGTAGCCGAGTTTCTCCGCCTTGTACGCAGAGTTGTGGCTCAGAATGCACTCAGGGCCGTCGCAGTAAAAGATCAATAGACTGCTCTTGTCGGCAGGCAGCATGGTGGGTGCCAATTTGTCAAACGCCGAGTCAGGGATATTGACAGCGGTCGGGATGTGGCCGATGTCGTACTTGCGGGCTGTCGGGCGCGCATCAATGACCATCACACCGTCAATCTTCGGTACTACGGCTTGCTGTTTGACAAAATTCATGTCCACCAGCTTGGTGTACCAATTGGCTTTGGGGGCACTGGCGGGCGCCTCCTGCGCAGTGACCAACGTGGTCTGGAGAGACAGTCCTAGACCGAGCAGGACGGCAAGCGCCCCAGATAGAAAAACCCGTTGTTGAATACGCACGATCCTCTCCTATTTTGAAGAAAAACTCTGGGCCACCTTAGTGGCTAGTTGCAGCTGGCTGGCGCGTCACCGTCCTTTGCACCTTTGAGCAAGAACGCTTTGATGTCTTCCATCAACTCTTTGTCAGGCGTATCGGCAAACTTGGCAGCGGTCTTGTTGCTGTCCTTGATGCTGTCGCGATACGCTTTGCCAACATACTTGCTGACGGCATCTTTACCTTTGGCATGTCTGTCGGTCAGCAAGTAAGCTGACCAGTCCGCCTTGGTTTTTGTGCTTGGGCTGATGGCACCGATTGGTGAGGTGGTGTGGCAGGCCGTGCACACGCTGCGGTAATACAGGCGCCCACGTTTCCAGTCAGCATCGTATGCGTAGGCCGAGAATGTTGTGCCCAGTAGAGCCAACAAAGCAACAGTGGTCAGAGATTTGGAATGTCTCATGTCAGTTCTCCGTAAAAAGTCGATCAACTCAGCTCTTCCCATCCGGTGATCATGGCTTTGACCTGGGATGTGACTTTGTGCCCGGTGGTGGCTAGATAGAGGTGAGAAATTAAAAATGCCAGCATCAGAAAAGCACCCAAGGTGTGACCCGTGGCAACCCATTCCAGTTTCAGACCGTTAAGGCCCCAAGCGGCCCAGTCCCCATAGAACAGGTACAGCCAGCCGGTCACCCAGATCAGCGGACTCAACAAAGTCAGGATGACCAGGTAAGTCAGACGTTGCAGCGGATTGTGCTTCTGCGCTGAAGTGGGCTTGAACGGATGCGGTTCATGCTTGAAGATGCCCGATGAGTAGTAGCGGGAAATGGCCATGATCTTGTCGGTGGTGGGAATGTATTGGCGCCATTCCCCAGTGATGACATGCCAGAAAATTGCAAACACCCACAGTCCGACCAGTGTCCATGCAGCAATGGTGTGAAAGTTCACAGCACGTTCAAAGCCAAAGTTTTGATAGGAACCGTGAATCTCGAACCCGGTAACCAGCATGAAGATGATCAAGCCCGCCTGCGACCAGTGCCAGAACCGCTCGAAACCCTTATACAAGTAGACGCGCTCGCTCATTTGGCTGCTCCTGTGAGTTTGTTTCTGGACATCAACCGCAACAGACCGTGACCGCTGACAGCCATCAGAACCAACGTGGCTAAACCCCATCCCAGTTTGTCCAGCAGCGCGGTTGCATGGCCGGCTGGCATGTAGATACCGGGCAATCCGTCCAGACGGCCACCTCGGGCATGGCAGTCCACACAGCCCAAGGCTTTTTCTTTGGGTGCGACCATGTGCGTGATGGGCCAGTCCATTTGTGTCCTGACGAAGTCAAACTTGCCCGAGTAGGGCATGCCCGATACCTTCACGCCCGCTTCAATGGCCTTGTTCCACTCCAGATTTTTCCAATAACCGGTGTCATCGTTGCCAGCGGTATGCGGTGTCAGCAAGGTCATGTTGACGGTGTCATAGGGTTGCTTGCCACCGAAGCGCTTGATCGGCCAGATCAAAGACTTGCCATCGTCTGGACTGCCGCCGAGTGTGTTGATCCGTGCCACTGGCGCGCTGAGATCGAGTTTGTCGGTTTTTAGCGTGTAGTTCACCTGGCCGTTGAACCAGATGTAGGTGGGCTTGACTTTCTCCTCCAGCCTGAAATCACCCTTGCGCGACTCGTAGGTGATGTGCCCCTTGGCGTCTTTGAGAGTGATTTGCTTGCCTTCGGCATCCCGTTTACCCGCGGTCGACCAGTCCCAATTCATCTTGGTGGGTATGCTCCCTCGGGCGAATTCCGGAATATGGCAGGTCTGGCAGGCCAGCTTGGTGGCATGTTGGTTCATGCGAGCGTTGCCCTTGTGCGGCGTGTTGCCGTGGCAGGAAACGCAAGTGGCTGGGTTGCCATTGCCGCTGGCACCGCGCAGGTGGACGCCCTTGGCGTCCTTGGCGGTGGGTGCATAGCGGCTACCGGCAACGTCGTGGCTGGATGTCTTGTGGCAGGTGGCACAGGTGAAGTCAAGTCCAGTGGCATCCATGTGGACATCGAGTTCCTTGTCAGGCGCTGCCAGCGAACTGTCCATATCGCCGTGCTTGACGCCATCACCCCCACCGCCATTGAAGTGGCAGGTACCGCAGGTGTCACGGCTGGACTTGCCAACCTTCTGAGAAATCTTGCTCAGATCAATGGCCTTCAGAATTTTTCCGGACTGCGGTGGGAATTCCATTTCTTTGGTGACCACGTTACCGGCCAAGCCAGAGGGCTTTTTGTAATTGCCAGTTGTGTCATGGCAGACCAGGCAGTCAACGTTGGTTTCTGAGCTAAAGTCAAAAGTAGCGTCCTTCCAGCCGTAACCAATATGGCAACTGTTGCAGGCCGCCTCGTTCGAGGCAACAGAAATGCAGAAGTTGTTCAACACATGCTTCTTGCCGAGCACCTGCTGTGTTTTCGGGTTCACATATTCCCATGTCCAGTGCTTGGTGCGGTGGATCTGACCTGCCGCCTCGGTATGACAACTCAGGCAGGCCTTGGTGACCTCTGGACCACTGTTGAACTGTCCTTGCAGTTCCTTGAATTTGCTGTGGTCTGCGGTGGTGTTGAGTTTGACCGGTTTGGCATCCTGCGCCTGCGCCAACCCTGCCATGAACAACCCCAACAGCGCGACCGCATAGGTAAGGGTCGCCATTCGTTTTAATGTGAACATCGTGTGCCACCTTTGGTTCGCACTTTCGTATATTTGAAATCGCTAAAGTATTTTCAATATCGACCCCAGCGACTGCGTTGATGTAAATCAGGAAATTAAGGGAAAACCCTAGTGTGTCTCGAAAGCATGCCGCATCCTGCGAGTGATTTGCTACATATCTTGTAGCTATTGACCGATGATTTAACCGGGATAGAGGCTGATTTTTCTTATGAAAGCCTTCAATCAATCTCTCGCTGGTCAACCCGGTCCGACCTATACCCGAATCGCTCGCTTTGTGTTGGTCAAGTTTTTTCGGACACATCGATAGGTAATGTGATTGCCGATTGCTGCTCGAAAGCATTGGGTGGCAAGTTGCCCAGTGTTGAGTGCAGGCGCACACTGTTGTAAAAGCCCACGATGT
>NZ_JAQTWM010000132.1 GCF_028689305.1 Rhodoferax sp. | reverse complement strand
CACCTGGGACTTCAACGGCCCGGTGGTGGCGCGGCTTTACCCGCAGTTTGTCGGCTGGCCACTCAAGGACAAGTAACTTGCTATCATTTATAGAGCTATTGACGCTTTATTGATGTGGGCTAGAGGCTAAAAATCCGATGAAGTTTTCACAGAACCACGCTGTTTGAGCGGGTGAGCGGTGAATTCCCAGCTGGGGTATGGCCAGGCTCACTTCGTGGCGCGGCTGGCGACGACATCCGGGTGCAGGGCCATCACACGATGCACTGCACCAGGTTGAGAACGTGGGCAAGGTCCCCGGGGCTGTCCACATCACGCAAGGCAGGAAGCACCAGGGTGGCGTAACCCAGGCTTCCAAGCCGATCCAGTGTCAGTGCCGCAACTTGGTCTGTGCTCCAAGGCATGGCCTCAAACAGTGCTGGGAGCTTGCCCAATGCAGCGGGACGCAGTCCCAGCATCAGGTACCCGCCGTCCAGCACGGGTTGCAGCACCGCATCATGCTGCTCCAAAGCTTGTACGGCTTGGACGATGCGGCGCCAGTCCAGGCCAACTCCGTCGGTTCCCAATAACAGCACATCCTCTCCACACCCCAAAGCCGGTGTGAATGCGTGCGCCATGCGTGCACCCAGATCACCTTCAATTTGGGCCGACTTGGCGCAGTTTTTCGGAAGAATGATGCCCGACCAGGACGCGTGTTCAGGATCGGGGCTGCCGCATAGATGAATGTGCACAGAGCGGTGCTTTTCCCGCCTCAAGGCAGTTGCTGCGTCGCGCGCGGCATCCAGCGTCCGTTGCAACAGGTGTGCAGCCAACCGCGCCGCACCGTCTGCACCCAGCGCCGGAATGAGGCGAGTTTTTACCTGGCCAGGCACGGGAGCCTTGGCAAACACCATCAGTCGCACGCTCATGCCACAGTGCTACTGGTACAAGGTCGCCAAACGTTCGGGCGACACTCCACACCAGTAGGCCAAGCGCAGACGCCACATCAACAGGATGGTGCGCCAGATGCCGTGAGCCTCCCAGCGCCGTCCCGAGGTGATGAGACGAGCGCGCAGACAGGCGGGTCGTCCCAATCGCTTCAACTGACTCGACAACGCAATGTCTTCCATCAAGGGCTGCGGTGGAAATCCACCGACCGCATTGAATGCCGCGCGTGTGACAAAAATGGCTTGATCGCCCGTGGCGATGCCACTCACGCGAGAGCGCACATTCATGCCATGGCCCACCACTTTGAGCCACGGAGACTGGCCCTGGATCTGCACATCAAAGCGCCCCCAGGAATAGCCGCTTGATATGGCCTGGGTCAGCTGCTGCAGCGCATCCGGCGGAAGCCGGGTGTCAGCATGTAGAAATAACAGCACATCGCCCGCCGAGGCAGCAGCGCCACGGTTCATTTGAACGGCGCGCCCACGCGGCGCATGCAAAACTTTTGCACCGTTCATCTGTGCGATGGTGCACGTTGCATCTGAGCTTGCGCCATCGACCACCAGCACCTCCCAAGCCTGAACGTCCATCTGCTGCTGCAGAGATTGCAGGGTGCCTGGTAATGCAGCCGCCTCATTCAAGGCGGGGATGACTATGGATACACGCATATCTCCGGCTTTGTCCCGCAACACACGCTCAAGTCAAAGCGCCCGCACAACTGCTGCCCTGGCCTGCCGTGCAGCCATAACAGTGGTTGGCCACACGAATGGGTTGATGCCGCAGTCTGGTGTTCAGCAAATCTCGCATATGGAGGGGCTGGGCACTTTGGGCATACCCGGGCACGGTCAGGCCAAGTTGTTGATTGAAGTCGCAATCGTATAGATAGCCTTGCCAATCCACACTGAGCAGACTTCGGCACATCACCTGGCCCAGGTTGGCGTTCTGATGATGGCGCTTGAGTAACTCCAAATAGGTGTGGAAGGTACCCTTGGAAATCAGCGCCGAACCAAAACGCTGAATCGGCATATTGGCCAACACCAATAGTTCATTGAAGACAATGCCGAATTGCAACTGCAACTCTTGTTGATACGCCGCCTGTAGCGCCGCTTGCGATGGGGGTAATACGGGGCCCTGCGGGTTATAAACCAACTTGAGCGCCAGTCCGCTGCCGGGCCTGCCATAACCCAGTGCATTGAGCCTGCGCAGCGCGACAATGCTTTTCTCAAAAGTGCCTTCGCCGCGCTGCTGGTCTACATTGCCGGTGCTGTAGCACGGCAGGGACGCCACGATTTCCACCTGCTTGCGCGCCAAAAATTCGGCGGTCCCTTCTTGCCCCGGTTCGAGCAGGACGGTCAGGTTGCAGCGATCAATCACATGGACCCCTGCAGCTCGGGCCTGCCGGATCAACGCCCGGAATTCGGGATGTAATTCGGGGGCTCCGCCAGTGAGATCAAGTGTGCTGATCGCCTGGGCCTGGAGTACTGGAGGAATCAGTGCAACGGTAGCCGCATCCATCATCTCGGCACGGTGCGGCCCGGCGCTCACGTGGCAGTGCAGGCAGCTCTGATTACAGCGATACCCCAGATTGACCTGCAAGGTATCGAGGTTGTGGCGTTTAAGTGCGGGAAAGTCGGTGGGCTGCAGCAGTGGCAAAGTAGCGTGCATGGCATCAGCTCCAGAGCAATTCCAGAACCTGGCGGGTTGCCGCGGGCATGTCATCCGGTGCGGTCACCAAGGCATTTTGTAGTGCCGTGTGTGCGGCAGATACCGGCATGTCATGGCGCAAAAAGCGTATGGCGTGGGCTGTGATCTGCTGCGCGCGACTGGCATTCTTGAGCAGGTTCTCCAGCGCCATGCTGGTCGTGACATGCGCTTCCCGGGGATGCCAGCAGTCAAAGTCGGTCACCATTGCCAGAGTGGCATAGGCCATCTGGGCTTCCAATGCCAATTTGGCCTCCGGCATGTTGGTCATGCCCACCAGGTCTGCCCCCATGCTGCGCAGCCAAAGTGACTCCGCGCGGCCGGAGAACTGCGGGCCTTCAATGCACGCATAGGTGCCATTTTGGTGAAGATGGATGTTGGCATCGGTGGCTTGCACGGCACGCGCCAGAATTCGCTGTAACAATGGGCACACCGGTTGCGCCATCGACACATGGGCCACTGCGCCAGAGCCAAAAAACGTACTGTTGCGGTGCCGGGTCAGATCAATGAACTGGTCTGGCAATACCATGTCCAGTGGGTGCAATTCCTCTCGCAACGATCCGACGGCAGACAACGACAGCACATAACGGACACCCAACTGCTTGAGGGCATAGAGGTTGGCCCGGTACGGCACTTCCGACGGTATGAGCTTGTGCCCCCTTGCATGCCGAGCCAAAAATGCAACCGGCGTTCCTTCCAGGGTGCCACACACAATGACGTCTGAAGGAGCACCAAACGGCGTCTGTACCTCGTGTTCATACACGTTTTGAAGGCCGTCCATCTGGTATAGCCCACTTCCTCCGATCACACCCACGATGGCATGTGGCATACGCATTCTCTCCTGCAAAAAGTCCTTGAATCCATCGACGTAGGTCGTCTTTGGCGACGCGATTCTAGAAGTGGATGGCAGGGTCTATATGCGTTTTTCAAATATCCAAAAGCGGATTTATCGCTTTGAAATTGAGAACGAGATCCCTACAGTCGCAACGACCTGGCATTGATCAGGACTTCCAAATAACGTCACAAGTTTTTTATGAAAAATACATTTACCAAATCGCTCAGCGCACTGTCCGTGGCGCTGACCATGAGTGCCGGCATGACGCTGGCCATCGTCACACCCGCTGCATACGCCACAACCGCTGCCGTCAACGGTGCATCGGTCGAGTTTTATCGCGACTGGATCGTGACACCGCAAGCGGGTTTCGATCTGATCAAGCAAGGGGCTCTGGTGATTGACGCGCGCGGTGAGGACTTGAAGAAAAAGAATGGTGCCATTCCTGGTGCAGTGGCCTTGATCTGGCAGGACCTGGCCGAGCCCAATTTGCCCACCAAGGGACGACCTCTGCCGGTGGAACAGGCAACCAAAAAGCTGCAGGCGTTAGGCATTTCCAAAGAGCGCCCTATCGTGGTGGTGGCGGATTCTGTCAATGGCTGGGGTGAAGATGGCCGCGTGACTTGGCTGTTGCGCGCCTGGGGCCACACCCGCGTGGCATTGGTGGACGGAGGTCTGGGCGCGCTGGAACGAATCGGCAAACTGAGCGTCAAGCCAGCTGGCGTCCCGGGCGACTTTGTGGCCAGCGAAAGTTCTCAACTGGAAATCAAGAAGGAAGAAGTCAAACACAAGCTTGGCCGCAAGGACGTGGCATTCCTTGATGTGCGTGAACCCCGTGAATACGGGGGGCAGACTCCTTACGGAGAAAAGCGTGGTGGTCACCTGCTACCTGCCAAACACCTCTTCTTCAAAGATCTGCTGGACAAGAACGGGCAACTCCTTCCCCGTGAAGAAATTGAAAAAGTTCTGGCTTCACGCGGCGTTACCCGCGACAAGGAAGTGGTGTCTTACTGCACCGGTGGCATTCGGTCCGGCTGGGTGACCACGGTGCTCAATGACCTGGGCTACAAGGCGCGCAACTATGCGGGCTCCATGTGGGAGTGGTCTGCACAGGCGGCTGAAGAGTATCCGCTGCAGAAGTAATCGGTTCGCCATGTCTGGATTTCCGAGTCCAGCATTTCATCCATAGGCAGGCTGCATCGTCTGCCCCCTCTGCGACAGGAGCGGGCCGCGTCATGCGGTCGCTCTTGCTTTGAAAGTTCTCCATGAAATCAACTTCTACCCGTCAACGGATATGGGTCGTTCTGGCCACGTTGATCTCTCTTGGCCTGGTCTACTGGTTTGACGAATCGTTACGCAAAAACGTGAACGATGCGGTGGCCATCATGACCTTGCCTGATCCTCCGGCTGCCATTGCGGCATTTAAAGAGTACCTGCTGGGATTTGGTCCCTGGGCAGCTGTGGTGTCCGCTGCGCTGATGGTGTTCCAGTCGGTTGCAGCGCCACTGCCTGCGTTCGTGGTGACCTTTACCAATGGGTTGCTGTTTGGTTGGGCCTGGGGTGCGTTGCTGTCCTGGTCAAGCGCCATGGCAGGCTCCGTGCTCTGTTACTGGATTGCGCAGTCATTGGGACGCCCCGTGGTAGAGAAGCTGGTAGGTGGCGGCAAAGCGCTGGAAACTTGGGACATTTTCTTTGCACGCTTTGGTGTGCGTGCCATTTTGGTGTCGCGCCTGTTGCCGTTTGTGTCGTTTGACGTCATCAGTTACGGGGCCGGCTTGACATCCATTGGCCTGTGGGACTTTGTCTGGGCGACGGGTCTGGGGCAATTGCCAGCCACCTTACTGTATTCCTATCTTGGCCAAAACCTGACCGGCTCCATCAAGGTCCTGTTCTGGGTGTTTTCCATCACCATCACGGTGTTTGTGGTTGGCTCTGCCATCGGCCCGTACCTCTTGCGAAAAATGCGTGCGTCCAATGCCCATAAGTCGGCTGCAGTTCCCAGCGCTACTTCGGATGTGAGGGCATCATGACATCCAAGGAACACCTCCGTCTGACTGCACGCATTCTGGTGACGCTGGGACTGGCCGGGCTGCTGCTGTACAAGCTCGACCTGTCCCAGCTGCTGGCCCGTTTTCGCAGCCTCTCGCTGGAGGGCACGTCCCTGGCATTTGCGGCAGTGATCGTTGCCATCGTGATATCGGCCTGGAAATGGGGCTGCATCCTGCGCGCCCGCCAACATGCCTTGCCATTTCTCACACTACTTCGCCTCTATTTTGTCGGCCTGTTTTTCAACAACGTGTTGCCCACCTCTGTGGGTGGTGATGCAGTGCGTGCGTGGGAGACCACCAAAGAAACTGGCGAGGTGCCTGAGGCCATTGGGTCGGTGGTATCCGAGCGACTGATTGCCGGCGTTGCTCTTGGTTTTACCGCACTGCTTGGGTTGCCCTTTATCGAGGCTGACACACGCACAGTGCAAATGGTGGTGGTTTTTCTTGTGATTGACGTGGCATTGGTGGGGTTGTTTTTGGTACCCCGCATTGCCGAAGGCATTGTGGGAAAAACCTTGCCAGACCGGTTTTCCAGTGTCAAGGGCGTGGTGAAACGCACGGTCGCGATCGTGCGTGACACGGTGAGAAATCCGACCTTGTTCGTTTGGATTCTGACCCTGTCCATCGTGTTCCAGCTCTGCGTGGCAGCGGTGAATGCGGCGATCTTTCATGCGCTTGGCGCCAGCGTGTCCCTGGCGCACTGCGTCATCTACACACCCATGATTTTCACCGTGGCCATGCTGCCGATTTCCATCTCCGGATTCGGCGTGCGTGAAGCGGCTTATTGGTACTTCTTTTCCCAGGTTGGCGTATCCGAGGGAGATGCCGTTGCGACATCACTGCTGTTTTTTGTGATTGTGGGTATCAGCAGTCTCCCTGGGGCGCCCCTCTTTGTATTTCGCAAATCCCGGCTTCAACCCATCTGACTTTTCAAGGAAACAATCCGTGAATCTACTCACTATTTCTGTCGCGGCAGGCCTGATTCTTTTGGCTGCATTTGGCTTCTGGAAGCTCACCCGCTATTTCTGGCTGAAGATTTTTTACCGCTACCGGGGGGTGAAAGATGTGGACGTCAGCACAGCCCAGGAGTGGCGAAAGCAACAGAGCGTCTTCTTGCTCGATGTGCGCGAACCAGACGAGTACGAAGAAGCCCATGTCGATGGCGTCACGCTCATTCCGCTGGGGCAGCTTGCCTCACGTGCGCATGAACTCATGGCCCATCAACATTCACCGCTGCTCATCATCTGCCGTGGCGGCGTGCGTTCAGCCAAGGCGTGCCTCATCCTGGGGAATCTGGGGTTTGTGCAACCCTTGAACGTTGCCGGCGGCATGAATGCGTGGAAGCGCAGCCAACTCCCCTTTGTTGCCAAGCCCCATCTCCAGGCGGTATGACGGCTTCGTCCCGGTCCGGGTAGACACCTCTGCCATCGTCAGCAGCGTATTGCCCACACCACTGGCCGCAATGGTG
>NZ_JAQTWM010000131.1 GCF_028689305.1 Rhodoferax sp. | reverse complement strand
ATCAGGTCGTCGATGATGCCGCCGTCGTCATTGAGCAGCAGGCCGTAGCGCTGTTTGCCCACGGGCAGGCCGATCACATCGACCGGTATCAGGCTCTCAAAAGCCGCTGCCGCCTCCGGCCCGACCAGACGCAACTGTCCCATGTGGGACACGTCAAACAGGCCCGCCGCCGTGCGGGTGTGTTTGTGTTCGGCGATCAGGCCGGCGGGGTATTGCACCGGCATCGAATAGCCAGCAAAGGGCACCATACGCGCGCCAAGCGCGACGTGCAGGTCATTGAGGGGAACGTTCAACAGTGATTCAGCGGATGCGGACATCAAGGCACTCCAGGGGGCAGAAAAGAAACCAGGGCAAAACAACAGCTTCACCTTGGGCTGCCCCCGCTGTCC
This sequence comes from Rhodoferax sp., assembly GCF_028689305.1. Taxonomy (GTDB): domain Bacteria; phylum Pseudomonadota; class Gammaproteobacteria; order Burkholderiales; family Burkholderiaceae_C; genus Rhodoferax. The sequence goes on along the minus strand of NZ_JAQTWM010000131.1, from coordinate 6,629 downwards.
GCTTTACCTGAGAGATTCGCCGGGTCAAGCCTGGCCGTGGGGCTGGGCTGACTGCGGGTTGCTCCTTCGGTGGACCTGGCACCCAACAACATGGGGCAAGGCCTCTCTCCAGTGGGGATGCGTCATCAGGTTCGGTGACCCGATGGCGTTTGTCAGTCCTTTTGCCTGAGCGTTCAAACTGCTGCAATCAGCGGCTCTGCGCCTTCGGCGGCCGCTTTTAGACTGGGGGTCTGCAAGCGGCTCTCTCCTGACAGCGTCAAATTCTACAGGCTAGTTGGGTGGCTGGCGGGTTGGTGGCGCCTTGTGTACCATTCAGGCGTGTGTGGCTCTGAGCAGGCGAAGTGATGAACATCTTGCATCGTTCATGGATGGCTGACGGGTGTGTGTGGTTGCTGGTGGTCCTGGTACTGGGTGGTTGCAGTACGCCGCCGTCCACGCCGGAGCAGCGGGTGGCATCGGTGTTGACCACGCCGAAGCGCCTGGATCGTGTATCGGCTTTCTCCGATGATCAGGCGCACGACGTCACGATGTATGCCGTTGGCTTGGTGGGGACACCCTACCGTTATGGCGGCAACACGCCCGACAGCGGTTTTGACTGCAGCGGCCTGATCCGGCACGTCTACCAGTCCAGAGTGGGGGTGGCGCCGCCACGCACAGTGGCGAAGTTGCAACACTGGGGTGAACCGATTGCGGGTGAACAGGTGCGCTCGGGGGATCTGGTGCTGTTTGCCCAGCATGACGAGGCCACCCATGCCGGCATTTATGTGGGGGACGGTCGTTTTGTACACGCACCGTCCAGCGGTGGCGAGGTGCGGCTGGATCGCCTGAGTGCCAGATACTGGGCCGCCCAACGTGTGACGTTTCGCCGTCCTTGAAAATCATGGTCTGTTGCGGCATTGGTGCCACAACACGGGGTGACGGCAGGTGGTGTTATGGACCAACGATAGCCAGGGTGCTGATAAAAGCGGTTTTGACGCACAGCCACGTTCCAGCCACGATCAGCCAGGACTTCCACTGCACCCGGGGAGTGTTGAACCGGTTTTCCGTCCAGGTGAAAACCAGCGAACAGACGGCACCAAACAACAGCCCGGTGAGCGCCTGATCCAACTTGTATAACCACAGCGGTTCAACGTCATCTTCAATGGGCTGAAACACGTGGACGACCAGACCAAACAGCACCCAGCGCACGGTGTACCCGCGCCAGCGGTACCACGGGCCAGTGGTGGGCTGGTGGGTTTTGTCGGGTGTCATCACATGTCCGCGTAATTGGGCCCGCCGCCGCCTTCCGGGGTGACCCAGACGATGTTCTGGGTCGGGTCCTTGATGTCGCAAGTCTTGCAGTGCACACAGTTGGCCGCATTGATCTGCAGCCGATCCGAACCGTCCTCGTTCTTGACAAACTCATACACCCCAGCCGGGCAATAACGCGCCTCGGGCCCGGCGTATTTGGCCAGGTTGATGTTGACCGGCACGCTGGCATCCTTGAGCGTCAGGTGCGCGGGCTGGTTTTCTTCATGCGCCGCACTGCTGATGAACACGCTGGAGAGGCGGTCAAAGGTCAGCTTGCCATCGGGCTTGGGATAGTCAATGGGCTGGCATTCTGCGGCAGGCTTGAGGTAGGCGTGGTCCGGCTTGTCGCGGCGCACCGTCCACGGCATGTTGCCGCCCAGGCCAAACTGCTCCAGCCCGTTCATCAAGGTGGCCACGCGCAGGCCGTATTTGAACCAGGATTTGAAGTTGCGAGACTTGTTGAGTTCGGCATGGAGCCAGCTGGCCTCGAACGCTTGCGGGTAGGCGCTCAGTTCATCTTGCGCCCGCCCACCAGTCACCGCCTCATACGCCGCTTCTGCACACAGCATGCCGGACTTGATGGCCGCATGGCTGCCTTTGATGCGGCTGACATTCAGGAAGCCCGCATCACAACCCACCAGGGCGCCACCAGGGAACACCGTCTTGGGCAGCGACAGCAGACCGCCGGCGGTGATGGCGCGGGCGCCGTAGGCGATGCGTTTGCCGGTGACTTCGCCTTGGTCGTTTTCCAGGTACCAGCGGATGTTGGGGTGGGTTTTCCAGCGCTGGAACTCTTCAAATGGGCTTAAGAATGGGTTTTGGTAGTTCAGTCCGGTGATGAAGCCCATGGCGATCTTGTTGTCGGCCATGTGGTAGAGGAAGGAGCCGCCGTAGGTGGTGTTGTCCAGTGGCCAGCCGGCGGTGTGGATCACCAGACCGGGTTCGTGGCGTGCTGGTTCCACTTCCCAGACTTCCTTGATGCCGATGCCGTAGCTTTGCGGGTCGCAGCCTTCGTCGAGGTTGAATTTGGCGATGAGTTGTTTGCCCAGGTGGCCGCGTGCGCCTTCGGCAAAGAGGGTGTATTTGCCCAGGAGTTCCATGCCGATCTGGAAGTTGGGGCCGGGCTCACCTGACTTTTCCACGCCCATGTTGCCGGTGGCGACACCTTTGACGGCGCCATTCTCGTCATACAAGACTTCAGCGGCGGCAAAGCCGGGGAAGATTTCGACACCGAGGGCTTCGGCCTGCTGGGCCAGCCAGCGGGTCAGGGCGCCCAGGCTGATGATGTAGTTGCCGTGGTTTTGGCTGCATTCTGGCAGCAGGAAGTTGGGGGTGCGGTAGCCGGTGGTTTCACTCAGGAAGAGCATGGCTTCGCCGGTGACAGGTTGGTGCAGGGGGGCACCCATGGCTTTCCAGTCGGGAAAGAGTTCGCTCAGTGAGCGGGGGTCCAGCACGGCGCCGGAGAGGATGTGGGCGCCGGGTTCGGAGCCTTTTTCCAGCACCACCACCGAGAGGTCCTGGCCTCGTTCTGCGGCCAGTTGTTTGAGCCGGATGGCACTGGCCAGGCCGGCGGGGCCGCCGCCAACGATCACGACGTCGTAGTCCATGGTTTCACGGGGGCCAAATTGGGTCAGGATGTCCTGAGGGGTCATGGTGAATGGTTTTATAAGGAAAATAGGCCTCTAGCCCGGATGGAATGGGTGCTTATAGCTATAAAAAATATAGTATTCAGACACGTTCCAGCAGCACGGCGATGCCTTGGCCGACACCAATACACATGGTGCACAGCGCGTAGCGGCCACCGGTGGCGTGCAGGCGGTTCACCGCCGTGGTGGCCAGCCGTGCGCCCGATGCCCCCAGCGGATGCCCCAGCGCAATCGCGCCACCCCAGGCGTTCACCCGTTCGTCGTCATCGGGCAAGCCCAGCAGGCGCAACACGGCCAGCCCTTGGGCGGCAAAGGCTTCGTTGAGCTCAATCACGTCCATCTGCGCCAAGCTCAGGCCGGTTTGGACCAGCAGCTTCTGGGTGGCGGGTGCCGGGCCAATGCCCATGATGCGCGGTGCCACGCCCGCCGTGGCCATACCCACCACGCGGGCCCTGGGTGTCAGCCCGTTTTTGGCGGCAGTGGCTTCATCGGCCAGCAGCAGGGCACAGGCACCGTCGTTCACGCCGCTGGCATTGCCCGCCGTGACGGAGCCGTCCGGGCGGACAATGGGTTTGAGCTTGGCCAGCGCTTCCAGCGAGGTTGCACGCGGGTGTTCGTCCTGGTCAACGATCAGTGCCTCGCCTTTTTTTTGCGCAATGCTGACTCCGGTGATCTCACGCGCCAGGTGGCCAGCTTGTTGCGCCGCCACCGCCCGCTGCTGGCTGGCCAGCGCCATGCGGTCCTGGGCTTCGCGCCCGATGCTGAATTCATCCGCCACGTTTTCAGCGGTTTCAGGCATGCTGTCCACGCCATAACGCTCTTTCATCAGTTTGTTGACGAAGCGCCAGCCGATGGTGGAGTCATACACCGCGTTGTTGCGGCCAAAGGCGCTCTCTGCCTTGGGCATGACAAACGGCGCCCGACTCATGCTTTCAACGCCACCGGCAATCATCAGCGTGGCTTCACCGGCCTTGATGGCGCGGGCTGCCGTGCCGACCGCATCCAGGCCCGAGCCGCACAGGCGGTTGAGGGTGGCCCCGGGCACGTCCACTGGCAAACCCGCCAGCAAACTCACCATACGGGCCACATTGCGGTTGTCTTCACCGGCCTGGTTGGCGCAGCCGTAGAGCACATCGGTGACGGAGGCCCAATCCACCTGGGGGTTGCGGGCCATCAGCGCCTTGAGGGGAATGGCGCCGAGGTCGTCGGTGCGCACGCTGCTCAAGGCGCCGCCGTAGCGGCCAATGGGGGTGCGAATGGCGTCACAGATAAAAGCGTGGGTCATGGTTTGTTTCTCAAAAGACGGGTTCAGAGTCAGGTTTCAGTCCAGCAGCACGGACAGATCCGCCAGCACAAAGCCGTGCCCGGCCTGGGCGGCCAGGGTGTGCAGGTCTTGCGTCAGTGCGGCGCGATCCTGCTGGCGTGCCCAGAACACCGGGCCACCCTCCCAGCGCGGAAAGCCGTAGCCCTGTACCAGCACCACATCGATGTCGGAGGCGCGGCTGGCCACCCCCTCACTGAGCAGCAACGCGGCTTCATTGACCATGGCCAGCAAGGCCCGGCGCTGGATCTCAGGGGCCGTCAAGGCCCGGCGCGGGATGCCGCGCCGGGCCGACGCCTGGGTGATGAGGTCGCGCACGGTGGCATCGGTGGTTTTGACCTGCCGCACCTCGGTGTAGGTGTAATAGCCGGCACCGGTTTTGCGCCCCAGCCGGCCTTGTTCACACAGCTGGTCGAGGATGGCCACATAGCGCTCACGCGGGTCACGCGTGGCGGCTTGTGCCTTGCGCATGCGCCAGGCAATGTCCAGGCCGGACAGGTCGGCCACGGCAAATGGTCCCATGGCCAGACCAAAGGCCTGCAGCGCGCCGTCCACGTCTTCGGGCCAGGCCCCGTCTTCGAGCATGAACTCACACTGCCTGCGGTAAGCGTTGTAGATGCGGTTGCCGATAAAACCAAAGGCATTGCCGGTGAGCACCGGCAATTTCCTGAGCTTCTTGCCCAGCGCCATGCCGGTGGCCAGCACATCCGCCGATGTTTGTCTGCCACGCACCACCTCCAGCAGCTTCATCACGTTGGCAGGGCTGAAGAAATGCAGGCCCAGCACGTCTTGCGGGCGTTGGGTGGCGCTGGCGATGGCGTCCACGTCCAGGTACGAGGTGTTGGTGGCCAGCACCGCGCCCGGACGGGCGTGGGCATCGATTTTTCGGAACACCTCGTGTTTGACCGCCAGGTCTTCAAACACGGCCTCGATCACCAGATCTGCCGCAGCCAGTTGCGCCCAGTCGGTGCTGGGGAGCAGGCGTGCTTCTGCGGCGGCGGCCATAGTCGCCTTCATTTTCCCGGCCTGGACACGGTTTTGGTAATGCTCGGTCACCCGCTGCTGGCCGCGCTTCAGGGCGGCATCGTCCTGCTCCAGCAAGATCACCCGCAACCCGGCATCCAGCGCACAAATGGCAATGCCAGCGCCCATGGTGCCTGCGCCAATGATGGCCACGGTGTGGACTGTGCGTGGCTCCGCCTGCCAGGCCAGCGGCAATTTACCGGCTTCGCGCTCGGCAAAAAACTGGTAGCGCAGTGCTTGGGACTGGCTGCTGGATTGCAATTGCAAAAACAGTTCACGTTCACGGCGCAGACCGGCCTGCCAGTCACCGGCAGCGGCGCTCAACGCTTCCAGCTGGGCGGCGTAGGCGTGTTGCAGGCGTTGGCGCGGTGTGAGTTTGGCTGCTTGCTCACGGACAAATTGCTGCACCTGTTCAGGATCGAGCGAGCGGTCACAGGCTTTGGGGAAGGGGGCTCCCAGACTGGCGAGATCAGCGGCCCGTTGCAGCGCGGCCGACAACAGATCATCGGCCACCACCTGGTCCAGCAAACCGGACTCGGCCAGTTGTTGGCCGGTTTGTGGCGCGCCGCTCTGGATCATGGTTAAGGCGGTGGCCAAGCCAGCCAGGCGGGGCAAACGCTGTGTACCGCCTGCGCCGGGAATCAGCCCCAGGTTGATTTCCGGCAGGCCGAGTTTGGCCGTCTCCAGCGCCACACGGCCATGGCAGGCCAGGGCCAGCTCCAGCCCACCGCCCAGCGCCACACCGCTGAGGGCGGCCACCACCGGCTTCTGGCAAGCCTCAATTTGCGCCAGCAACTGGCCAATCATCGGCTCAACGCGCTGCAAGGGGGTGCCAAATTCGCTGACATCTGCCCCGGCGGAAAACGCTTTGGCATGACCCACCAGCACGATGCCGGTGATCGCCGGGTCTGACTCGGCTTGGCGCACGGCGGCGGCAAGGTGTTGGCGCAAGGCTGCGCCCAGGCTGTTGACCGGGGGGTGATTCAGCGTGATGACGGCAATGGTGCCGTGAAGTTCATACATGATGTGGTGCAGTACTGACAGAGAAAGGAAGGGGTCCTACAGTGCGGCCACCAACTCAGGCACAGCGGTGAACAGATCAGCCTCCAGGCCATAGTCAGCCACGCTGAAGATCGGCGCCTCGGGGTCCTTGTTGATGGCCACAATCACCTTGCTGTCCTTCATGCCCGCCAGGTGCTGGATGGCGCCGCTGATGCCCGCGGCAATGTAGAGCTGGGGCGCCACAATCTTGCCGGTCTGGCCCACTTGCCAGTCGTTGGGGGCATACCCAGCATCCACCGCCGCACGGCTGGCGCCCAGGGCCGCACCGAGTTTGTCGGCCAACGGCA
>NZ_JAQTWM010000038.1 GCF_028689305.1 Rhodoferax sp. | reverse complement strand
AGGTAGCAGGTCACCATGTTTGTTGCTCCTTCAAGTCAACCAAAAGGGTCAATGGGTTTTGTGGCATGGGTTGTTTAAAAAAATAAATCGTTCGCCAAGTCTATGGGCTGCCTGCTCTGGCGCAAAACGATATATCTTTGACTTCCTTGCTAAAAATACTCACATCAAACCATGACGGATTTACGCCGATGGCCCAACCTGGTGGCCTTGCGTGCCTTTGAGGCCGCCGCCCGCCACCAGAATTTTTCTCGCGCCGCCGATGAAACCCATGTCACCCACGGCGCGATCAGCCACCAGGTGCGGGCATTGGAGCAAGACCTGGGCGTGGCGCTGTTCACCCGCCATGGCAAGCGCTTGACGATCACGCCGCAGGGCTTACGGTTTGCGCAAGCGGTGCGCTATGCCTTGCAAGACATCGCGGATGCCACCCAGGTGCTGCGCGAAGAGACGCGGCACAAACGGCTCACGGTGTCGGCCATTCCCTCGTTTGCGGCACGCTGGCTGGCCCCGCGCCTTGGCAAATTCATTGACCAGAACCCGGACACCGAGCTGGTCTTGCAGTCCAGCGGCCAGCTGCACGACCTGGTGCGCGACGGCATCGACGTGGGCATCCGCTTTGGTCAGGGCCAGTACCCCGGCCTGGTGGTGGAGCGGCTGATGGGTGACTCCTACTACCCGGTGGCCAGCCCCGGCTACCACCAGGGACAGCTGCCGACCTTGCCGCAGCAGCTCAAACCGGCGCAGTTGCTGCGCTCGGACGAGCCCTGGCTGCCCTGGTTTCAGGCGGCCGGCCTGAAGCTGGCTGAGCCCAGTGGCGGCGTGCGTTTTCAGGACTTGTCGCTGCTGATCCGCTCGGCCATGGACGGTGACGGCATTGCCCTGGTGCGCCAGGTGGTGGTGACGCAGGAAATGGCCGCGGGCGAACTGGTACGCCTGTTTGACGTGGCGGTGAAAAGCACCTCGGACTACTACCTGGCCTGTCCGCCGGATGCACTGCGCAAGCCTCAGGTGCAGGCGTTTCGCCGCTGGCTGCTGGAAGAAATTGCCATCTTCAAGGCGCAAGCCGGTGCCGGTGTGGCGTGAGGGTGTTACGCCATCACCTCGGCGTCGGCCAGTTGCCTCAGTGCCTGCTCAAACACTTCAGGGGGCTGGCCACCCGAGATCAGGTGCCGGTCATTGAGGATGATGGCCGGCACCGAATGGATGCCGTGGCTGGTGTAAAACGTTTCGCGCTCGCGTACCTCGGCGGCAAATTCATCACCTTGCAGCACGGCACGGGCGCGCTGCGGGTCCAGTCCCACCTGGTTGACCAGATCCAACAGCACTTCGTGGGAAGACGGGGCGAGACCGTGGGTGAAATAGGCGGCAAACAACGCCATCTTGAGGGCTTTCTGTGCCCCTGGCGCGCCTTCCATTGCGGCCCAGTGCAGCAGGCGGTGGGCATCAAAGGTGTTGTAGATGCGGTCACGTTTGCCAATGCCAAACTCAAAACCCAAGGCGGCACCACGCTGGCGGATGGCCTCGCGGGTCTGGGCCAGTTGTTCCGGGGTCGAGCCGTATTTCTGGCTCAGGTGCTCGTTGATGTCCTGGCCTTCGGCGGGCATCTGCGGATTGAGTTCAAACGGCTGAACGTGCAGCTCGGTGGGCACCTGACCCTGCAGGCGTTCCAGCGCCACGTTCAGCGACTGCAGGCCAATGGCACACCAGGGGCAGGACACATCGGAGACAAAATCAATTTTGATGGGGGTCGTCATAGGGCGGGTGAGCACTTGGCTCTTGTTTTTTGCGCAACGCTACAGTATCGGACTTCCCCTGACCGGGAGGGGCGGATCGCCAGGGATGCCATTCCCCCAACAAGGATAATTTGACAGCCAACCATGAGCAAAGCATTTACCAAAGAATCCGACAACGATGACGACGATGAGCTGCAACTGCCGCCGTTGCCAGCGGGCGGCAAGAACTACATCACGCCGCAGGGTTTTGCCACCCTGCGCGCCGAGTTGAAGGTGCTGGTCGAAGAAGAGCGTCCGAAGATTGTGGAGATCGTGCACTGGGCCGCCAGCAACGGCGACCGGTCTGAAAACGGCGACTATCTGTACGGCAAAAAACGCCTGCGCGAAATTGACCGGCGCATCCGCTTCCTGATCAAGCGGCTGGAAGCCGCCGTGGTGGCCGACCCTGCGCTGCATCACGGCAACACCCAAATCTACTTTGGCGCCACGGTCACCTACGCGGACGAGCAGGGCAACGAGCGCACCGTCAGGATTGTTGGCATCGACGAGGCCAACAGCGCCCAGGGTGATGTGAGTTGGGTGTCACCGGTCGCGCGCACCCTGCTCAAGGCGTTTGAAGGTGATGTGCTCAAGCTGGTGATGCCAGAACGGGTGGACGAGATCGAGGTGCTGCGGGTGACCTACCCGGGGCCGTCAGGTTTGTCCTCTTGATTCCGTCCACAACACAAAGCCCAGCCCGGTCAGCAGCAGGCCCAGGCCCGCAAAAGCACCCCACTGCGGCTGTTCACCCACCACCAGAATGGCCAGCACAAAGGCGGTGGCTGGTTCGGCCAGCGCCAGTGTCACCCCGGTGGCTCCAGACAAATGTTGCAGGGCGTGGCTGAACAGCAAATAGGCCACGCCGGTGGTCACCAGCCCCAGATACACCACCACCACCCAGCCGGTTGCGCTGGAGGTGAAGGGGCCTGCGACCAAAGCAGCCGCCGGTACCGCGATGGCGGCAGCGACGGTAAAAGTCCACAACGTGATGAGCGCGGGCGCCGCCTGAGTGACCAGCTTCTTGCTGATGAGCGTGTAGGTGGCATATGACAGCCCCGCCAGCAGACACAGCGCCACGCCCAGCGGGTCGATATGCTGGCCTGTCCCGTTGCCCGAGACCAGCAGCACGGCCCCAGCAATGGCCAGCAGCGTGCCCAGCCACCAGGCAGCAGGCGGTGGGGTGCGCGACACCACGGTTTGCAACAGCCCTGCCCAGATCGGCCCGCTGCCGATGGCCAGCGCCGTGCCGGTGGCCACCCCGGTGGCCTTGACCCCGGCAAAAAACGTCAGGTTGTAGGCCGCCATGCAAGCGCCGGCAATACCAATCCACTTGGCAACACCTTTGAGCGGAGCCCCTGCCAGCCCCTGACCGCGCTGCCGCCAGGCCACAAAGACAGCAAAAAAAGCGCTGGCCACCAGCAGGCGCAAGGCGCCAACCCAGTAGGCAGAGGTGGTGGATGGGGCGAAATGTTGGGCGGTGCCGGTGCTGCCCCAGAGGGCTGCGGCTGCCAGGGCCATACCGGCCGATGTCATGACCTTGTGTTTCATGCACCAATGATCGCGGCGGAACTGCAGGACAACTGTCGAGCAACGCTTGACCTTGGGTGGGCAGCGGAGGCGGGTCAATGTTTGTCGTTTGGACTTGACTGTTGGGCGGCAAGTCCTGATCATGACGATCCGAGTCCGTATTGAGGGGTAAAGCCATGATCCATCGCACACTTGTCGGTTTTGTCTTGATCTGTTCCAGCACCGCCTTTGCTGCAGGCACCTCCGCCGCCCAGGCCCAATACACTGCCGATGCCAAAAAGGCGGCCCAGCAATATGAGGCCGATAAAAAAGTATGTGCTGACGAGTCGGATGCCAATGCCCGCCTGCAATGTCGTCGCGATGCCAGAACCGTCTACGACAAGGCCTTGGCAACGGCCAAGGCCAGCTTGAAGGCGGCGAGCCCGGCCAGTTCGACCAGCAGCGCCTGCGCCGACTGCGGCACCGTCACCTCGGTCAAAGTGGTGGAGAGAGATGGGCAAGGGTCCGCCATTGGCATGATTGCCGGGGGTGTGGGCGGTGCCGTGCTGGGGCATCAGGTCGGAGGGGGTGTTGGCAAGGACCTGGCCACGGTGGCCGGCGCGGTCGGCGGTGCTTATGCCGGGAAGAAAATTGAGGAAAAAGTCCGCGCCCATAAGGTCTGGATGGTCACGGTCCAGTACCCGGACAACAGCAAAAGGAGTTTTGAGTTCAAGGAAGACCCTGGCTACAAAGCAGGGGACCTGGTCAAGAATTCAGGCAACAGCATTTCACGCCGTTGATGCCCCGCCGCCGGAGCGCCGCTTCGGTCCGGGCTACGCCGCCTATTTTTTGCGCAGCAGCCGGGCGCTGGACTGACGGTCGCGTTTCAGCGCAAAACCCAGTGCGCTGGCGGAGTGGTAACCCACCCGCAGCGCAGTGGTTTCCAGCGGCATACCCTGGGCCAGCAGCGCTTGCGCCCGGTCCAGCCGGCGCGTGCGCAGATAGGCCTGTGGCGGCAGGCCACACAACTCGACCAACCGGGCGTGAAAACGTTGAGCGCTCAGGAAAAACAGGCGCGCCATGCGCTCGGTGGTCCAGCTTTCGTGCAGGGCCGGGTCCAGTGCGGCATTCAGCCGGGCCAGATCAATGCCACGGCGCGTGGTGATCTCGGGGGCCAGCAACAGCTGTGCCAGGGCCAGCGCCGGATCGGCGGCATGGGCAAGCTCGCGGATAGCCGATGTGACGGCAAACCGCTTGAGCCGTTCCACGCCCGGCTGGGGCACCAGGTCAATCACCAGCATACGCGCGTGGTGCGGCGCCAGGAAACCGTGGGTCACCCCCGCCGGCACCACCATGCCGCAGGAACTGTCGACATAAGCCGAGTGTCCCAGCGCATCCAGCTCCAGGCGGCCAGCCAGCCCAAACATGATCTGGGCATGGTCATGGGCATGGCTGCTGTATTCGCCGTTGTAGCGGCGCACGCTGCAACACAGTGCGGCTGCGGATAATGGCTGCTTGGACATGTGAGCAGTTTAATGGCCGGCCCCTGACCACCCCCCCACCTTGACCATGACCTTTGATGCGTTCCCGCCTGTTTTCCGCTGACCGTCGCGCCTTGTTGGGAGCGGGTTTCGGCGCGGCCCTGCTGGGTGCCGGTTGCCAGCCAGACCAGGCCAGCGCCCACATCGTCGGCAGCTTTACCGGCATCCAGCATGAGCGGGGCCATCGTCTGCAAAGTGCCTTGACCGGGGCCACCCCTGCCATCACCCGCCGCACCGACGTGCTGATTGCCGGCGGTGGTGTGGCCGGCCTGGCGGCGGCCCGTGCCCTGCGGCTCAAGGGGGTGGAAGATTTTGCCCTGCTGGAGCTGGAGGACGCCGCTGGTGGCAACGCCCGGGCTGGCGAGGTGAATGGCATACCCTGCCCGCTAGGGGCGCATTACCTGCCACTGCCCGGTGACGACGCCTGGGAAGTGCAAGACCTGCTGGAAGAGTTGGGCCTGCGCACGCGCCGCGCCGGGCGCTGGGTCTACGATGAGCGCCACCTGTGCCACAGCCCGCAGGAGCGGCTGTTTTTCAACGGCGCCTGGCAGCCCGGCCTGTTGCCGCTCCAGGGCGTGGGAGCGACCACACTGGCGCAGTACCAGAAGTTTGCCGCGCTGGTGGCGCAATTGCGGCACCAGGTGCGCTGGACGATTCCAGTGTCAAAACAGCCTCCAGCCCGGGTACAACAATCACTTGCTGCTATGACATTCGTAGCATACCTGGATCAGAACGGGTTGACCGACGCGCATCTGCGCTGGTATCTGGACTACTGCTGCCGGGACGACTATGGCGCCGGCCTGCGCACCGTGTCGGCCTGGGCGGGCATGCACTACTTTGCCAGTCGCCACGGCTTTGCCGCCCCCGGCATGGACAACGCCGAAACCGACGGCCTGCTGACCTGGCCCGAGGGCAATGCCTGGCTGACGCGCCGCCTGGCCGCGCCACTGGGGCCGCGCCTGCAGACCGGGCAGGTGGTGCTGCGCATCAACCACCAGAAGCACGCGGTGGAGGTGGATGCCTTCAACACCCGCACGCAGCAGCTGGAGCGCTGGCAGGCCCGCCGCGCCATCGTCGCGCTGCCGGTGTTTGTGGCGGCGCGGGTGGTGCAGAACCCGCCCGACTGGTTGCGCGCGGCGGCGGCCCGCATGGTGTATGCCCCCTGGCTGGTGGCCAATCTGCACATCACCAGCCCGCTGCAGGACCGCCCGGGTGCGCCGCCGAGTTGGGACAACGTGGTGTATGGCGACAGCCGCAGCGCGCCGGGGCTGGGCTATGTGGACGCCAGTCACCAGGGGCTGCACAGCGTGCCGGGAGCCACGGTGCTGACCTACTACCGCGCCCTCGGTGATCTGGCCGCCGACCCCGGCAGTGCCCCGCTGGCCCCCGGCGTGGCGGGGCGGCGCCTGCTGCTGAGCCAGCCCTGGGCGCATTGGCGCGACGCCATCCTGGCCGAGCTGTCTGGCCCGCACCCGGACCTGGCCGCCAAGGTGCGTCGCATCGACCTCACCCGCTACGGTCATGCCATGGCCGTCCCGGTCCCCCGTGTCAATGGTCAAATTGGCCTCTGGCCCGGATATATAAAGCATAGTTCGCTATCAAAAACAGAGCAAATCAAGCTGACCCATGGCCGCCTGAGTTTTGCCCACAGCGACTGGGCCGGGTACTCGGTGTTTGAAGAAGCCTTCACGCTCGGTCATGGCGCGGCCTGATATGTGACAAGCCGTCACGAAACTGTCACAAGCACGGATAACACTCCCAGGCATCCCTCGCCGATGCCAACATGAACGCTACCGCCGCCCCGAAAGACAAGCCCCTGCCCAAGCCCGCCCCGGTGGTGTGGCTGGATCGTGACATGAGTCTGCTGGCGTTCAACGCCCGGGTGCTGCACTGGGCCGGCAAGCCCGACGTGCCCTTGCTGGAGCGTCTGCGTTACCTCAGCATCGTGTCGTCGAACCTGGATGAATTTTTCGAGGTGCGCGCCGCGCTCTACACCAGTCTGGCCAAACCCAAAGCCGCCCTGAGCGCCATTGACGCGCAGGCGCAGGAGGCCCTGAGCAAGGTGGCCCACAGCCTGGTCGATGCGCAATATGCCCTGTACAACGAGGTCTTGATCCCGGCGCTGGCCAGGGAAGGCGTGCGGGTGGTGTCGCACAGCGAACGCACGCTGGCGCAGCAGCGCTGGGTCAAGTCATTCTTTGAGCGCGAGGTGCGGCCACTGCTGTTGCCGGTGGGGCTGGACCCGGCGCACCCGTTTCCGCAGGTGGCCAACAAGTCGCTGAATTTCATCGTGCAGCTCTCCGGCCACGACGCTTTTGGCCGCGACAACGAGATTGCCATCGTCAAGGTGCCACGCAGCCTGCCGCGTTTCATTCGCCTGCCCGACAAGCTCTCGGGCAAACGCACACTGTTTGTGTCGATTTCCAGCGTGGTGCGCAGCCACCTGAAAGACCTGTTCCCGGGGCGCACGGTGGGTGATTTTTCGCAGTTCCGTGTCACCCGCCACTCGGACCTGTCGGTGGACGAAGAAGACGTGGACAACCTGCGCACCGCCTTGCGCCAGGGCCTGGTGCACCGCAATTACGGCCAGGCGGTGCGGCTGGAAGTGTCGGCCAGCTGCGCCGAACACTTGTGCCAACTGTTGCTGCGGCAGTTTGAACTGCCGGCGTCGGCACTGTACCGGGTGCACGGCCCGGTGAACCTGGTGCGCCTGAACCAGCTGATTGATCTGGTGGACCAGCCCAGGTGGCTGTTTCCACGCTACGAGGCCAGCTATCCCAGTCAGCTCGCCACCGGCACCTCGATTTTCCAGCAGCTCCAGGCCGGTGACGTGTTGATCCACCAGCCTTATGAAAGTTTTGACGGCGTCCTGGCCTTTTTGCGCGAGGCGGTGCTGGACCCGCAGGTGCTGGCCATCAAGCAGACCATCTACCGCACCGGGTCAGACTCGGTGTTGATGGAGTTGCTGCACCAGGCGGTGCAGCGCGGCAAGGAAGTGACGGTGGTGGTGGAACTCAAGGCCCGCTTTGACGAAGAGGCCAACATCAACTGGGCCGAAAAACTCGAATACATCGGCGCGCAGGTGGTGTACGGCGTGGTTGGCCTGAAAACCCATGCCAAGATGCTGCTGGTGTCACGCCGCGAGGGGCGCAGCATCCGCCGTTATGCCCACCTGTCCACCGGCAACTACAACCCTAAGACCGCCCGCCTGTACACCGATCTGAGCTACCTGACCTGCAACCCCAAACTCACCCAGGACATCGAAGCCGTGTTCAGCCTGCTGGCCAACCAAAGCCGCATTCCGCGCCTGAACAAGCTGATCCTGGCGCCGTTTCACCTGCAGCGCAGCCTGATTGACCGGGTGGACCAGGTCGCCCGGGCCACGGCACAGGGTGTGGCGGGCCGCATCGTGCTGAAGATGAACAGCCTGACCGACGAAAAACTCATGGAAGCCCTGGTGCGTGCCGGGCAGGCGGGGGTCGAGATCGACCTGATCGTGCGTGGCGCCTGCATGTTGCCGGCACAGCGACCGGGTGTGACGGACCACATCCGCGTGCGCTCGATCATCGGCCGGTTTCTGGAGCATTCGCGGGTGTTCTATTTTCAGACCGGCAACGACCAGGCGCTGTACTTGTCCAGTGCCGACTGGATGAACCGCAACATGTTGCGCCGTGTGGAACTGGCCTGGCCGGTGGAAGATGCCGCCTTGCGCCAGCGGATTGTGGACGAATGTCTGAACACCTATCTGCACGACACGGTGGACGCCTGGACCATGGATGCCGATGGTCAATACACCCAGGTTCCGCCCGCGCGCAGCCGTGCAACCTCGTCCAAACCCAAAGCCGCGCTCAGTGCCCAGGCCAGACTGATGGCGCGGTATTCGGCTCAGCCATGAGCCAGACAGGCGCTTGAGTCATGGACCTGATCTTGTGGCGGCACGCCCAGGCGCACGATGCACAACCCGGTTGTGACGATGCATCACGTGCGCTGACCCACAAAGGTGAAGGCCAGGCGGCGCGGATGGCGGCCTGGCTCGACCGCCAGTTGCCTGACAGCACCCGGGTGCTGGTCAGCCCGGCACGCCGCGCCGAGCAAACGGCCCGGGCGCTTGGGCGTAAATTCAAGTTGCGTGATGAATTGGTGCCCGACAGTTCGGCTGATGAGGTGCTGGCGTTGCTCAAATGGTCACCCGACACCGGTCCGCCGCACAAGGGGGCAGTGCTGCTGGTCGGGCATCAGCCGACCCTGGGGCTGGTGGCCGCCCGGTTGCTTGGTGTGCATGCGCAAAGCTGTGACATTCGCAAGGGGGCGGTATGGTGGCTGCGCACCCGCCTGCGGGAACAACAGTGGCACACCTCACTGCTGGCAGTGATCAGCCCGGACCTTATTTGACGTCTTTGGGGCGACCGGTCTTGAGTGTGGGCACGTCGCTCAGCGCAGCCTTGAATTGAATGTCACTCATGGCCGCCAGGACCTTGATGCCAGCGCGCAGCAGCTCGCTTTTCTTGGCCGACTGCCCCAACTTGCCGGCACGCAGCTTCAGGCTGTCAATCACGGCGTATTCGTCCTTGGGCATGGTGAAGCTGTCGCGCACCAGCTTGGGCTTTTTGACCTTGGGCGGTGTTTCAGCCACCGGCAACGCTGGTTTGGGGGCCGCCGCTTTGGGTGCGACCCGCTTGGGTGGGACGGCTTTGGCCGGGGTGGGGCCGGCTTGGCGGCTGGTCGCTTTTTTGGCCACGGGTTGGCTGGATTTGGCCGGCACGGGCTTGGCGGTCGCCGGGGCTTTTGCCACCGTCGTCTTGACCGGTGGTGTTTTGGCTAAGGGGGTTTTGACAGATGTGGTGACCATGGCAGCGTCCTGAAAAGTTGAAAGATAAAAACAGTATATATCGTTTATATCCTTTGGCAAACAGTCATGGTACTGTCATCAAACTGTCGCATGACTCCCCCAGAATTTGCCGGACGCTTTTTGGTGTCCATGTCATCGGTCCGCAGGTCGGGCCGCCACCCAGGCAGGCTTTCATGTCACACACTTCTTCAACGTCAACTTCCGGTGCGGCGGGTTCTTTTTCGCGTCAGATCTGGCTGGTGCTGTCGCTGGTCCTGACCGTGGCGCTGCTGGGCTCCACGCTGGGCTTCTGGTCCTTGTTCAGGGTCTCTTTGCAGACCCATCGCATGGTGGACGAAGCTCTGCCGGCTGAACGTCTGGCCAGTGAGTTGCAGCGGCACATCCTGATCAACGTCGCGCGCTCCAGGGCATTTGCGCTGAGTGCCGAACCGCAGGTTGGAGATGCCCTTGCGCCCGAGATCAGGCAAACCGCCGTTCAGATCGAGACCTTGTTACGCCAGCTGGGCGGCCTGCTGGCCACGGCGGACGATCAACACACCCTGCGCCGCATGGTGCAGGCCAATACCACCTTCACCAACGCCATGCAGGCCTTGACCGTGGCGCGCGACAGTGGTGTCACGGCAAACATCGAGCAGGTGTATGCCACCCGTTTGACCCCGGCAGCGCGCGAGCTACAGCAGGCGGTGACGCAGTTGGGTGACAGCCAGCGGGCCAGAATCGATGCCTCGGCCACCGGCATCGACCTGGTGAGCCGGATGGCGCGCTGGGGGCTGGTTCTGTTCAGCCTGTGTGCCTTGCTGCTGGGGGCATGTCTGTCGAGCTGGCTGGTGCGCCGCATCACCGAGCCGATCCAGCAAGCCGTGGCCACGGCCGACCAGGTGGCGTCGCTGGACCTGACGTCCCGCATCGACGGGCATGAACGTGATGAGGCCGGCCGTTTGCTGATGGCGCTGGGGCAGATGCAATCCTCGCTGCACGCACTGGTGCATGAGGTTCAAGGTGCCAGCCACAATGTGGCTGAAGGCGCGACCCAGATTGCCGCCGGTAACCTGGATTTTTCCGGGCGGACCGAAATGACGGCGTCATTTCTCCAGCAAACGGCGGCGGCGGTCGAAGAAATCAGCGCCACGCTGCATGCGTCGCTGCAGGCCAGCATGCGGGGTGAAACCCTGGCACAAGCGGCCAGCCGGGAAGCGGCCACCGGCAGCGCGGTGATGTCCGAGGTGATGCAGACCATGGATGAGATCCATGGCGCGTCAGGCCGGATTGTCGACATCACCGGGGTCATCGACAGCCTGGCCTTCCAGACCAATATCCTGGCGCTCAATGCGGCTGTCGAGGCGGCGCGCGCGGGTGAGCAGGGGCGAGGTTTTGCTGTGGTGGCTGCTGAGGTACGCACCTTGGCCAACCGGTCTGCCGTGGCAGCGCGGGAGATCAAGGCGCTGATTGATGTTGCCGCGGACAAAATCACATTGGGCGCCGTCAAGGTGCGCCAGGCCCAGGCCACGATGGGTGGCATCGTCAGTTCGGTCGAGCAGGTCAGCGAGGCCATTGGTGAAATCCATGCCGGCAGCCGGGCCCAGAGCAGCGGCATGGCGAGCATTCACGCGGCGGTGAACCAGCTCGACCAGATGACCCAGCAGAACGCCGCCGTGGTGGAGGAATCGGCCGCTGCCGCACAAAACCTGCAGCATCAGGCCGGTTATTTGCGTGACGTCGCCAGCCGGTTCAGGTTGCCGGGCATGGCCCTGGCGCTGCAGTAACTCGGTTTGGCAGCCTCAGGCGCCTGCGGTTGAGCGCCCCCGGGCGGGTCAGGAGGCGCCTGTCAGCGCATCACCAGCTCAAACGACCACGATGTTTTTTGCCAGGCCGTTGACTCCTGGCGCAGCAAATGGGTCGATTGCGGGTAACTGGCGGCCCAGTCCTGGGCAATGCTCAGCGTGAACCGCTGGCGCTGAGGCTGGCAGCTGAGCGTCATGCCCTGATCCTGCGGGTCCTGGCGGGCATGGCACAAAATCACGGCCAGCCGCAGCGCCATCAACATCATGACGAATTCAGGTTCGTCAAAGTCGGCGTCGAGCTTTTTCAGCTTGCCGCGGTGTCCCAGCACCAGCAACCCCAGCCGGTGCAGCTCCAGCATGCTGAATCCCACCGTGTCGGCATGTTCCAGGATGTAGGCGCCATGCTTGTGGTAGTCGCTGTGGGAGATGGTCATGCCAATTTCGTGCAGCAAAGCGGCCCAGCTCAATTTGCGCTGCAGATCGAGCGTATGGGAGGTGCCGGGAGTGACGAGCTGCGCCAGCAGGCCTTGGGCCACCAGGCTGACCCGCTGGCCCTGGGTGGCATCTGCGGCAAATTTCTGCGCCAGGCGGCGCACCGAGACATCGCGGGCATCGGTGGCGTGAGCGTCGCGCTCCACCATGTCAAACAGCACACCATGGCGCAAGGCGCCCTGGGCGACTTGCAAGGTGTCAATGTGCAGCAGCTCCATCAGGCCGCGCAACACACTCACACCGCCGCCAATCACGGCCCGGCGATCATCTTTCAGACCCTCCAGCCGGACCTGGCTGGCGTTGCCTGCACGCAGCAGGCACTTGATCAGCCAGTTCAACCCGTCCCGGCTGATCTCGCCCTGCGGCCAACCGGCCAGGACCAGGATGTCCGCCACGGCACCGACCGTACCCGATGCACCGTAAGCACTGTCCCACTGGTGGCGCGGGTAACTGGTCAAGGCTTCTTCCAGCACCGCCTGGGCGGCGATTTCGGCACGGTACAGGGCTTGCTCGGTGAACTCCCCCTTGGGAAAGTATTTCATCGACCAGGCCACACTGCCCACCCGGAACGAGGCGGTTTGCAAGGTGTCCAGGCCACAGCCCAGCACCAGCTCGGTGGAGCGGCCACCAATGTCAATCACCAGACGGCGTTCATCACTGTGCGGCAGCAGGTGCGCCACACCCTGGTAAATCAGACGGGCTTCCTCGGTGCCGGCAATCACCTCGATCGGAAAGCCCAGAATCTCGCAACCGCGTTTGAGAAACTCGTCGCGGTTGCGGGCCTCACGCAGGGTTTGTGTGGCCACCGCGCGCACCTGTTCAGGCGCAAAACCCGCCAGACGTTCGGCAAACCGGGCCAGGCAGTCCCAGCCGCGGGTCATCACCTCCAGCGACAGGTTGCGCTCATCGTCAAAACCATTACCCAGGCGAACGGTTTCCTTGAGGTAATCCACGCGCTGGATCTGGCCGTGGTCATAACGCCCGATCTCAAGGCGAAAGCTGTTGGAGCCCAAATCGATGGCTGCCAGAAAAGTACCGTTCTTCATGAAAACAATATTACCGTTTTGCTGTGACAGATTCGTGTCCGTCCCGCATGCCCCGCAGCAGCTGGTGGGGCTGCACCTGCCCGGGGGCAAACAACCGGCACAGGGCCTCCATCAGGGCCCGGGCTTTGGCCGAGTGGTCAGCGCCGAAATTGCACACATAGACATCCAGTGTCACGGCACGTTGCTCGGGCCAGGTATGCACACACAGGTGCGATTCAGCCAACAGCACGGTGGCGGTGACACCGCCCGGGCCCTGGGGGGTGGCTGGGAACGTGTGAAACAGCTGCGCGACCGCCTGCAAGCCGGCGCTGGCGACCGCCTGCACACACCAGTGGCCCAGCGCGTCGGCATCGGTCAGCCACTGTGGTGCACACTGGCACTGGTGCAGATCGGCAGTCAGGTGCAGGCCTTGCATGGCGGCTGGGGCGGCGGCTCAGCGCTGCCCAACGGACACCTGGCCAAACACGGCCTGCGCCTCGCGCGGCAGGCAGCGCCAATAGACCGGATTGGCCTGCACCGTGCCACCCAGCGCAGCGGCGGCCTGCCAGCCCCAGCGGGGCTGGTACAGGAAGGCGCGTGCCAGCGCAATCAGGTCGGCGTCGCCGGCCTGCAAAATGGCTTCGGCCTGGTGGGCTTGCGTGATCAGGCCCACGGCGGTGGTGGCCATGCCGCTGCTGGCGCGGATGGCGCGGGCGAATGGCACCTGGTAACCGGCACCGAGGGTGATTTTCTGCAGCGGCGAGACACCACCGGAGGAGACGTGGATGAAGTCGCACCCTGCCGCCTTGAGCTGTTGGCAGAAGGCTTCACTCTGTGGCAAATCCCAGCCGCCATCCACCCAGTCCGAGGCGGACAGGCGCAGGCCCAGGACCCCGTCGTAGGCGGCGCGTACGGCGGCAAACACCTCCAGCGGGAAGCGGATGCGGTTGTCGAACGAGCCGCCGTAGGCATCGCTACGCTGGTTGGCCAGCGGCGACAGGAACTGATGCAGCAGGTAACCATGGGCACCGTGCAGCTCAATGGCGTCTACGCCGATGCGTCGGGCACGTTGGGCAGCACGCACAAAAGCCTCACGAATCTGCACCAGCTCAGCGGCGGTCATGGCCTGTGGCGCGGTTTCGGTCGGCAGGTGCGGCAGGGCTGACGGCCCCACGGTGGGCCAGCCACCCTGCTGCGGTGACAGCAGCTGCCCGCCTTGCCACGGCACGGCACTGGATGCCTTGCGCCCGGCGTGGGCCAGCTGGATGCACACGGCGGTGGCCGGTGCCAGCGCCCGGGCGCGCTGCAGGTGGTCGGCCAGTGCCGCTTCGGTACGGTCGTCCCACAGGCCCAGGCACTGCGGGGTGATGCGACCTTCGGGCAGCACGGCGGTGGCTTCGATGGTGAACATGGCGGCGCCGCTGTTGAACAGGTTGCCCCAGTGCATCAGGTGCCAGTCGGTAGCGCAGCCATCCACGGCGGAATACTGGCACATCGGGGCCACCACCAGACGGTTGGACAGGGTCAGCCCGCCGCGTGGCGAGGGCAGGTTCAGGGGCGAAAAAAGCAGGCTCATGGCAGGACAGGGGTGATTGGAAAGCAGACGCAAAGCATAGCCCATACGGACTGGCTCAGCCCTGATGCCGGCTGTCATCGCCCTCGTGCCATGGCACCGCCCGGTAAAATGCGGGATTCACCCTGTTTTTTTCTTACTTTCGGAGCATCCATGGCTGACCTCACACAAGCCCCCACACAAGCACCTGCAACATCGTCTGGTGGTGTCAGCCAGCTTGACATGGCCAACGCTATCCGCGCCCTGGCCATGGACGCCGTGCAGGCGGCCAACTCGGGTCACCCCGGTGCCCCCATGGGGATGGCCGACATGGCCGTTGCTCTGTGGGGCCAGCACCTGCGGCATAACCCGGCCAACCCCAAGTGGCTCAATCGCGACCGGTTTGTACTCTCCAATGGCCACGGCTCGATGCTGATCTATGCCGTGTTGCACCTGACCGGCTACAAGTTGCCGATGTCCGAGCTGAAGAATTTCCGCCAGTTGCACAGCAAGACGGCTGGCCACCCTGAAGTTGGCCACACCCCGGGTGTGGAAACCACCACCGGCCCGCTGGGCCAGGGCATCACCAACGCCGTGGGCATGGCGCTGGCCGAAAAATTGCTGGCCACTGAATTCAACCGAGACGGATATGACGTGGTTGACCACCACACCTATGCCTTCATGGGAGACGGTTGCATGATGGAAGGCATCAGCCACGAGGCCGCTGCGCTGGCGGGTGCCTGGAAACTCAACAAGCTGATTGCCTTGTACGATGACAATGGCATTTCAATCGATGGTCAGGTTTCGCCTTGGTTCATCGACAACACGGCACTGCGTTTTGTGGCCTACGGCTGGAACGTGTTGGGTCCGATCAACGGCCACGACGCCGAATTGGTGGCCAGCACCATTGCACGGGCCAAGGAATCTGCCGACAAGCCGACGTTGATCATCTGCAAGACCAACATTGGCCAGGGCAGTCCGAACCGCGCTGGCACAGCCAAGGTGCATGGTGAACCGCTGGGTGCCGAAGAAATCAAGCTCACCCGTGAAGCCATCGGCTGGCCGCACGCCCCGTTTGTGATTCCCAAGGCCATCTACGCTGCCTGGGATGCCAAAGCTGCAGGGGCCGCCGCCGAGAAAGCCTGGAACGACACCTTTGCCAAGTACAAGGCAGCCCACCCGGCCCTGGCCAAAGAACTGGTGCGGCGCATGAAAGGTGAGTTGCCAAAGAACTTCGCCCAGGTGGCGGTGGACACCGCCGTGGCCGCCCACACCAAGGCTGAAACCGTGGCCAGCCGCAAGGCCAGCCAGCTGGCGCTGGAGGCTTTCACTGCCGCGCTGCCCGAGCTGCTGGGTGGTTCGGCTGACCTGACCGGCTCGAACCTGACCAACACCAAGAGCACCCCCGCCTTGCGTTTTGACGCCTTGAGCGGCGCCGGCAACGGCGGGCGCCATATCAGTTACGGCGTGCGTGAGTTCGGCATGGCCGCCATCATGAATGGGGTGGCGCTGCATGGTGGCTTCATCCCCTACGGTGGCACCTTCCTGACCTTCAGTGATTACAGCCGCAACGCCATCCGCATGGCCGCGTTGATGAAGCAGCGGGTGATTCATGTGTTCACCCACGACAGCATTGGCCTGGGTGAAGACGGTCCGACCCACCAGTCGATTGAACATGCCGCGTCCTTGCGCTTGATTCCCAATCTGGACGTCTGGCGTCCCGCCGACACCGCCGAGACGGTTGTGGCCTGGGCGGTGGCGTTGCAGAACCAGACCAAGCCGACCGCGCTGCTGTTGTCACGCCAGAACCTCAGCTACGCGCCCAAGGCCAGCCTGGGTGACATCAGCAAGGGGGCTTATGTGCTGGCCGAGCCCAGCGAGGTGGGTCTGAAGAAAAAGGCGCAGGCGGTGATCATCGCCACCGGTTCCGAAGTGCAGCTGGCGCTCAAGGCCCAGGAAATTCTTGCTGCACGAAAGATAGCAGTACGTGTCGTTTCCATGCCGGCTAGCACCATTTTTGATCAACAAGATGTGGCTTACAAGACCGCCGTCTTGCCCAAGGGTTTGCCACGCATCGCAGTGGAAATGGGTGTCACCGACGGCTGGTGGAAATACGGCTGCGCTGCCGTGGTGGGTATTGACACCTACGGAGAATCGGCACCGGCGCCGGTGTTGTTCCAACACTTCGGCTTCACGCCGGAAAACGTGGCCGATACCGTGGAAAAAGTGTTGCGCAAGTAAGGTTTGGGTTTCTATCAACTTCTGGAGGACAGTATGACGATCAAGATTGGTATCAACGGCTTTGGCCGTATCGGCCGCAACGTGTTGCGTTCGGCTCTGCAAAATTTCAGCGATATTGAAGTGGTCGGCATCAACGACCTGCTGGAACCCGACTACCTGGCCTACATGCTGCAGTACGACAGCGTGCATGGCCGTTTCAAGGGTGAGGTGTCGGTCGACGGCAATACCCTGGTGGTCAACGGCAAGAAAATCCGCCTGACCCAGGAGCGTGATCCGGCCAACCTGAAGTGGGCCGAGGTGGGCGCCGATATCGTGATCGAATCCACCGGCCTGTTCTTGGACAAGACCTCGGCGCAAAAGCACATTGACGCTGGCGCCAAAAAAGTCATCATGTCGGCGCCCAGCAAGGACGACACCCCGATGTTTGTGTTTGGCGTGAATCACGACACCTACGCTGGGCAGACCATCATCTCCAATGCCTCTTGCACCACCAACTGCCTGGCCCCGCTGGCCAAGGTGGTGAACGACAAATGGGGTATCAAGCGCGGCCTGATGACCACTGTGCACGCTGCCACCGCCACACAAAAGACCGTGGACGGCCCATCCAACAAGGACTGGCGCGGTGGCCGCGGCATTCTGGAAAACATCATTCCGTCGAGCACCGGCGCTGCCAAGGCGGTGGGGGTGGTGATTCCGGCACTCAACAAGAAGCTCACTGGCATGTCGTTCCGCGTACCGACCAGTGACGTGTCGGTGGTCGACCTGACCTGCGAACTCAACACCAGCGCCACCCTGGCTGAAATCTGCGCCGAGATCAAGGCCCAGTCCGAAGGCGCCCTCAAGGGGGTGCTGGGTTACACCGACCAGAAGGTGGTGGCCACCGACTTCCGTGGCGAGACACGCACCTCGGTGTTTGATGCCGATGCCTCCATTGCACTGGACGGCACTTTCGTCAAGCTGGTGAGCTGGTACGACAACGAATGGGGCTACTCCAACAAGTGCCTGGAAATGGTGCGGGTGGTTGCCAAGTAAGGTGGCGAAGCACGACGAACCATCGACGTGTTTATCCTCTGACCGGCGGGCCTGGCTGCTGCAGGCTGGTGCGCTGGCGCTGGCAGGGTGCGGCGGCGGTGGCTCCACCGCCACACCGGGTGTTGCGCAGGTCTGCCTGAGCACCCTGGTGCCAGCTTATTTCTACAAGGCGGCACCCTGGGCCGAACTGGCGGCAACCCGCCAGTCGGCCGTGGTGATTGCCAATGTCAGCAATGGGCCGGGGAGCAAACCCGACGCCCAATACCTGGGCTGGATCAATCAGGTGCGTGCGGCAGGCCACCGCGTCAAAGGGTATGTCTATACCGGTTATGGCCAGCGTCCCATGGCCGAGGTGCTGGCCGATATGCAGACCTGGACCCAGCTCTACGGGGTGGACGATTTTTTCATCGACGAAGCTTCGGCCACCAGTGGCGATGTGCCGTATTACCGCAGCCTGCTGGTGTCGGCCAGCGCCGCGCGTGCCGGCCGGCGTTTCATGCTGAACCCGGGCATGGCCCCGGATCTGGCGTATTTCGGCTTGGCGCCAGGCATCGACATCCTGGTGTTTGAAAACCCCTGGTCCAGTTACACCAGTGCCAGATTGCCTGCCACGCTGGATGCGTTTGCTTCCCAGTGCTGGATCATGGCACTGTCGGCCAGCGAAGCCGACATGCGGCAAGCTGCCGCCGTGGCCAGAAGCCGGGGTTTTGCCGGCTTTTTTGCCACTGACCTGGCGTTCACCAGCGGCCTGCCCAGCTATTGGGCGCAGGAAAAGTCGCTGGCGGTCTGTGGCTGACTCACCAGATCGGGTTCACGTCCTGCCCCAGCATGGTCTGGGTTACCAGGGTGATGCCTGAGTCAGTGACGCGAAAGCGCCGACGGTCCTCGTCCGGGGCCAGCCCGATGTGGGTGCCATCCGGGATGATGCAGTTCTTGTCGAGAATGCATTTTTTCAGGATGCATTGGTGGCCAATCTGCACGTTGGGCAGCAGGATGGAGTCTTCCACCAGCGAATAACTTTGCACATGCACGCCAGAGAACAGCATGGAGCGCCGTATCGTTGAGCCGCTGATGATGCCGCCGCCTGCCACCAGGGAGTCCAGCGCCATGCCGCGGCGGTTGTCGTCATCAAACACAAACTTGGCCGGTGGTTTCTGTGGCTGCCAGGTCCAGATCGGCCAACTGTCGTCGTACAGATTCAGGTGCGGCGTGACCTGCACCAAGTCCATATTGGCTTCCCAATACGCGTCCAGCGTGCCAACGTCGCGCCAGTAGGCAGGCTTGCCAGCTTCCTGCACGCAACTGTCCTCAAAGTTCTGGGCGTAACAGCGGAAATTCCTGACGCAATACGGGATCACGTCCTTGCCGAAATCGTGACTGGATGTCGGGTCAGCGGCGTCGCGGTGCAATTGCTCAAACAAAAAACGCGCCTTAAACACATAAACACCCATATTGGCCAATGCCTTGTGTGGCTGGCCGGGCATACAGCGCGGTTGGGCGGGTTTTTCTTCAAAATCTTGAATACGGCCTTCGTCATCCACCGCCATCACGCCCAAAGCACTGGCTTCCTGGATGGGCACTTCGATGCAGGCCATGGTGAGATCGGCGTTGCGGCGCACGTGGTCCACCAGAATGCAGCCATAGTCCATGCGGTAGATGTGATCGCCCGAGAGCACCAGCACGTATTCAGGGTTGTTGTGGCGGATTTCCCGCAGGTTCTGGAACACCGCGTCAGCGGTGCCCTGGTACCAGTGCGCCTCATCCAGTTGCTGTTGGGCCGGCATGATTTCTATCGATTCACCCTGGCGGCCATCCAGAAAACTCCAGCCCAGCTGCAGATGCCGGATCAAGCTTTGCGCCTTGTACTGTGTGGCCACCCCGATGCGGCGTACGCCCGAATTCACGCAGTTTGACAAGGTGAAGTCAATGATGCGGAACTTGCCCCCAAAGGGGACGGCAGGTTTGGAGCGCCAGTCGGTCAGCTCATGCAGGCGGCTGCCACGACCACCGGCCAACACCACCGCAAACGTCTGGCGGGTGAGGTGGCTGACCAACAGCGGACCGTCATCGCCGGACAGGCCGGCATGGGGTTCTTGATCGGTGGACATTGGGATACCTCGCTTGAAGAGTTCAATTGCCCGAAACCATGACAACACCAAATGGCGCATTCTAGGAGGCTTGTCCCAGGATGCGATACTTTCAGGCTTGCCATGTTTCCGGTTCTCACCGCATCGTGCCCCTAGTGCTGCCCACACCGCTCAGTTATCACCGCATCCGGCTCCAGTGGTGCGCCAGCGTGCTGCGTCGCCTGGCACGGCAATGGCTGATCTACCTGGTGATTGGCCTGGCTTTGCTGGGGGCCTTCAGCCCGGGGGCAGGGACGTCGATGGCGGCGATGCTGGCCTGGTCCGTGCTGGCGCTGTTCCAGGCTGCCAGCCAGGGGCTGGGCGCGGGCTTGCTGACGGCGGCCTTGCATTCGCTGGTCGGGGGTGTCCTGATTCTGGCCTTGCGGCCGGTGTTGTGGCCGGCGCGATGGGCCGAGACAGAACGCGCCTTGCCGCTGACCCGGCGCGACCTGCGGGTGAGCGACGCCGCGGTGGTGGCACTGGCGCTGCTGCCGCTGTGGGTGGTGTATACCGTGGGGGCGGCGGCGTGGCTGGCCCCGCCACCCCAATGGTTGCGTGGCCATGAAGCGGCTGCCGTGTGGATGACCTTCGTGTCGATGGCCCTGTCACAGCTGCTGGGCATGCTGGTGTTGCAGTCCATGCGCCGGCCAGCGCGACAGGCCCGCCCCGATGACGGGGCGACGGCAGTCCGGCATGGCTGGCTGCCGTTGCCGCGTCGGCAGCACCCCGGCTGGGCCCTGCTGTATTGGCCGATGCTGCGTGGTCCGGCCCGGCGCACCGGGCGTTGGCTGCTGGGGTTGACCCTGGTGCTGCTGCTGCTGGAGCTGGTCATGGCCCGTGGCCGCTGGCGTGTTGCCGGCGTGGATGGCGCATCGTGGTGTCTGGCAGTGTGGTGCCTGGTGAGTCTGGCTGGCAGCAGCCGCCTGCAGGCCCTGATCCAGCGGGAGCTGGCGCCGCTGCATGAAGCCAGTGTGTCGCTGCCGCTGTCTGCAGGGCAGCTTTTGTGGTGGCGCCGTGGCCTGGGTCTGTTGCCCTTGCTGGTGGGACTGTGCATGTTGCCGCTGGCCTGGTGGTTCAGCGCTGCAGCCATCAAGCCGCTGGTGGCGGGCCTGTTCTGGCTGGTGAGTCTGTTGGGCCATGCCTGGCAGTGGGGTGGCCAGGCGCCTGCGGCAACGCCACAGAACCAGGTGGTGCGCTGGATATTGACACTGGTGCTGATGGTGGCACTGGCTTCCGAGGTGTTTGTGGCATGAATTCAAAACTGTTGCCCTGCCTGCTGCAGGTTCGATCACTGCACTTCAGTT
The DNA here is from genome assembly GCF_028689305.1 of Rhodoferax sp. Classification (GTDB taxonomy): domain Bacteria; phylum Pseudomonadota; class Gammaproteobacteria; order Burkholderiales; family Burkholderiaceae_C; genus Rhodoferax. The sequence goes on along the minus strand of NZ_JAQTWM010000038.1, from coordinate 10,671 downwards.
ACCCGCACCGGCACGTTTTCGCCGGCTGGTCGGGCGAATTCAAGGCGGGCTTGACCTGGCTCCAAGGCCCCAACGGGTGCGGCAAATCGACCTTGCTCAAATTGCTGGCCGGTGCGCTGGTGCCCCGTCACGGGCAGCTCAGTGCTGCTGGGGTGGACCAGCACAGCGCCCCGCTGGACTACCGGCGCCAGGTATTCTGGTGCGGCCCGGACGCGATCGCCTTCGATCACCTCAGCCCGGTCGAATACTGGAGCTTCATGCGCGGGCTGTACCCACGCCTGGATCAAGCAGCGTTGCGCCAGCATGCCCTGGCCCTGGGTCTGGCGCCGCATCTGGCCGCGCCGCTGCGCACCTTGTCCAGTGGCACCCAGCGCAAGGTCTGGATCAGCGCCACCCTGGCGGCAGGCACCCCGGTACGGTTGCTCGACGAACCCTTCAACGCGCTGGACGCTGCGTCACTGCAATACTTGCGTCAGGTCCTGGCTGAGCAGGCCCGTGCCGCAGAGGTGTGCTGGGTGCTGAGCAGCCACGAAGACCTGGGCGAGGCCTCGCCGTGGGCGGTCTGCCTGGATTTGTCGGCCTGAGCGCCACGGCCTCACGCCGGCACAATCACCATCCAGCTCACGCCAAAACGGTCAGCCACCATGCCGAAGCAGGGCGAGTAAAACGTCTTGCCCAGTGGCATCTGGACCTGGCCGCCCTGGGCCAGTGCGTTGAAGAGCTGCTCGGCGTGGGCCACGTCCGTTGCGGCTATCGACAGTGAGAAACCCTGGAAACTGGCTTTGTTGGGGTTGTTGCCATCCGAGAGCATGACCGTGGTGTCGCCAATGCGCAGGCTGGCGTGCATGATCTTGTGCTCGAAGCCCGGCGGCAGCACGCCTGGCGGGTGTGCGTCTGGGTTGTCGCTCATGCGCATCTGCATCAGCAGCTCTGCGCCCAGGGCTTTTTGATAGAACGTGATGGCCTCTTCACATTGACCGTTGAAAAACAGATAGGGTTCGACTTTCATGGACGCTCCTTTGGATTGGGGGGCAGCGGGGTGATGCCAGGACGGGCACTGGCTTGTCACGTCGGCATTCAATTGTGTACATCGTCCACATTTCAGAAATAACATGACTGACGTATCAAGCATTGGCCGACCCGCGCGCAATACCTATCGCCATGGTGACTTGCGTCGTGCCTTGCTGGAGGCGGGTCTTGAACTGGCACGTGCTGGCGGACCCGCTGCGGTGGCCCGGGCCAGTGTGCGGGCGGTGGGCATGTGCTACCTGCGTTTTGCCAAGGCCGGTGACAGCGGGCTGAACCCGTTTGAGCTGCTGGGTGCGGCGCTGGACGGGCTGGTGACTGCCGGTGTGTTGCCGCCTGAGCGTCGGCCCGGCGCCGAATTTCTGGCCTGGTCGGCGGTGCATGGTCTGGCCATGCTGGTGATCGACGGGCCCCTGGGCCCGGCCATCGGGCCACGACTGTTGCAGGTGGGGCAACGCCTGCTGGATATGGTCGAAAACGGCCTCTAGCCCAGGTAAAACAAGGCGGAGCAGCTCCTTTTTCAGGAGCTTTTGGGAACACCCAGCCCGCGCACAACCGCTGGTCGCGCCAGGAAGGCGGCCAGTGCCCGCCGGACTTCGGGAAAGTCCTGGATGCCCACCAGTTCTCCCGCCTGGTAGCGCTCGATCAGATTGCGCACCCAGGGGAAGATCGCGATGTCGGCAATGGTGTAGGCCTCACCCATGATCCAGGCGCGCTTGCTCAGCCGCTGGTCCAGCACCCCCAGCAGACGCCGGCTTTCGGCCACATAGCGGTCCCGTGGGCGCTTGTCTTCGAAGTCCTTGCCGCCAAAAATCTGAAAGAAGCCAACCTGCCCGAACATCGGTCCGATTCCACCCATCTGGAACATCAGCCACTGGAGGGTCTCGTAACGCTGCGCGGCATCCGGCGGGAGGAACTGGCCGGTTTTCTCTGCCAGGTAGAGCAGGATCGCCCCGGACTCGAACAGCGCCAGTGGCTGGCCGCCCGGGCCGTTGGGGTCCAGGATGGCCGGGATCTTGTTGTTCGGGTTGAGTGACAGGAACTCGGGCGAAAACTGGTCGTTGGTTTCAAAGCTCACCGCATGGGCTTCGTAGGGCAGGCCGGTCTCTTCCAGCATGATCGACACCTTGACGCCATTGGGCGTCGGCAGTGAATACAGTTGCAGCCACTCGGGGTGCTGGGCGGGCCACTTGCGGGTCACGGGAAAGGTCGACAGACTGGACATGGAGATCTCCTCAAGGTTCGGGTGGGTGACAAGCCGGACCATTTTGACGTGAAGTCCGCCACTTTGCTGCCGTCGGGGCATGGCCTCAATCAAGCCGGCCCGATTGATTGACAAAACATGCCCACGCCAGGCCGAGGGACTGGTAACGTTGCCAGACATTTTTTGAAAGTGAACAAACCATGACCAACGTTCATGCCCCTCCCGTCAGCACGGCACGGTCCGGGACATCGGGCGAGACCGTGCGCCAGCGGCTGCTCAACGCGGCGCGCGACACTTTTTTGTCCGACGATTACCACAAGGTCTCGACCCGGCTGATCGCCGATCGGGCCGCTGCCAACGTGTCGATGATCCGCTACTACTTCGGCAACAAGGAAGGCCTCTACGAGGAAATGATCCGTGAGACGCTGAACCCCCTGCTGGCCGTGCTCGATGGGCAGATGCTCACCACGGTGGCCGGGCTCAAGGACTACTTCAAGCTGTACTACGACACGATGGTGCAAAAACCCGAGTTCCCCAGGCTGATCCTGAAAGTGCTGGCGCTCAACCAGGGCCCGGGGCGGCGCTTCATCCTGCAACTGCTCGAACGCGGACGCACGGGTGGCGCGCGCAAGGTGGCCGCCCTCAAGTCCGCAGGCCAGCTGGCAGCCACGCTGGACCCGGACATCGTGCGCATGGCGTTCGTCAGCCTGGCCATGATGCCCATGCTGCTGAAGGACTTTTTCGAGGCGCAGCGGGGCCAGCCGATGGACGCGGCGTTTCTCGAACAGCTCGCCGCGTTCAACGGCCACCTCTTCACCGCGGGCCTGGCCCCGCGTTCACATGCTTAACAGGACATTTCACATGACGTTCCAGAAAAACGCCGGCGCCGTGCGCCGCTTTGCCAAGTTGCTGAAGTTTGCGGGCTGGCTGCAGAACCTGCCCCACAAACTCACGCCCGCGCCGTTTCGCCTGATGCAGATCGGCTCCGCGTTCTGGCAGTCGCGCGTGCTGCACGTGGCAGCGCGGCTGGACATTGCCACCACGCTGGGCGAGAACAGCCTGAGCGCGGACACTCTGGCCGAGCGGGTGTCGGTGCAACCGCAGGCCCTGTTCCGGTTGTTGCGCATGCTCGCCGCCATGGGCGTCTTTGAAGAAGTCTCCCCCGGCGTGTTCCGCAACAACGCGCTGTCCACCTGTCTGCGGGAAGACCGGCCGAAGAACGTGCGCGCCATGATCCTGATGCACAACTCGCCCGAAATGAGCCTGCCGTGGCTGGAGCAGCTGGAACACGGCGTGCGCACCGGGGCCGTGCCGTTCCAGGTGGTGCACGGCCACGAGCTGTATGCCTACATGGACCACCACGCCGGGTTTGACGCCCTGTTCGCCCGGGCCATGGACAGCGTGGAGGCCCTGGCCGGGGACAGTTTCGCCACCGACTTCGACTGGGGGCGGTTCGAACGCATCATCGACGTCGGCGGCTCCAAGGGCAGCAAGTCCCTGGCCATCCTCAAGCGCCACCCGCAGCTCAAGGCCCTGGTGTTCGACCGGGAGCAGGTCGTCAGCACGGCCAAGGACTATTGGAACGGCAAGGAACCGCCCGAGCTGCTGAATCGCCTGACCTGGCAGGCCGGCGACCTGCTCGCCGGGGTGCCAGCGGCGCAGGGTAAGCAGGACATCTACCTGCTGTGCGGCGTGCTGCATGGCATGGATGACGACACCTGCGTCCAGGCCCTGCGTCGGTTGGCACAGGCCGTGGGCAGCACCGGCGCGCGCGTGGCCGTGATGGAGGTGGTGGTGCCGAGCGTGAAGGCCGACCTGTCCAACGCCTCGTTCGACATGCAGATGTTCATGGCCACCCGCGGCAAGGAGCGCACCCTGCGCGAATGGCAACAGCTGTTCGAGCGCGCCGGCTGGACGCTGGAAGAACAGGTGGGTCTGCAATCCCTGGGCGCCATCCTGGTGCTGAAAACCCGGCTCTGAAGAGTACCCGGGCCCGGCTGGGACGGTTGGGATGTTTACCAAGCCGGTTCTGCGGGCGCCGCGCGCCGCAGACCCACGAACTGCAGTTCGGCCATCACCAGTACCGTGAGCGCCTGTAGCAGCACATACGCCGTGCCCAGGGTGGAGGGCGACAGGCCGGTGCCGACGAGCAGCAGCACGCAGCCCAGCGCCCACGCCAGATTGCCGGCCAGCAGCAGCCAGACCAGCGTGCGCGGCAGGGGCACCCGGCTGGCAATCCAGGCCACCAGCGCGGCATACAGCAGCAGGAACTCCCCACTGTAGGTCAGCAGCGCGACCGGCAGGGCCAGCAAGGTGCTCATCTGGCCGGGCACCAGCACCTGCAGCAATCCACAGACGGCACACGACAGGGCATCCAGGCGCAACACATGGCGCAGGAAATGGGGGGACGACAGCAGGGCAAGTGGCATGACAAATTCCTTGAGACAACACCGATGGCCAGGGAACGATGGCACGCACCGGGCCATCCGATTCGGTGCGGTCGGGCGGCATCATGGCCGCAACGGTGCGGCCAGTCGATAACCTCGGAGGTCATGGAAATCGGGTTGCTCTGGCTTTACGATGGCGCCATGAACGCCAGCGCCCAACACCCCAGCCATTCCGTGCCGCGCGGCACCCTCTCCGCTTTTGGTCAGCACTTGCGTCACTGGCGCCAGCATCGCCGCTTGAGCCAGCTGGAACTGGCACAAGAGGCGCGTATCTCCACGCGCCACTTGAGTTATGTAGAAACCGGCCGCTCGGTGCCCAGCCGCGAGATGGTATTGCGGCTGGTGGCGCGGCTGGACATTCCCTTACGTGAACGCAACACCCTGCTGGTCGCGGCCGGTTATGCGCCGATGTACCGCGAGCGGCCCCTGGACGACCCGGCGCTGTTTGCGGCCCGGCAGGCGGTGACGCTGCTGCTGCAAAGCCATGAACCCTATCCGGCCCTGGCGGTTGATCGCCACTGGAACCTGGTGGCGAGCAACCGCATGGTGCCGCTGTTGTTGGCCGGTGCCGACACCACGTTGCTGCAGGCGCCAGTGAATGTGCTGCGTCTGAGCCTGCACCCGCAAGGCCTTGCCAGCGCCATCGTCAACCTGGTGCAGTGGCGCGGCCACCTGTTTGAACGTCTGCGTCAGCAGATTGCGGCCACGGTTGACCCGCAGCTGCAGGATTTGCTGGATGAACTCCAGGCTTACCCGCTGCCCCCGGCGGCCAGTCCGACCCAGCTGGAGGGCGAACACGTCGGTGTGGTCATGCCCCTGCAGCTCAGAACGGCCCAGGGTGTGTTCTCGTTCATCAGCACCACCACCATCTTTGGTTCACCGGTGGATGTCACCTTGCAGGAACTGGCGGTGGAAGCTTTCTTCCCGGCGGATGACTTCACCCGGCAGGCCCTGCAGCACTTGCAGGCTACCCTGCCGCCGTCATGATTTCATGAAAAATCATGGCCTGGCCCGGATGGAATAAGCGCATTAAGCTATATAAATAATAGCAATTGTGTCAGCGGCTCAGGCATTCACATTGGCCGCTCGGGCATAGAACTGCTTCTTGGCCAGTTCCACCGCCAGCACGTAGGCCAGCGTCAGGCCGATCATGCCCAGCAGCAGCGGTGCGGGCAAGGGCACAAAGCCAAAAATCGCGCTGAACGGCAGGTAGGGCATCATCAGCGCCAGCGCCATCATCAGCACGGTGCTGCCCAGCAGCAGGCGGCCCGGGCGGCTGCGGTAGAACGGCCCGCGGGTGCGCACCACCAGCGCCACCACCAGCTCGGTCAGCAGCGATTCGATGAACCAGCCGGTGCGGAATTCCTCCGGCGCGGCCTGGAACAGCCACAGCAGCGCGGCAAAGGTCAGCAGGTCAAACACCGAACTGAGCAGGCCAAACACCACCATGTAGTCGCGGATGAACCGGGTGTCCCAGCGCCGGGGCCGGGCCACCCAGGCCTTGTCCACCCGGTCACTGGCGATGGCCGCCGCCGGAATGTCGGACAGGAAGTTGTTGAGCAGGATCTGCGAGGCCAGCAGGGGCAGGAACGGCAGGAACAGCGAGGCCAGCGCCATGCTGAACATGTTGCCGAAATTGGCGCTGATGGTGGTCATGATGTATTTGAGCGTGTTGGCAAAGGTCATGCGGCCTTCGTCGATGCCCAGGCGCAAAATGCCCAGGTCCTTGCGCAGCAGCACAAAGTCGGCGGCGTCCTTGGCCACATCCACCGCGGTGTCCACCGAGATGCCCACGTCGGCGGTGTGCAGCGCCAGCGCGTCGTTGATGCCGTCACCCATGTAGCCCACCACATGCCCGGTTTTTTGCAGCGCCAGGATGATGCGCTCTTTCTGGTTCGGGTCGACCTCGGCAAACACCGTGGTGCGGGCCGCTGCGTGCATCAGCGCGCCGTCACCCAGCGCATTGAGCTCGCGCCCGGTCATGACCCGCACCACCGGCAGTTCCACCGCCTGCGCCACATGGCGTGCCACCTTGTGGTTGTCGCCGGTGATGATCTTGAGTTGCACGCCGCGTTGCGCCAGATCGATGACGGTCTGGCGCGCATCGGCCTTGGGCGGGTCCATGAACAGCAGAAAACCGGCAAAACACAGTTGTGCCTCGTCGCTGCGGGAATACGGGTCGCTGCGGGCCGGCACCGGCCGTGAGGCCACCCCCAGCACCCGGTAACCCTGGCCGCTCCAGGCCTCGAAGCGGGCCTCGATGTCGGCGCGCCGGGCCGCATCCAGCGCCGTGGCGTCGTCGCCAGCATGGGTGCACAGCGCCAGCACCTTGTCGAGTGCACCCTTGGTGATCAGGGTGCACCGCCCGTTGGTGTCGGTGACCACCACCGACAGGCATTTGCGCCCGAAGTCATAGGGAATCTCGTCCACCTTGTGCAGGGCGCCCAGGTCCAGGCCGGCCTGCCGGACGGCGGCCAATACGGCATCGTCCAGCGGATTGGCCAGGCCGGACTGGAACTGCGCATTGAGGCCGGCCAGCCGCAACACGCCGGCACTGGTCTGGCCCGCCGGGTCCAGCGCGGCGTCAAGCTGCACCACACCGGCCGTCAGTGTGCCGGTTTTGTCGGTGCACAACACATCCATGCTGCCCAGGTTTTCAATTGAGTTGAGCCGGCGCACGATCACCCCAAGCCGGGCCATGCGTTTGGCGCCATGCGACAGGGTGATGCTGACAATCGCCGGCAACAGCTCCGGCGTCAGGCCCACGGCCAGCGCCAGGGCAAACAGCAGCGAGGCGATGGGCGGTTTGGCCAGGAAAATGTTGATGGCCAGCACGGCCAGCACCATCACCAGCATGACGCGGGTCAGCAGGTAGCCAAAACGCTGGATGCCGCGCTCGAATTCGGTCATCGGTGGCCGCAGCGCCAGCTTGCCGGCGATCTGGCCAAACACCGTGGCCTGGCCGGTCTGGGTGACCAGCACCTGCGCGGTGCCGCTGCTGACGCTGGTGCCCATGAACACGCAGTTGGCGCGTTCGGCCAGGCTGGCTTTGGCGGCCACGGCGCCGGGGCGTTTTTCCACCGGAAAGGTTTCGCCGGTGAGAACCGCCTGGTTGACAAAACAGTCGCGCGCCTGCAGCACCACGCCGTCGGCCGGAATCAGGCTGCCGGCACTCAACAGCACCACGTCACCCGGCATGACCTGGTGTGAGGGCAGGGTGTGCGGCTGGCCGTCGCGCAGCACGGTGGAGTGGATCGTGACTTTGCTGCGCAGCCTGGCAATGGCGTTGCCAGCGACGTACTCCTGGGCGAAGCCGAGCACGGTGCTACCCAGCACGATGGCCAGCACCACGGCGGCGTCGACCCATTCGGCCGCCACCAGCGAGATGACCGACGCCACCAGCAGGATCAGCACCAGCGGGTTCTTGAACTGGCTGGCCAGCAGCCCCAGCGCCGTGGTCTGTTGGTGGGTCTGTAGGGTTTGGGGGCCGTTGTGTTGGAGGCGGTGGGCAGCTTCCCTGGGCGACAAACCCGCCGCGCTGCTGCCCAGCGCCGCCATCAACTGGTCGGGCGCCAGACTCCAGTACACCTCTGGGAGGCTGGGGCTGGCTGGCACGGCAGGCCGGGCCGGCTGGAACAATCTGGAAAGAAAGGACATGATTTTCCTGCCTTGGGAGTGGTCACAAGACCGGCGTCAATGGTGACAGAAAAGACCGTCCTTGCCCAGCGGCTGGTTTCACCAGCCAAGTAACATGGGTTTCCCCTCCTTGTATTGGACGTAACCCATGGCCGAAGCTCTGAAAAACCAATATGGCGCTGATGTGCCCCATGCCATTGCCGGCATGGTTGCTGCGGTGCATCCGTCCTTCAACCGCGCCGGTTTTGTCCGCGATGCGCTTGACGGGTATGAGGCGCTGGCGTTGATGCCACGCGGCAAAAAGATCGCCCAGGCCCTGCGGCGTCACTTGCCGCAGGACTATGCCCAGGCACTGGCCATTTTGTTGGCCTCGCTGGACCAGCCCCATGGGCGCGACCCCAGCCTGAGCCTGGCCTCGTTCCTGTATTTGCCGCACACCCTGTTTGTGGCCGAGTATGGGCTGGACCATTTTGAGCTGTCGATGCAGGCCCAGCATGCCTTGACCCAGCGTTTCACCGCCGAATTCAGCATTCGCCCGTTCATCGAGCGCTACCCGCAAGCCACGCTGCGCCAACTCCAGGCCTGGGCTCGCGACCCCAGTGCCCAGGTCCGGCGTCTGGTCTCCGAAGGCACCCGCCCGCGGCTGCCCTGGGCACCGCGACTGCGCCAGTTCCAGGCCGACCCGACGCCGGTGCTGGCGCTGCTGGAGTTGCTCAAGGACGACCCCGAGCTGTCTGTGCGCCGCTCGGTGGCCAACAATCTCAACGACATTGGCAAGGACCACCCGGAGCTGCTGGCGCGCACCGCCCAGGCCTGGCTGCGGGGCGCCAGCCCCGAGCGCGCCTGGATCGTCGGCCACGCCTTGCGTTCGGCGGTCAAGCGGGGCGAAGACGGCGCCCTGCAGGTGTTGGGTTTTGGCCAGCCATCCCGGGTGTCGGTGAGCCAGGTGCAGATCAGCCCGGCCCGCGCGGTGATGGGCGGCCAGGTGAAGATCGGCTTCGTACTGACCAATACCGAACCCCGGGCGCAGCGGGTGCTGGTGGACCTGGCCGTGCATTACGTCAAGGCCAATGGCCAGGCCCGCGCCAAGGTGTTCAAGCTCAAGGCCCTGGCGCTGGCGCCCGGTCAGAGCGTGCCGCTGAGCAAAAAACTGTCACTGGCCGAGATGACGACCCGCAAACACTACCCCGGCCAGCATCTGGTGGAGGTGTTGCTCAACGGTCAGGCGCAGCGGCTGGGGGTGTTTGAGCTGGCGTCCGCCTGACGACGCCGGTTGTTGACGTGGTGGTGGCCACGCGGCGCCACCATTGCTCCAGCCAGCCAGCGCCGCTGACCAGCACAATGCCAAGGAGCACCGGCACGGCGGCGAGCAAAAAGCGCGGCTCAATGGGTTCTTGCAGCAGCCAAGCGCCAAACACGATGCCAAACAGGGGAGTGAGGAAAGAAAACACCCCCAGGCGGGAGGCCAGGTAATGGCGCAACAGCCAGAACCACACCAAAAAACTGGCAAACGACACCACCAGCGTGTGAAACGCCAGGCTGGCCCAGACCTGGGGGGTCGGGTTGAAACGCGCCTGCCCGCTCAGCCAGGCACCGGCCAGCAGCAACACAAATGCGCCCAGCAGCTGGTACAGCAGGGTTTGTGTGGCAGCCGCCCTGGCCAGCACCGAGCTGCGTACCACCACCGTGGTGGCGGCCCAGGCCATACCCGCCAGCAGCCCCAGAAAATCACCCCACAGGGTGTTGCCCGCTGGCGCGCTGATCGGGGTACTGCGCCCCAGAAACGCCGCCGCGATGCCACCAAATGCCAGCGTGATGCCCAGCCACTGCAGCGCACCCAGCCGTTCGGCCGGTAGCCGCCAGTGCAGGCCCAGCGCGGCAAACACCGGTGCGGTGTACAAGAACACCACCATGTGTGAGGCGCTGGTATGGCGCAGGCCTTCGGCCACCAGCAAAAACTCCAGCGCAAACAGCACCCCCACGATCAGCCCTGCCGGCAAGCTGCCGTCGCGCCAGTCCATGCGCTCGCCGCGCCACCACATCACCAGGGCCACCAGCAGCGCCGCGCCGCCCGAGCGCAGCGCGATCTGCATGACCGGCGCAATGTCAGCCGCGGTGGCTTTGAGCACCACCTGCTGCAGGCTCCACACGGCACACAGCACCCCCATCAGGGTGACGGCTCTGGCATCAAGGGCTTGGCGGCTGGGCATGGGTGGGAGTGTAGAAAAAGAAACGAGGCTGGATTATGCGTGTGACGATGCCAGCCCCGATCTGTCCACCCCCATCCTGTTTCGCAGCGCCTAAATGCTGGCGCACGCTGCAACTGCGCAAGATTTGTCATGCTGCTGCTTCTAAACT